>NZ_JBHWGP010000008.1:0-123998 GCF_042733155.1 Streptomyces sp. NPDC059740 | reverse complement strand
TGGTGTACTTCGTGGCGTTCGTGGGGGGGGTGCCGGTGGGGGTCGGGGGGGGGGAATGACCCCGGGCGGGCGCGCGGTTAGGGGGGGGGCCCCCGCCGCAACCGGGGGGGGCCCACCCCTTCGTCACTCCTCCGGCACGCGGCTCACCGCGTGCCGCCGCACCTCACGCCTCGAAGACCTCGGCGATGAGCTGCGCCTGCTCGGCCTGGTGGCGCTTGGCCGAACCGACCGCCGGCGAGGAGCCGTGCGGACGCGAGATGCGCCGCAGCCGCTCGCTGTGCGGGACGTCCGCGCCGACCGCCAGGTCCAGGTGGTCGATCAGGTTGAGGCCGAGGAACGGCCAGGCGCCCTGGTTGGCCGGCTCCTCCTGCGTCCACAGGTACTTCTCGGCGTTGGGGAACTTGGCGATCTCCGCCTGGAGCTCCTTGCCGGGCAGCGGGTACAGCCGCTCGATGCGGATGACGGCCACGTCGTTCGCACCGCGCTTGACCCGCTCGGCCTCGATGTCGTAGTAGACCTTGCCGGAGCAGAAGACGACCTTGCGGACCGCGTTCGGGTCCACCGAGTCGTCCCCGATGACCGGACGGAAGCCACCGGTGGTGAACTCCGAGGTCTTCGACGTCGCCGCCTTCAGCCGCAGCATGGACTTCGGGGTGAAGACCACCAGCGGCTTGTGGTGCGGGTTGTGGGCCTGCCACCGCAGCAGGTGGAAGTAGTTCGACGGCAGCGTGGGCATCGCGACCGTCATGTTGTTCTGGGCGCACAGCTGGAGGTAGCGCTCGATCCGGGCCGAGGAGTGGTCCGGGCCCTGGCCCTCGTAGCCGTGCGGCAGCAGCAGGGTGACGCCGGAGGTCTGGCCCCACTTCTGCTCGGCGGAGGAGATGAACTCGTCCACCACCGTCTGCGCGCCGTTGGCGAAGTCGCCGAACTGCGCCTCCCACATCACCAGCGCGTCCGGGCGGGCCAGCGAGTAGCCGTACTCGAAGCCCATCGCCGCGTACTCGCTCAGCAGCGAGTCGTAGACGTTGAAGCGCGCCTGGTCCTCGGACAGGTACAGCAGCGGGGTGTAGTCCTGGCCGGTCTCCCGGTCGACCAGCACCGCGTGGCGCTGACCGAAGGTGCCGCGGCGGGAGTCCTGGCCCGAGAGGCGCACCGGGGTGCCCTCCAGCAGCAGCGAGCCGATGGCCAGGGTCTCGCCCATGCCCCAGTCGATGGTGTCGTCCTCGACCTGCGCGGCGCGGCGCTGGAGCTGCGGCAGCAGCCGCGGGTGGACCGTGATCCGGTCCGGGACGTTGACCTGCGACTCGGCGATCCGCTTGACGACCTCCTGGGAGATCGCGGTCTCCACGGCCACCGGGAACTCCGCCTGCGGCTCGGGCACCGCCGGCGCCACCGGCTGCGTGGTGGCCTCGCGGACCTCGGTGAAGACCTTCTCCAGCTGCCCCTGGAAGTCCTGGAGCGCCTGCTCCGCCTCCTCCAGCGTGATGTCGCCCCGGCCGATGAGGGACTCGGTGTAGAGCTTGCGCACCGAGCGCTTCTTGTCGATCAGGTCGTACATCAGCGGCTGCGTGAAGCCCGGGTTGTCGGACTCGTTGTGGCCGCGGCGGCGGTAGCAGATCAGGTCGATGACGACGTCCTTGTTGAACGCCTGCCGGAACTCGAAGGCCAGGCGCGCCACGCGGACCACGGCCTCCGGGTCGTCACCGTTGACGTGGAAGATCGGCGCCTCGATCATGCGCGCCACGTCGGTGGCGTACATCGAGGAGCGCGCCGACTCCGGCGGAGCGGTGAACCCGACCTGGTTGTTGATGACGACGTGCACGGTGCCGCCGGTGCGGTAGCCCCGCAGCTGCGACATGTTCAGCGTCTCGGCGACCACGCCCTGGCCCGCGAACGCCGCGTCACCGTGGAGCTGGACCGGCAGGACGGTGAAGTCCGTGCCGCCCTTGTTGATGATGTCCTGCTTGGCGCGGGAGACGCCCTCCACGACCGGGTCGACCGCCTCCAGGTGCGAGGGGTTCGCGGTCAGCGAGACCTTGATCTGCTCGCCGTCCAGGCCGGTGAAGGTGCCCTCGGCGCCCAGGTGGTACTTCACGTCGCCGGAGCCGTGCATCGACTTCGGGTCGAGGTTGCCCTCGAACTCCCGGAAGATCTGCGCGTAGGACTTGCCGACGATGTTGGCGAGGACGTTGAGGCGGCCGCGGTGGGCCATGCCGATGACGACCTCGTCCAGGCGGGCCTCGGCCGCGGAGTCGAGCACCGCGTCCAGCAGCGGGATGACGGACTCGCCGCCCTCCAGCGAGAACCGCTTCTGGCCGACGTACTTGGTCTGCAGGAAGGTCTCGAACGCCTCGGCGGAGTTCAGGCGGCGCAGGATGCGCAGCTGCTCCTCGCGCTCGGGCTGGGTGTGGCCGCGCTCCACCCGGTCCTGGATCCACTTGCGCTGCTTGGGGTCCTGGATGTGCATGTACTCGATGCCGGTGGTGCGGCAGTACGAGTCGCGCAGCACGCCCAGGATGTCGCGCAGCTTCATCATCGACTTGCCGGCGAAGCCGCCGACGGCGAACTCGCGCTCCAGGTCCCACAGGGTGAGGCCGTGCTCGATGATGTCGAGGTCGGGGTGCTTGCGCTGGGTGTACTCCAGCGGGTCGGTGTCGGCCATGACGTGGCCGCGGACCCGGTAGGAGTGGATGAGGTCGAAGACGCGGGCGGCCTTGGTGACGTCGTCGTCGTGGGAGACGTCGATGTCCTTCAGCCAGCGCACCGGCTCGTAGGGGATGCGCAGCGACTTGAAGATCTCGTCGTAGAAGTCGTTCTCGCCGAGCAGCAGCTGGCTCATGATGCGCAGGAACTCGCCGGAGGCCGCACCCTGGATGACCCGGTGGTCGTAGGTGCTGGTCAGCGTCATGACCTTGGAGACGCCCAGCTTGTTCAGGGTGTCCTGGGAGGTGCCCTGGAACTCGGCCGGGTACTCCATGGCGCCGACGCCGATGATGAGGCCCTGGCCCGGCATCAGGCGCGGCACCGAGTGGACGGTGCCGATGCCGCCGGGGTTGGTCAGCGACGCGGTGACGCCGGTGAAGTCCTCCATCGTCAGCTTGTTGTTCCGGGCCCGGCGGACGATGTCCTCGTAGGCCTGCCAGAACTCGAAGAAGGAGAGGGTCTCGGCCTTCTTGATCGCGGCGACGACGAGCTGGCGGTCACCGTTGGGCTTGACCAGGTCGATGGCCAGGCCCAGGTTGACGTGCTCGGGCTTGACCAGGGTGGGCTTGCCGTCCTTCTCGGTGAACGAGTGGTTCATCGAGGGCATGGCCTTGAGCGCCTGCACCATGGCGTAGCCGATGAGGTGGGTGAAGGAGACCTTCCCGCCCCGGGCCCGCTTGAGGTGGTTGTTGACCACGATGCGGTTGTCGAACAGCAGCTTCACCGGGACGGCGCGCACGGACGTGGCCGTGGGCAGCTCCAGCGAGGCGTTCATGTTCTTGGCCACGGCGGCGGCCGGACCACGCAGCGTGACGAACTCCGGGCCGCTCGGCGCCTCGGCGTCGGTGCTCGCCGCGGCCTTCGGCTGCGCGGCGGCGGCCGGCTTGGCCTGTGCGGCGGGCTTGGGCTGCGCGGCGGGGGCGGCCTTCGGCTGCTCCGCCTTGGCGGGCTCGGGGCGTGCCGGCGTGCCGGTGGCGGCCTGCGGCGCCGGAGAGGGAGTCGCGGGGGACTGGGCCGGGGCGCTCGCGGCGGGCCGCGCCGCGGCCTGACCCCCGGACGCCGAGTCCGGAGCGGTGGCACCGCCCGGCTTGTAGTCGGCGAAGAAGTCCCACCAGGCTCGGTCTACCGAGTTCGGGTCCTGGAGGTACTGCTGGTAGATCTCATCGACGAGCCACTCGTTGGAGCCGAACGGAGACGCGCTTGAGGCGTCCTGATCGGTCGAAGTGCTCGAGCTGTTGGGGGACTGTGGCGACACGGCGGCAACCGCCCTCTTCCGCTTCCTGAGGTGATGGACAGCGGGAATAAAGGCTACGCCTGTTATGACCTTCGGTGCAGTCCGGGAGGCCCTTCGTCGCCTAGGTCACATTTCCGAGCGGGTTTCAGGGCAGGTTCGAGCGGGAAACACACGGGGTTTGCCCGTTGTCGGGTACGAATGATCGACAAGCTGCGGAATCCGTGGTTCCGCAGCCGACCCTACGGCAGTGGACACGCTCGGCCCACGGTCAGCCTCGCGCCGAGCCACTACCCGGAAGAGTGACGCGGATGCGGCATCCGCGCTCGGACTCCGCCACCCCGATCCGCCCGCCGTGCAGATCGACGGCCCAGCGTGCGATGGCCAGGCCCAGCCCCGTGCCGCCGTCGGTCCCCGGCCCCGAGGTCCCCGGGCCGCCCCGGTTGAACCGCTCGAAGACGTGCAGCCGCTCGGCCGCGGGTATCCCGGGGCCCTCGTCCTGGACCTCCAGGACGAGGCTCTCGGGCGCCTCGCCGCCACGGGCACGCACGGTGACCCTGCCGTGCCGGGGGCTGTGCTTGATGGCGTTGTCGATGAGGTTGGCCACCACCTGGTGCAGGCGCTCGGCGTCGGCGTAGGCGGTCAGCTCCGGCGGCGAGACGTCCAGGTGCAGGTGGACGTCGGTACGGGTGTGGGTGCCCGAGCCGGGGGTGCCCAGCGTGGTGGCGCCGCGGCTCATGTTGGCCTCCTTGAGCACCCCCGAGAGGTACGGCCACACCTCGAAGCGCCACGCGTGCAGCGGCACCACGCCGTTGTCCAGGCGGGAGAGGTCCAGCAGGTGCTCCACCAGCCGGCCGAGGCGCTCGGTCTGCCGCAGCGCGGTGCGCATGGTCTCCGGGTCGGGCTCGATCACCCCGTCGACCACGTTCTCCAGGACCGCCCGCAGCGCCGCGATGGGGGTGCGCAGCTCGTGCGAGACGTTGGCGACCAGCTCCTTGCGGTGCCGGTCCACCCCCTCCAGATCGGCCGCCATCTGGTTGAAGGACTCGGCGAGCTCCCCGAACTCGTCGCGGCGGCTGAGCTGGACCCGACGGGTGTAGTCACCCTGCGCCATCGCCCGCGTGACGTCGGTCATCTCACCCAGCGGGGCGGTGAGCCCGTTCGCCACGAACTGGGTGACCAGCAGCGAGGCGATGATCGAGAAGACGGTGATGACGCGCAGCTCGGTCTCCGAGTGCAGCGCCACGAAGACCAGCAGCGTGGTGATGACCACCGAGACGACCACCAGCGCGCCCAGCGCGGCCTTCACCGAGCGGTAGGGGTCCAGCGGGCGCAGCGCCTCCCAGATCCGCCCCCACCACTGCCGCAGGCAGGAGGGGCAGGACGGCCTCTGGAGGCGTGGCGCCGACCAGCGCCGTGCGCGCTGCGCCGCCCGCCGGGCCCGCGCGGACGGCCAGTCGCGCACCCACGCGGTCACCGCACGGGCGGGGCCCGAGCGGGTCAGGGCGGCGAGGCGGTCGGTGGACTTGCGCGGCCCGGGGAGGTTCATGCCTGGGGGGTCTCCAGGGCGTAGCCGACGCCGTGGACCGTGCGGATGCGCTCGGCGCCGATCTTCCGGCGCAGCGCCTTGATGTGACTGTCGACGGTGCGGGTGCCCGAGGCGTCGGCCCAGTCCCAGACCTCCGCGAGCAGCTGCTCGCGCGAGAGCACGGCCCGGGGCGTGCCGGCCAGGCAGACCAGCAGGTCGAACTCGGTGGGCGTGAGGTGGACGTCCTCGCCCTGGACCCGCACCCGGCGCTGCGCGTGGTCGATCTCCAGCTCGCCCAGGCGCAGGCTGCCGCCGCGCGGCGTGTGCGCGGCCTGCGTGGCCCGCTCCACCCGGCGCAGCAGGACGTGCACCCGGGCCGCCAGCTCCCGCATGGAGAACGGCTTGGTCATGTAGTCGTCCGCGCCGACACCCAGCCCGACGAGCATGTCCGTCTCGTCGTCGCGGGCCGTCAGCATCATCACCGGCACCGGACGCTGCGCCTGCACCCTGCGGCACACCTCCAGGCCGTCGAAGCCCGGCAGCATGACGTCCAGGACCAGCAGGTCCGGCTCCCACGCCTGGGCGGCGGCGACCGCGGAGGGGCCGTCGCCGGCGGTCTGCACCTGGAAGCCCTCGGCCCGCAGCCGCGCCGCGATGGCGTCGACGATCGTCGGGTCGTCCTCGACGACGAGTACGCGGCGCTGTGCGCCGGGCGTAGCCGCTGCCGCGCCCTGGGTGGTCTGTGTCTGCTCCATCGCCCGCCCCTGCATGTCCCCGTGTCTCGGTCCGCATCCTGCCGCGGCCTCACGGCGTGTACGACTGGTCACCATGCGTGAGTGCCGACGGTCGTCGCCTTCCGGTCGCCCGGTGGGGACGGGTGCCGCTCACGCGCCGGTCACAGCGTATGTGCTGCCAGCAGCGTACGGGCAGGGGCCGACGGCGTTCTCAGCGGCCTTGCGTGCGAGGTGCACCACGTCGGGGACACCTCGGACGACAGGGATCTCAACGGTACGGACCGAGACGAAACCGGCACCCCGCAGCGCCTCCTCGAAGGCCGCCGAGGGCTGCGCGGACCATACCGCCAGGACGCCGCCGGGCGTGAGGGCGTCCCGGCAGGCCGCCAGCCCGGCCGGGGCGTACAGGCCCTCGTTGCCCTCGGTGACGGTCCAGTCGGGGCCGTTGTCCACGTCCAGGCAGAGCGCGTCCCAGCACCCCTCGCCCCCGGGCCGCTGCGGGGTGTCCGCGACGAGCCGGAGGTGGTCCAGGAGGTCCGCCGCGAGGACCTCGGTGCGGGGGTCGGCGAGGGCTGGGGCGGTGAGCGCCGCGAGCGGGCCGTCGCGGTGCCAGTCGATCACCGCGGGTTCGCGCTCCACCACGGTGATCCGGCCCCAGCGCGGCTCCTGCACCGCCTGCACCAGTGAGAACCCCACCCCGAGGCCGCCGACGAGCAGCGCGGGCCGCTCCCGGTCGGCGGGCAGCGCGTCGAGTGCCGCGTCCACCAGCAGCCGCTCGGAACGGCCGTCGGAGGTGTCCATGAGGAAGCAGCCGTTGGCGATGATCTCGAAGTGGGTGCCGCGCCGCCGCAGCACCACCTCGCCGTACGGACCCTCGCGCCGGTCGAGGGTCTGCGGGCTCTCCTGCGCTGGGGTGGGAGGGGTAGGCATGGGGCCCATCCTGGCCCCTGCCCGGGGTGGGTGGGCAAGCGCTTTCCCGCGTGGCCCGGCAGGCAGGTGATCGCTGACGGCGAACAGCGGGCGGGGTGGGGCCGGGAACAACCGGGGGTGCCGCGGGCATTGATCCCTCCAGAGCTTGAGCGACCATTGCTCAACTTGCCTGCTGAAGGGGAGATCATGGCTTCGACGTCTGCACCGCTCACCCTGCCGGTCCTGCCGCTCGACGACGAGGTCGTCCTGCCCGGCATGGTGGTGCCGCTGGACCTGTCCGACACCGAGGTGCGGGCCGCGGTCGAGGCCGCCCAGGCCGCCGCACCCGAGGACTCCCACGCCGGCCGGGGCCGCGTCCTGCTGGTCCCGCGGACCGAGGGGCGGTACGCCTCCGTCGGCACCCTCGGCCGCATCGAGCAGGTCGGCCGCCTCTCCGACGGAGACCCCGGGGCCC
Organism: Streptomyces sp. NPDC059740; assembly: GCF_042733155.1. Lineage (NCBI taxonomy): Bacteria > Bacillati > Actinomycetota > Actinomycetes > Kitasatosporales > Streptomycetaceae > Streptomyces > Streptomyces sp. NPDC059740. The sequence goes on along the minus strand of NZ_JBHWGP010000008.1, from coordinate 116,418 downwards.
TCATCCGCGGCCTGGAACGCGTCCGCATCGGCGCCGGCACGACCGGGCCCGGCGCCGCCCTCTGGGTGGAAGGCACCGTCGTGGCCGAGGCCGCGCCCGAGCCGCTGCCGGGGGCGGTGACCGAGCTGGTCACCGAGTACAAGGCGCTCACCACCAGCTGGCTGCGCCGCCGCGGGGCCTGGCAGGTCGTCGACCGCGTCCAGCAGATCGAGGACGTGGGCCGGCTCGCCGACAACTCCGGCTACTCGCCGTTCCTGACCACCGAGCAGAAGGTCCGGCTGCTGGAGACCACCGACCCGGTGGCCCGCCTCCGGCTCGCCACCGAGTGGCTGCGCGAGCACCTCGCCGAACAGGACGTCGCCGAGTCCATCGCCAAGGACGTCCAGGAGGGCGTGGACCGGCAGCAGCGCGAGTTCCTCCTGCGCCGTCAGCTTGAGGCCGTCCGCAAGGAGCTGGCGCAGCTCGGCGGCGACTCGGGGGACGAGGGCGAGGACCCCCGGGCCCGCGTCGAGGCCGCCGACCTGCCCGAGGAGGTGCGCCGGGCCGCCCTGAAGGAGGTCGACAAGCTGGAGCGCGCCGGGGACCAGAACCCGGAGGCCGGCTGGATCCGCACCTGGCTCGACACCGTCCTGGAGCTGCCCTGGAACACGCGGACCGAGGACGCCTACGACATCGCCGGGGCCCGCGCCGTCCTGGACGCCGACCACGCCGGCCTCGACGACGTCAAGGACCGCATCACCGAGTACCTGGCCGTCCGCAAGCGGCGGGCGGAGCGCGGCCTCGGCCTGGTCGGCGGCCGGCGGGGCGGCGCGGTGCTGGCACTGGTCGGGCCGCCCGGGGTCGGCAAGACGAGCCTGGGCGAGTCGGTGGCCCGCGCGATGGGGCGGAAGTTCGTCCGGGTCGCGCTGGGCGGTGTGCGCGACGAGGCCGAGATCCGCGGGCACCGGCGCACCTACGTGGGCGCGCTGCCCGGCCGCATCGTGCGCGCCGTCAAGGAGGCCGGGTCCATGAACCCGGTCGTGCTCCTCGACGAGATCGACAAGGTGGGCGCCGACTACCGCGGAGACCCGGCGGCGGCGCTGCTGGAGGTGCTCGACCCGGCGCAGAACCACACCTTCCGCGACCACTACCTGGAGGTCGAGCTCGACCTCAGCGACGTCGTCTTCCTGGCCACCGCCAACGTCCTGGAGGCCATTCCGGAGGCGCTGCTGGACCGCATGGAGCTGGTGCGGCTGGACGGCTACACCGAGGACGAGAAGGTGGTCATCGCCCGCGACCACCTGCTGCCGCGCCAGTTGGAGCGGTCCGGCCTGGAGCCGGGCGAGGTGGACGTGACGGAGGAGGCGCTGCGCAGGCTCGCCGGCGAGTACACCCGGGAGGCCGGGGTGCGGAACCTGGAGCGGTCCGTCTCCCGGCTGCTGCGCAAGGTGGCGGCCGACCACGAGCTGGGCCGGCGCGAGCTGCCGTTCACCGTCGGGCCCGAGGAGCTGCGCGGGCTGATCGGGCGCCCGCACCACACCCCGGAGGCCGCGCAGGACCCGGCGGAGCGGCGCACCGCCGTGCCCGGCGTGGTCACCGGACTCGCCGTCACCGGGGCAGGGGGCGACGTGCTCTACGTCGAGGCCTCGCTGGCCGACCCGGAGACGGGGGCCACCGGCCTCACCCTCACCGGCCAGCTCGGCGACGTCATGAAGGAGTCGGCGCACATCGCGCTGTCCTTCCTGCGCTCCCACGGCGCGGAGCTGGAGCTGCCGGTGGGCGACCTGCGCGAGCGCGGGGTCCACCTGCACGTGCCGGCCGGCGCGGTGCCCAAGGACGGCCCGAGTGCGGGCGTGACCATGACGACGGCGCTCGCCTCGCTGCTGTCGGGGCGCCGGGTGCGGCCGGACGTGGCGATGACCGGCGAGGTGTCGCTGACCGGGCGGGTGCTGCCGGTCGGCGGCATCAAGCAGAAGCTGCTCGCCGCCCACCGTGCCGGCATCACCACCGTGGTGATCCCGCGGCGCAACGAGCCCGACCTCGACGACGTGCCGGCCGAGGTGCTGGCCGGGCTGGAGGTGCACCCCGTCTCGGACGTCCGGCAGGTCCTGGAACTCGCGCTGGCCCCCGGGGGCCGGGCCGAGGAGTCCGGCGACGCCTCCGCCGAGGTGCCCGTGGCGGCCTGAGCACCGCGTCGCGGGGCGAGGGGGCACGGTGGGGACGTGCCCCCTCGCCGGACCGGGCGTGCGGCCTCAGCCGTTGGCGAGGGCCTGGACCCGGCTCAGGTCACCGTTGAACTTGTTGTGGTCGCCCACGGTCGGGCCGGTGGAGGTGTACTGCCAGATGGTGTGGAAGCCCCAGCCGGCCGGCAGGGTGCCCACCGAGGAGCCGTAACGCGGGATCCACAGCGGGTTGACCGACCCGAAGGCCGCCGAGTTGCCCGTGCACTGCGTCCACCAGCTGGTGGAGGTGTAGATCACCGGGTCGCGGCCGGTCTTCGCCTTGTAGGTGGAGGTGAAGTCCTTGACCCAGTTGACCATGCCGGCCGCGCTCAGCCCGTAGCAGGTCGCGCCGTAGGGGTTGTACTCCATGTCCAGGGCACCGGGCAGCGTCTTGCCGTCCTTGGACCAGCCGCCGCCGTGCGCCAGGAAGTAGGTGGCCTGGGCGGCGCCGCTGGAGGTGTCGGGGGTGGCGAAGTGGTAGGCGCCGCGGATCATGCCGACGTTGTAGGAGCCGTTGTACTGCTGGGCGAAGGAGGGGTTGGTGTAACTGGTGGACTCGGTGGCCTTGACGTAGGCGAACTTCACACCCGAGTTCCACAGCGTCGCCCAGTCGACGCTGCCCTGGTGGCTGCTGACGTCCACCCCCTCGGTGGTGGCGACCAGCGGGTTGGGGGTGGCCCTGCCGCCGGCGGTCCCCTCGTGCCTGGCGATCTGCGAGCCGGCGTAGTCCAGGTCGGGGTGGAGCGGCTCGGGGCTCTTGTGGGGGGCGGCGGCGCCGGCCACCCCGGTGGCGCCGACGAGGAGGGCGCCGGCGGCGACGGCCAGGGCTCCGATCCGGAGCGGGGAGCGGCGGGACGCGAGGCGGGTGCGGACGGAGCCGGATCTGTGCACGGGCATGACTGCCTCCGAGGATCTCGGTCGAATCCTTCAGGGGGGACGTGGGAGGGGTGCACCACGACGACACGGGCCACGCCTACCAGGACACGACTGGCCGATCAGTTGTGACCGGACCGCCGTTTGGTGTGGTCATGCCATCGCGCGGCCCAGACGATACGCGCGTAGATGAGTGGAGGGAAGCGCCCCTGGGTCTGCCGTTGGTCTGGGCCTGCGAAATACTTGCCCGACCGCGGGCGAGGGGCCCGTCACCACGGACTTCGGCGTCACCGGGTGCGGCAGCAGGAGGGGTGCGGTTCTCGCGGTGAAGGAAACTTTCAGCGATGACGGAGCGGGAAGGGGCGCTGACGTGCGGGACACCGAGACGGAGGACGGGCCTGTGTCCGAGGACCCCCCTGGTGTGGACCACGAGTTCCTGGCCCTGGAGCGGGAGCTCTCGGTGTTCCTGCGCCGGGCGCGTGCCTCCTCCGGGGAGATGGCCCGGGAGGTCCACCCCGACCTGGAGGCCGCGGCGTACGGACTGCTGGTGCGGCTGGCCGACGCCGGGCAGCAACGCGCCACGGAACTGGCCGGGTACTTTGGTGTGGGCAAGGCGACCATAAGCCGGCAGCTCCGGGCGCTGGAGGACCTGCGGCTGATCGCCCGCGAACCCGACCCGGCCGACGGGCGCGCCGTCCTCGTGCGGCTGACGGACGAGGGCCTGGACCGTTTCACCCGGGTCCGCGAGGCCCGCCGTGCCCGTTACGCCCGGCGGCTGGCCTCCTGGGACCGTGCGGAGGTCGCGGAACTCTCCCGGCTGCTCCACCGGATGAACGCCGAACAGGAACTGGAGGACGACCGGGGCTGACCGGCCCCGGCCCACCTGCGGGGAACGGCGGCCGGCCGGGCGTGTGGCGCACCGCCTTGTCAGGGACGCACGTAGAGCGCCGAGGCGTCGTCGCGCACCTTCCCCCTCGGGTGCGCCGTCCCCGTCGCGTCCGCGGCCTCGGCGGCGCGGACCCGGTCGAGGAGTTGCTGCGGGCCGGTCCGGTGCAGCAGGGCCATGGTGTCCGTCCAGTCGCCCTCGTGGAACACCTCGACCCAGCGGCTCGCGCCGTCGCTGAGGGCGGCGAAGGCGCTCAGGTCGTCGACCGGCCGGCTCCCGGTCACCGCGCGGGCGGCGACGGCGGGGTCGGCGGCCGCGGTGAAGAAGCCCCCCTCGGCGTTGCGCAGCGCCTCCACCGCGCGACCGTAGGCGGCAGCGGCCCCGGCCCGCTCGGCGGACCCGTGCGCCAGCGCCCGCACCGCGTCCCGCTGGGCGAGGAGCGCGGACGGCAGGTCGGCCAGGCGGGTGTCCAGGACGGCCTCGACGCGGCCCTCGGTGTCCTCCAGCAGCAGGACGGAGTCCGACAGGACCAGGTACTCGACCTCGCTCGCCGACCAGCGCACGGCCACCACGGTGGCCTGCGGCGTGCGCGGGTGAGAAAGGTCACAGGTTTCGCGGTGGGCGTCGGCGGTTCGCCGCACGGCCCCGGCCAGTGCCTGGGGCAGCGTCATGTCGCGCCGGGAGGCCGCCAGTTCCAGCAGCGCCCCGCCCAGCCGGGCGGTGAACCACGGGACGCCGTGCGGGCACCCCACGTCCCCCTCCGGTGGCGTGACGCCGTCCAGGAGCACCGCCGCGCCCCCCTCCCCGGCGGCAGGCACGGCCACCGAGACGAAGTCCTCGTTGGGGTGTTGGGGATTCCCCGGAGCGGTGGCGAGATCGACGCGCATGCCGGCCAGTCTGCCGCACCTCCCGGCCCGGCGGCGGTGGCGGCTCCGCCCGCCGGCCGTCCGGCGCCGTGGGCGGCCGGTGCGGCGGGCTGCCGAGGGCCCCGGTCGAGTCGTCCCAAGACGGGGAGAGGGCGGGCGCCGGACGGGGCGCTTCCGGCGGGACGGCGTGCGGGCGGGCATCTTCCCAGGCGCTTCACGGTTCTCCAAACGACGCCCGACGGGCGGTAAGGTGTCGCCTCACGATCGGAGTTGACCGAGGTTGATGGTCAACTTGCGAATGTTGTTCACTCCTTCGGGTGGCCGACTCTCCGTTGTCGCGCCGCAGCGCGGCGCGGGTGCGAGGGTCGTGGTCCGAAGGACCGGAACACGGCTGACAGACTCGCCGCGACGCGCACACACCGGACTGGAACACATCCCCGCGCGCGGGCACGCATACGTCGCCGCGGGCCCGGCGGTGGCCGCCCGTGCAAGGGACGCCCGGCGGAGCCCGCACGTGCCACACGGCGTGGGCAGGTGAGACGAGAATGCGAGCAGCGGTGCGGAACAAGCGGGTTCAGGACGAGGCCGGGAGCGGGACCTCCAAGGGGCAGGCCCCCGCGCCGGGCGGCCGGGGCGTCGGCCCCGCCGGCTTCGGCCCCGACACCTCCGAGGGCAGGCGCCCGGCCCGGGTGCGCAACCGGCTGATGGTCGCCGTCGCCGTGGTCGCGGTGGTCGTCGCCGGGGCGGGGGCCCCCGTCGTCGCCGCGCGGGTGGCGGACACCCACGACTCCCAGCGCCTGGTCGACCTCGCCGAGCTCAACGCCCGGGCGGTGACGCTGGCGCACTCCCTCGCCGACGAGCGCGACGCGATGACCGGGTACCTCGCCGCCGCCGGTTCCTCCGACACCCCCGGCACCCCCGGCGGCACGGACGGCACCACCACCGGCGGGACGACGACACCTTGGGGCACCACCACCGGCGGGGCCGGGACGGGCGCCACGGGCTCCGGCACGGGTACGTCGACGGGCTCCACGGGAGCCGGCACGGGCCTGACGGGCGGCGGGACGGGCACCGGCGTCTCGTCCCGGGCCCCGGCACCGACCGGCGGGCCGGGCACCCCGGCGCCTGCCGTCCTCGGCGGCCTCCCCGCGGGCGGCACCGCGTCCCCCGCGGCCTACCCGGTGACCCCCGCCGCCGTCTCCAAGGCCGCCGCGCCCTCGGCCGCCGACCGGGAGCGGGTGGACCGGCAGGCGCGGGAGCTGCGTACCGAGGCACAGGACACCTCCGGCGACGAACCGGCCTACCGGAGCGCCGACCGGGCCCTGCGCGACCTCGCCCCGGTCCGCCGCGCGGCCCTGGCGAAGCAGACCTCCCCGACCGAGACGTTCACGGCGTACAACCGCCTCATCGACGCGTTGGCCGGTATCGGGGCGGCGCTCGCCCGCGACCTGCCCGCCCGTGCCCAGGCCGGCTCCGGCGCGGACTCCGACACGCAGGCCCTGCCGCTGCTCACCCGCGCCGTCGACCAGGCCGCGGCCGCCCAGGGCCTGCTGCTCGCGGCCCTCGGCGCCGGCGGCGAGCAGCAGGAGCTGACGACCGCCGCCCAGCACGCCGACTTCCTCTCCGACGCCGCCCTGGCCGACTTCCGGCTGACGGCCCGGCAGGGCGCCCGCGACGCCTACCAGCGGACGGTGAACGGCGCCGACGTCACCCGGGCCGAGCGCTACCTCGCCACCCTCACCGACGAACCGCGCCTGGACGCCGCCGACCGCAGCCTGGACCGCGAGAAGCTGCGGGACGCCCTCACCGCCCGGGTCGGCCTCATGCGGAGCGTGGAGTCGGCCATGACGACGGCCGACACCGCGCGCCTGGCATCGCTGCGGGACGAGGACGTCACCGCGCTGGAGACCGCCATCGGCCTGCTGGGCGTCTGCCTGCTGCTCGCCGTCGGCGTCAGCGTGTGGGCGGCTCGGTCCCTGACCCACCCGCTGGCCGCCGTCCGGCGCGGGGCCGAACGGCTGGCCCGCGACCCGGGTGTCGAGCGCCCGATGACCTACCGGGGCCGCAACGACGAGTTCGCCAAGACCGCCCGCCACGTCAACACCCTGCACCAGCACGCCGCCGAACTCGCCCGCCGGGTGACCGCGCTCGACGCCGAGCAGGCCCGGCAGCTCAGCGGGCGCAAGCGGCTGGCCGCCGAGCGCGACGTCCTGCAGGAGCAGCTGGCGGCGCTGCGGTGCGAGCGGGACGAGCTGGCGGCCCGACTCGCCTCCGGCGGAGCGGACGCCGTCGCGCCGGAGGCCACCGGGCGGGACACGGTCGAGCGGAACCGGTTCGTCAACCTGGCGCTGCGCACGCTGGGACTCGTGGAGCGCCAGCTCGCCGTCATCGAGGCGATGGAGGAGCACGAGCAGGACCCGGAGCGGCTGGACACCCTCTTCCGGCTCGACCACTTCGCCGCGCAGATGCGCCGGTGCAGCGAGAACGTCATCGTGCTGGCCGGCACCGAGCAGGGCACGGGCCACCACCACGCGGGGCCGGTGCCGCTGGTGGACGTGTTGCGGGCGGCCGTCAGCGAGATCGAGCCCTACGAGCGGGTGGACATCACCGACCTGCCGCCCGGCGCCGAGGTCGCCGGGTTCGCCGCCGACGACGTCAGCCACCTGGTAGCCGAACTCCTCGACAACGCCGCCGCCTTCTCGCCCGACGACACCCGGGTGTCGCTGTCCGGCGAGAGCGGCGAGGACGGCGAGGTGCGGCTGCGGGTGACCGACGAGGGCATCGGGGTCGAGCCGGAGCGCCTCGCGGAGATCAACGCGCTGCTCGCCGAGCCGGGCACGGCCGCCGCCGAGCGCACCCTGGACACCCTGGGCCTCGGCCTGTACGTCGTGGTGCGGCTCGCCGCCCGCCATGACGTCGGCGTCCGGCTGACGGCGGGGGAGTGGGGCGGCACCGCAGCCCTCGTCGAACTGCCCGCGGCACTCCTGACCGGGCGCCGCGACACCCTCGTCGACGCCCCGCGGGGCGGCACCGCCCCCGCTGCCCCTGTTTCGGCCCCGGCCGCTGCGGCCCTCACCACCCCGGCCTCCGACCCTGACGCGCGGGAGCAACCCGCGCCGGAGGCCACCGCGGACGACGAGCCCCGGCACCAGGACCGGGCGGCTGCGGACGCGGGCGAGCAGGCGACGGCCGAGGCCGATGCGGGTCAGGCCGCCCCCCGCGGGGAGACCACCGCGGGCACCGGCACCGCGCCCGCCCTCCACGAGAGGCCGTCCGCCCCCGCGCCGGCCGAGCCTGCGACACCGGCCGAGCCTGCGACACCGGCCGAGCCCGAGGCATCTGCCGAGTCCGAGGCGGTGGCAACGGGAGCGTCCGCCGGAACGGCCCCGGCCGACGCCTCCGCCGAGTCCGGCGCGAGCGCCTCCTTGGCCGAGACCGGCGAGAACTCTGAGACCGGCGAGAACTCTGAGGCCGGCGAGAGCTCAGAGGCCGGCGAGACGGTTGAGGCCGCTGAGGCCGGCACGAGTGCTGAGACCTCCGAGACCTCCGAGACCGCTGAGACCGCTGAGGCCTCCGGGACCGGAGCGGCCACCGGGACCGCCGGTGCCGAGACGGCTCCGGTGCCTGCCGCCGATGTTGCCGGGCCCCGGCCGCATCCCGAGGAGGAGACGTCGGCCGGTGAGGTGAGCCGGTCCGCGACAGCGGCGGCCGGTGCCCCGGAGGTGCCCACCGTGCCCCGGCAGGCCGGTCCCGACGACCCGCGGCCCGGCGGCGCCGGGGACGGCCGGGCGGACGCACCGGCCGCTGCGGGGGACGGGGCGGACGCGGGCTCGCCCGGGCGCTGGGAGCGCGTCGCGGAGTCGGGCCTGCCGCAGCGCACCCCCCGCGTGGCGCCGCCCCGGCAGCCGGCCGAGACCACCGCGCCGCGCCGCAGCGGCGGCGAGCACGCGGAAGCCATGCGGCGCCGCCTGGGCGGGTTGCAGCGTGGCGCACAGGCGGGGCGGGCCGCTGCGGCGGCCGAGCACGCCGGCGAGGACGGACCCCGTACCGGCGGGCCCGCCGCGGCGGGCCGGTCGGCCCGGGACGCGGAGGCTCCGGGGGTGCACCCCGCCGAGCGGGCTGACGGGCCGGCACACCACCCCGAGCGTCCCGAACCGCGTCCCGGTGACGCGGCGGACGGACGCATACCGAGCAGGGAGACCTACCGAGCCGACGACGAGGGGGAGACGGCCCCCCACCACGATGACGTCCCCGAGGAGGAACGCGGGTGACCCCCCACGCGTCCACTGCGTTCGGCCCCCAGTCGGCCGGGGGTGAGGAGCTGGACGGGCTCCTCACCCGGCTGCTCGAAGAAGTGCCCGCCATCCGCTCGGTGGCCGTGGTCTCGGCGGACGGCCTCCTGCTGCTGTCCTCCGAGCCGCGGGACGGTGAGGTGGCGGCTCCGGGGCCGCGCGGTGGGCCACGAGGCTCCAGCGCCGACCTGGCCACCATCGTGTCGGGCCTCGGCAGCCTCACCGCCGGGGCGGCCCGGCTGATGGACGGCGGGGTGGTGCGCCAGACCATGGTGGCGATGGACGACGGCACCCTGTTCGTCACCTCCATCAGCGACGGTTCGCTGCTGGGCGTGCACGCCGACGCCGACTGCGACACCGAGGCGGTCGCCTACCACAGCGCCCTCTTCGTCAGCCGCGCCGGCCACGTCCTCACCCCCGAGTTGCGCGCGGACCTCGGGGTGGCGGTCCGCTGAGGGCGGCCCTGCGGGGCGCGCCAGGGCGCCGGGGGCTGGGTGTGTTGTTCGGTGGGGCTGGAGACGTTGTTGCCCCAGGACACCAAGCCGGGCCGGCCCAGGACGCGTCTGGCTCCGGGTCTGCTGGATCGGCTCGCGCGGCAGGGGGTGGCGGTTCCCCTGCTGGTGGCGGATGCCGGTTACGGCCGTAGCGTCTCCTTCCGCCTGGCGTTGGAGGAGCGAGGCTGGTCCTGCGTCATGGCCGTTGATGCCAAGGAGGTTGTCCAGCCCGCCTCGGCCGTGCCGGTCCAGCCGGGCCAGGGCGGGCTGGGGCCGCCCGGGGGCGGATGACGGTGGCACGAACACCCATGCCGGCGGGTACGGGTGGTCTGTCGTAGCCCTGTAACAGGGACCGCGAGCGCTTGGAGCGTCACCCGTTCGTGTGATCGACTGCTTGGGGTGAGCTCGAAGCGCAACGCGACGCTTTGCGGTCGGACACGACTTCGGCCGACCGCGGGGCCGGTTCGGTCCAGTCGCGTTCCGCGATGAGCGGGCCGTGCGCCGCAGAGGCGTACGCGCACCACTGCACGTCTGCACGTATGTACGTAAGGAGAGAAAACATGCGCAAGTTCCAGCGCGCAGCAGTCGCCGCCGCCGGCATCCTGGCTTTCTCCGGCCTCGGCCTCGGAGCCACTGCCCAGGCCGCTGACCTCCCCTCGATAGACACGCAGGGCGACGCCGCGACGGATTGCTTCACGCCGGAGACCCAGCAGTTGGTGGACGAGGGCGTGGGCCACCACGTCACGATCGTCCACTGCGAACGCGAACCGCAGAACCCGGGCAGCATGCTGGTGTTCTACCGGGGCTGAGCCCGAGCGGGTCACCTCCGGCCCTCTCCCGGTCTCCTTGACCGTGCGCGCTCAGGGAACCGGGCCCCGTACCCGCAACGGGGGCTCCGTCGACATGACGCACGAAGGCGGCTCCTCCCCCCCCGTCGGGGGAGGAGCCGCCTTCGTGCTGCTCGGTGACGGCGGTGGTCGGACGTGGGCGAGGGTCACTGCGCTCAACGTCGAGAACCCGGACACCGCGCTTCGACAGGGACGACTACAAGCAGCGGCACGCCGTCGGGTGCGGAATCAACCGGCTCAAACGCCACGGGCCGTCGCCACGCGGTACGACTCGCCGTCCGTTACGAAGCAACCGTGCTGGTCGCAGCGGGTCCGTCGTCAAGGGCCCGGCGCGGGCCGCCCGCCGGCGTGGCCGTCGCCCCCGCTCCCCGCACGCCCGGGCCGGTGGTGGGGCCCGCGGCCCGGCCGGGACCGCCGGCCTCGAACTCCCGGAGGCCCAGGAGGCGGTCGGTCGGCAGGGTCGCCAACGCCTTTTCCACCTCGGCCAGCCTCCTGGACCTCGTCTCCAGGACCCTGCGCCGCGCCGTGGCCAGGCGCCGGTGCGCGACGAGTGCCTCCTTCGCCTTGCCGGTCAGGTCGTTGACGGCGCGTGCCGAGGTGATGAGCCGTCGCACGGTCGCCCGTTGGGCACCGGCCGCCTCGGCCAGCAGATGGCGCCGCTCCAGCAGGGCCTGCGGGGCGGGGGCCAGCAACGCCCGGAGGTAGGGCGTGAGCTGGGCCCCCGCGGTGGTGCGGTACTGGAGGGACGCGAGTCGCCCGGCGTCGGCCCGGGCGCCGGCCAGCGTGCGCCGGGCTGTGGCGAGGCGCCGGGCCAGGACGCGCTCGCGGCCCTCCTGACGGTGCAGGGCCGCGTCCGAACCGGTGACCGCGCGCGTCGCCTCCGCCACCTCCTGGTGCAGCACGCGCAGGCGTGCGAGGAGCGCGGCCACCGAGCCGTCGCCGGTGCCGGCGTCCGCGCGGGGGCCGGTCTGCGGCGCGGCGGCAGCCCCCTGCCGGCGGACGGCCGGTGAGGCTGAAGCGGCCGGTGGGGCGGACGCGGCCGGGCCGGGTGTCCCCGTGGCGCCGGGCGGACGCGTGGCCGGGGCGGTGCTTGCGGGGTTCCCCGCGGGTGGGGCGACCGCCGGTGGTGGGGCCGGGGCGGGCGGCGCGCCGGGTCCGGGAGGTGCACCGGCGGCCAGGGTCCCGGTCACCGCCACCACCGCGCACACCGCCGTGCAGGACCTGCGGAGCACTACGGTCACCTCCCTGCCACGCCGGGTACGGGCCTGACGTGCCCGGTTCGGGTTCGGATGCTGCCACCGCCTTCGACCTGCCGCCTGGGCTGCGGAGGGAACGGGTGGTGTCGCCACCTGTTCGGCGGCGCACCACCGTCACGGCGCACTGCCTGCGGGCCGGAGGAGCGCCGGACGCCGGAACGAGGATCGGTGGGGGGCTTTCCGTGCGCGCACAAGACGCGCACCTCGCGGAGTACGGGAAGCTCGTGGAACAGAACTACCGGAACGCGGGCAACTACTACATACCGCTCTCCCGCATCATCGACTACGCCTGTGAGGGCGATGCCGACGCCCTGGACACCTCCGGCTGAGGAGTCCCAAAGGACTGCCGCGCCGTCCCGGCGGGGCCCTGGCGCCCGGCGCGGCCTGCCCTCGCCGGCCATCGGGGCGGGACAGCCGTTGGTCGCCGGTGTCCGGCGGGACGCCGCGGCGTCCGGGCAGCTTGCCCTGCGGCCCGGCGCTCCGGCGCACCACTGGGGACGCCGCCGGCAGCCGTCAACGCCTGCGCCGGAAGCGCCACTTGATCCCCGAGTCCGCTGTTCCCTCCGGCTCGTGGGTGTAGACCCATCCGCGGGGCAGCCCGAGGCGCCCCGGGGGGCCCGGCTGCCGCCGGTAGTGGTGGACGGTGCGGGTCCCGCCGTCCGGGCCGGGCACCGGGACCCGGTAGTGGGCCGGCGGCCGTCCGGTGGCGTCGACCAGGACGGGGAGCACCCGGCCATCCAGGGGGCCGCCGCGGAAGGGCGTCTGCTCGCTCCTCACCTCAGGCGTCCGCCGTCGTCCCGGAGCCCGTACCGGCCTGCGTCGTCGCCGGGGAGCCTGCTGCGGTGGACGGGGGCGGCTGCACCGCGCCGTCCTCGCCGTCCGCCGCTCTCGCCTCCCCGACGTCGAGCAGCAGGTGCGCGGCGTCCTCGACGACGGGCTGGACGCGCCGGGCGAGGGAGCCCACGGCGCCGTCCGGTGACTCCATGGTCATCGCGGCCCGCGCCACCGCGGCGGTCTGGGCGTCGCAGGCGGCGGATGCGGTGAGCATGGCCACGAACTGGTCGACGAGCCAGTCCCGCAGCTCCTCGCGCGCCGGCGGGGTGCGGTCCTCGGGGGCGGGGGACTCGTCCAGCCAGATCAGGGAGGCGGCCTCCACGCAGGTGATCCAGGTCCGCACCGTCATCCGCAGCCTCGGCCCGGGCCTGGGCGTCCCGAGGTGGTGCAGTATCTGCTCGGCGGCGGCGTGACGCACCTCGTCGACGATGGCGGTGGTGCGGTCGGTGCCGACGACGCTGCCGCCGCGCAGCAGCGCCGCGAAGCCCGCGTCGTGCTCGTCCACGAACGTCAGGTAGCGGTCGAGGGCGTGGCCCAGGCGCCGGGTGAGGGGGCCCACCTCCGGTTCGGCGAAGCAGCCGCGCAGGATGTCGGCGGCGCTGCGCAACGCGGCCTCGTACAGCTGCGGTTTGCCACCGGGGAAGTACCGGTAGACCAGCGGCCGGGAGACCTCGGCGGCGTTGGCCACGTCGTCGAGGGAGACGTCCTCGGGCTGCCGGTGCGAGAACAGCCCGAGCGCCGCGGTGATGAGCTGTGCGCGACGCTGCTCGACGCCGAGCCTGCGGTAGGCCGGCCGGGAGGCTGCTGGGGCGGTGCCGCTGCCGTTCATGTCCGCCAGCGTAACCGCCCCCTGCGCCACGTCCACGAGCGGCTGTTCGGCCACCCGGGGAGGAGGGCTCACAGCAGTCCGGAGCTCTTCCACAGCCGGCGTCCCACGCCCCGCAGCACCCCGATGTCGTCGAGGAAGTCGGTCAGCCGCTTGGCGCCGGTCTGCATCACCTCGCGGCGGTGCCCGCTGGCCTTCACCTGCGCCACCGCCTCCCGCTTGTCGAGCCCGACGTTGGTGTACACCTCGGGGTTGACGAAGGAGATCGAGAAGACGCGGGCCGCCTCACCGCAGCTGAGCCGGGTGAACTCCCGCTCCCAGCGCGGCGCCGTGACCATCTGGCGGCGCAGCTCCTCGCGGGCGTAGCGCACGTGGCGCGCCTCCTCCACGACGTGGATGCGGGTGACGCCGCGGACGAGGGTCTGGATGCGCTCGTCCGGGAAGGTCAGGCGCTGCATCCAGTCGAGGATCTCCTCGCCGAGGAGCGTGGCGGCGAACGAACCCGGCGTCGTGGAGACGGTCTTGAGCAGCCGCGCCAGGTTGTGCGAGACGCGGGAGACCGGGTAGGTGGGTGCGCCGCCCTTCTGGATCATGCGGGCGAACATCTTGGAGTGGCGGCACTCGTCGGCTATCTCGGTCAGCGCGTACCGGACGTGGGCGCTGGTCACCGACTTGTCGTAGATGTGGCGCACCAGGAGCTGCATCAGGATGATCTCGAACCAGATGCCCAGGGAGGCCAGGGAGGCGGCCTCGTGCCGGGAGAGCTCCATGCGCTGTTCCTCGGACATCTTCTTCCACAGCGGGGTGTCGTAGAGGGACACCAGCTCCGGTGGCCAGAACCACTTGCCCTCCTCCAGGGGCGCGTCCCAGTCGAGTTCGGTGTCCGGATCGAAGGAGTGCTTCGCAGAGGAGTCCAGCAGGCGTGTCGCGACCTGCTCGCGGTCCTTGAGCAGGCCGAGTGCGTCGCGCAGGAGCTCGGTCTGGGAGCTGCGGATGTCGGGTGCGGTCGTCATGGCTGAACTACCTCGCTGGCCGTGGTTACCCGGGGTCACGTCTTATGAGACTGCTTGTCAGTAAGGACGTCAATCCCTCTCGCGCGACTTATTGACCCGCCGGTAACGTCGTGTGAACCTGCCAACGGACGCCCCGAGCCCCGTGCTTGGAGACGAGGAGGACCACTGCCATGTCCACCCGCGACATCTACACGCAGGCCCCCGCAGACATCCCCTGGACCGTGCCGGCCACCGGATCGGCGCGCTTCACCTGGGAGTACGACGACGGCCGCGACCGGCTCCTGGCCCTCTACCAGAAGGGCAAGGACAAGCAGTGGGACGCCGTCACCCGCATCGACTGGGACCTGGAGGTCGACCCCTACGACCCGCTGGGCACCCCCGACGAGGCGATGGCCCTTTACGGCACCCGCCACTGGGGTGCGATGACCGGCCGCGACCGCGCCGAACTGCGCCGGCACTTCGCCTCCTGGCAGTTCAGCCAGTTCCTCCACGGTGAGCAGGGCGCCATGGTGTGCGCCGCCCGCATCGTGGAGTCGGCCCCCGACCTGGACGCCAAGTTCTACTCGGCGACCCAGACCATGGACGAGGCGCGGCACGCCGAGATCTACAGCCGCTTCCTCCAGGACAAGATCGGGATGCTCTACCCGATCAACGACAACCTCCAGGCCCTGCTCGGCGACACCCTGCGCGACTCCCGCTGGGACATGCCCTACCTCGGCATGCAGGTCCTCATCGAGGGGCTCGCGCTCGCCGCGTTCGGCATGATCCGCGACACCACGCAGAAGCCGCTGCCCAAGCAGATCCTGGCCTACGTCATGCAGGACGAGGCACGGCACGTCGCCTTCGGGCGGATGGCGCTGCGCGACTACTACAAGCAGCTCACCGACGCCGAACTGCGCGAACGCGAGGAGTTCGTCATCGAGGGCTGCTACCTGATGCGCGACCGCATCCGCGGCCTGGAGGTGCTGGAGAACTTCGGCATCCCGCACGACGAGGCGGTGGAGTACACCGAGCAGTCCGAGTTTCTCCACCTCTTCCGCAAGCTGCTCTTCAGCCGCATCGTGCCCTGCGTGAAGGACATCGGCCTCTGGGGCGAGCGGCTGCAACGCGCCTACGTCGACATGGGCGTGCTCGAACTCGGCGACTCCAACCTGGACCTGCTCATGTCGCAGGACGAGGAGATGGCCGAGAAGATGGACGCGGAGCGGTTCGCCGCCGAGGAGGCGGCCCGCGTCGCCGAGGTCGGGGAGGCGATCGAGCAGGGCGCGGCGGCCGAGGGCTGACCCGCCCCCGCGACAGCCCCCGCCGGCCCGCCGAGCCCGCTTCTGCCGGTCGAACCCGCCCGGTCAGTTGAGGCCGGAGCGGGCCAGCCAGCGGCCGGCGTGCCGGGTCACCTCGACGGGGCGGCCGAAACACGCCGTCATCCGCTCCCCGGTGAGGACCTCCTCGGCCGGACCGAGCGCCTGCACCCGGCCCTCCCTGAGCAGCACCGCGTGCCCGATGGCGGGCGACAGCTCCTCCAGGTGGTGGGTGACGGTGACCGTCGCCAGCTCCGGGCGGCTGCCGGCCAGGTGGCGCATGCTGTCGATCAGGTCCTCGCGCGAGGGCAGGTCGAGGGCGTTGAACGGCTCGTCCAGCAGCAGCAGCGACGGGTCGGACATCAGCGCCCTGGCGATCAGCACCCGCGCCCGCTGGCCCCCCGAGCAGACGCCGAACGGCCGGTCCGCCAACTCCTTGACCTGGAGCTCGGCGAGCAGGGCGTGCGCGCGCTCCCGCGTATCGGTGTCGTACTTGCCCCACAGCGGCTGGACGGTGCCGGTCGCGCCGGTCAGCACGACGGTGTGGCAGTCGGCCGTCGGCGGCACCTTCTGCGCGCTGGAGACCAGCCCGATCGCCGCGCGCAGCTCCCGCACGTCCACCCGGCCCAGCCGGTGGCCCAGCACCTCCACCGTCCCGGTGGTGGGGAACATCATGGCCCCCACCAGCCGCAGGATGGTGGTCTTGCCCGCGCCGTTGGCACCCAGCAGCGCCCAGTGCTCACCGGCGCGCACCGTCCAGTCGACGTCGTCCAGGATGACCTGTTCGTTGGTGCTGCGGCGGACGCTCACCGACGTCAGCCTGGCCACCACCGGGGCGGTGCCGGCCGCCTCCCCGGGCCTGTCCGTGCCTTCCGACTCCTGCGAGGGCTGCGTGGTCGTCATGACCGGAAAGGGTAGCTGTAGAGGGCACCGGTACGCGGTGCCCGTCCGGGGGCTGGAACACCTTCCCGGACGGGCGGCGGCGGCCCCGGCCGGCCCGGCGACGGCTCAGCGCAGCACGGCGCGCATCACCGTCCGGGCCACCGGGGCGGCGTTCCCCCCGCCGCTGATGTCTGCGCGCCGGGCCGCCGCGTCCTCCACCACCACGGCCACCGCCACGGCCGGGTCCGGGGCGTTCGCCGCCCGCGCCCAGGCCACGAACCAGGCGTAGGGCTTGCCGCTGTTGTGCGGGCCGTGCTGGGCCGTGCCCGTCTTCCCGCCGACCGTCGCGCCGGGGATCGCCGCGTTGCGGCCGGTGCCGTGGGCGACCGCGTCCACCATGAGCTCCTGGAGCTGCTCGGCGGTGGCCGGGGTCATGGCGCGGCGGGACGCCCGGCCGGGGGAGGGCGGCAGGGCGGCGCCGCCGGCGTCGGTGACCCGCTCCACCAGGTGCGGCGCCACCAGGTCACCGCCGGTGGCGACCGCCGAGGCGACCATCGCCATCTGCAAGGGCGTCGCCGTGGTGTCGAACTGGCCGATGGCCGACAGCGCCGTCTGCGCCGGGTCCATGGTGGTCTCGAAGGTGGAGCGGGCCACCGGCGAGGGCACCCGCAGCGTCGCGTCGTTGAACCCGAACCGCTCGGCGGCCTGCGCCATCGCCCGGGAGCCGAGCCGCTCGCCCAGGTGGGCGAAGACGGTGTTGCAGGAGCGCACGAACGCCTCCCGCAGCGTGGCGCGAGCGCACCCCGACGCCTCGTTGACCAGCCGGGTGCGGGTGGCCGGCAGCAGGTAGGGGTCGGGGGTGTCGGTTGCCGTGTCGGCGTCGGGAACCTCTCCGGCGTCCAGCGCCGCGGCCGCCGTGACGATCTTGAAGGTGGAGCCGGGCGGGTAGGCCGCGGCCAGCGCACGGTTGAGCAGCGGGCGGCCGGGGTCGCGGTCGAGGTCGTGCCAGGCGGCGGTGACCGCCTGGCCGGTGCCCGAGAGCCGCTCGGGGTCGTAGGACGGGGAGCTGACCAGGGCGAGGATGCGGCCGGTCCGTGGCTGGAGCGCCACCACCGCTCCCCGTCGCGCACCCAGCGCCGCGAAGGCCGCCCGCTGCACGGCCGGGTCCAGGGTCGTCACCACGTCGCCGCCCGGCCGGCGCGAGCCGGTGAACCTGTCCCACAGCGGCAGCGGGGCCAGGCGCGGGTCGGTGCCCGCCAGCACGGCGTCCTCGGCGGCCTCGACCTGGGAGGGACCGTAGAGCTGGGAGGAGTAGCCGGTGACCGGGGCGTACAGCGGCCCTTCGGGGTACCTGCGTTCCCACCGCAGCCGCTGGCCGCTGTCCCGCGAGCCGGTGACCGGGCGGCCGGCCACCAGGATGTCGCCGCGCGGCTGCTCGTAGCGCAGCACCGCAGGCCGCCGGTTGCCCGGGTGGCCGTTGTACTCCTCGGCGCGCCAGAGCTGCACCCGGGCCGCGTTGACCAGCAGGGCGACCAGCAGGGCCAGGCTCAACGCGGCCGCGTGGCGCACCTGGCGGTTCACCGGTCGCCCCCTTCGCCGGCCGCCCCGCCGGCGCCGTCCGCGCGGTGTCCGCCGTGCGGCGCGGGGAACGGCTCGCGGGGCGGAAACGGTTCGTCCGCAGCGGCGGGAGCGTCCCAGGGCCGGACCGGGTGGGGCGGGGGCGCCGTGTCCGGCAGGCCGTCCCCGGCCCGGCCGGCCGGGGTGGCGGAGGCAGGGCGGGAGGGCAGGCGGCCGGACCCGGGGGAGCCCGGTCGGGGCGCCCGGACCGGGCCGGTTCCGGCCACCCGGGACAGGCGGAGGGTTCGGGGCTCCGGCAGGTCGCGGTCCGCCCCCGCCGGGGCGTCCTCGGGTGCCTGCGCGGAGGGGGCGGGCGGATCCGGACGGGGGGTGCGGGCCCGGTCGCTGAGCCGGACCAGCAGGGCCACGACGACCCAGTTGGTGACCACCGAGGAGCCGCCCTGGGCCAGGAACGGCATCGCCATGCCGGTCAGCGGGATCAGCCCGGTCACGCCGCCGGTGATGACGAAGACCTGGAGCCCGAGCAGCGCGGCGAGCCCCACCGCCAGCAGTCGCCCGAACGGGTCGGCCAGGCCCAGGGCGGCACGGTAGCCGCGGGCCACCAGCATCGCGTAGAGCAGCAGCAGGGCGGTGAGTCCGGCCAGCCCCAACTCCTCGCCGAAGGTGGCCAGTACGAAGTCGGACCTCACCGCGAAGCCGACGAGCCAGGAGTGCCCCTGCCCCAGCCCGGTGCCCAGGGCGCCGCCGGCGGCGAAGGCGAAGAGCGACTGCGCGAGCTGACCCGGACCGCCGCCCCCGTCGATGGCGGCGAACGGGTGCAGCCAGTCCTGGACCCTGCCGTGGACGTGCGGTTCCAGGGCCCCCACCGCGCCCGCGCCGGCGGCTGCCAGCAGCAGTCCGACCGCGACCCATCCGGTGCGGCCGGTGGCCACGTACAGCAGGACCAGGAACGCGCCGAAGAACAGCAGCGAGGTCCCCAGGTCGCGCTCCAGCAGCAGCACCCCCACGCCGGCCAGCCAGATCGCCAGGACCGGCCGGACCGAGCGGAGGAGCCGGGGCGCCCCGAGGGGCCGGGGGACCCGGTGGAACGGGATCGGCGGGAGGCGGCGGGGCACCCGCAGGAGCCGGGTGGCGGGGGCGCGGCAGGCCGTCCGGGCGGTGCCCCGCACCGGGCCGGGCGGCCGTCGGCCGGTCGCGGCCAGGACGGGCCCCTCGGCAGCCAGGTAGGCCGCGAAGAAGACCGTGATGAGGACCTTCGCGAACTCGGCCGGCTGGAGCGAGAGGCTGCCGAGCCGGATCCAGATCCGTGCGCCGTTGACCGCGGGGAAGCCGATCGGCACGACCATCAGCGCCAGCGCCGCCGCCGCGCTCCGGTAGGCGTGCCGCTCCAGGCGGCGGTGGTCCCGCAGTACCCACACCACCAGGCCGAACAGCCCCACACCGAGCGCCGACCACACGACCTGCGCCGGGGCCGCGGCTCTCCCGGGGGCGTCCAGGTCGAGCCGGTGCAGGACGACCAGGCCCAGCCCGTTGAGCAGGACGGCGATGGGCAGCAGCAGGGGGTCGGCGTGCGGTGCCCGCAGCCGCACCACCAGGTGTGCCAGCAGGGCGAGCAGTGCCAGTGCCGCGGTCTGCCGGTCTGCCGCGGCGGACACCGTGGCGTGCCGGGCGAAGGCCGCGGTCCGGTAGCCGTAGACGCAGACCAGCACCGCCCCCGCCACCATCGCCAGCTCCACCCCGCGCCGCCGGGGACGCGGCGGAACCGGAAGGAGGGTGTCCGCCAGGGGGGCCGTCGGGGGCGTCATGGCAGGCAAACGTAGCAACTTGCGCGCCCTATGTCCGTTATGTGGCGGAAGTGGTGCGTGCGCGGGGGCGAAGTGGTGCGTCCGTGCGCGCAGACGTGATGGGTGGCCCGGCCCGGGAGCGCACCTGCGGGAGCCTTCCGGGCGACGGGCGACGGGCGACGGGCGACGGGCGACGGGCGACGGGTGACGGGCGACGGGCGACGGGCGACGGGTGACGGGTGACGGGCGGTCGGGTCGGGGGCCGGTGCGGGGTGGCGCGCCTGGTCGTCCGGGGGTGGCCGGGCCGGCGGGGAAGCGGCGGTCGGCCCGGTGGGGGCGGTGGGCTGCCGGGGGGGAACTGCGGTGGCCGCCCGGCGTCCTGGGGACGCGGGCGGCCGGACCGCTCACCGGGGACACCGCCTACCGGGCAGGGCCCGGCCCGTGGGGCGGCTGTCGGTTCAGCACCAGCGCGGGGCCGGGCCGATGTTCTCGATGTAGCGGGCGGAGGACCAGGCGTACCGGCCGTCGGCGAGGCGGTACCAGCGCTTGTTGCCCCGGATGTTCTCGCCGTTCTTCTTGCAGACGATCTTCACGATCGAGCCGTACTTGTTGAAGCCCACCACCCGGTAGTGGGTGCTCGGGCCGGTGCGGACCAGCAGGCCGGTCCGGGCGATGACCCGCCCCTTGTAGAGGTGGTGGTGGCCGTGGCCGTCGGGGGCGTCGGCGACGGCGGGTCCGGCGGCGACCGCGGTGGTCATCGCACCGGCCGCGAGGCAGAGGGCGATCTTGCCGGACTTGGTGATGGAGAACATGCGCTTCCTCCTGCGGGGATGTCCGTGAGTGATGGGTGAGCAGTCCGTCCCGGGGCGGCCTGGCCGGGTGGGCCCACCTGGCGGTACGTCCCCGAGGGGTCGGACGACGGAGTGAGATGCAGGGCGACATGCGCAGATATGCACGACTGTGCCCGCCTTGCGGTCTCACGCTAGGACTGTCACGGAACGCCCGCAACTCGTCACTCCGGGCAGTGAAGTCCTCCCCGCGGGCGGGGTGCCCTCCGGCGCGAGGGGGCTCTTACGTCAAGGGCGGTCGGTGGTGGAGGCTGCGCCGGCCCGTCGTCGCCACCTCGTCGGCGGGGCGCGGTGAGTGAGGGGTGCGGGGCTCCCGGTGGCCGCCGGGGAAGGCTGTCGGCGGTGACTCTCGCGGGCGGCGGTCGCGGGTGGACGGGGGTGGGGCCGGAGTCGCGGCCTGGTGCGGTGGCCGGGGTGGCGGGCTCGGCGGAGGCCCGGGGTGTGCCCTGCGTCACTCCCGTTCGCGGGGTCCGTGGCGGTACACGTACAACACCCCTGTACGACACCCGGATTGTTATCCGAAGTGTCCCTGATGTAACCCTGAGGCGTGTGACCGCGTATGCCGTTGGCAGGCAGTATGGGCGGCATGACGACTCTCCGCTCCCAGTTCCTCGCATGGGTCGGCCGTAGGTATCTGGCGAGAAAGCAGAAGACGGGCTTCGACCTGTCCAAGATGTCCTTCCTGCCGGACAAGGTGCTCATGCCGCTGCGGCGCGAGGGGTTCGATCCCGTACCGAGTCTCGGGGAGGTGCGGCGCAAGGCTCCGGTGAGCCGGTTGCCCGTGCCGATAGCCGCCAACGTCTGGCTGGTCACCGGCTACGACGAGGTCAAGCAGGTGCTCGGCAAGGCGAAGGCGTTCAGCACCGACTTCACCAACCTCATCGGCAACGCCGGTGCCAGCACGGAACAGAACCCCGGCGGCCTCGGTTTCGCCGACCCGCCCGTGCACACCCGGCTGCGCCGGCTGCTGACGCCGGAGTTCACCATGCGGCGCCTGGGCCGGCTCACTCCGCGTATCCACGACATCGTCGAGGAGTGCCTGAGCACGATGGAGAAGGAGGCGCAGTCCGGCGAGCCCGTGGACCTCGTCAAGCACTTCGCCCTCCCCATCCCCTCCCTCGTCATCTGTGAACTGCTGGGCGTGCCCTACGAGGACCGTGCGGACTTCGAACGCCTCAGCGCCGCCCGCTTCGACCTCTTCGGCGGGGCCAACGCCTCGCTCGGTGCGATATCGGAGTCGCTCGGCTACTTCCGCGAACTGGTCGCCAGGCAGCGCCAGGAGCCGGGCGACGGACTGATCGGCATGATCCTCCGGGAGCACGGCGACGACGTCAGCGACGAGGAACTCGCCGGACTCGCCGACGGCGTGCTCACCGGCGGCTTCGAGACGACGGCGAGCATGCTGGCCCTGGGTGTGCTGGTGCTGCTGCGCGACCGGGAGCACTTCGCCGCGATGGCCGAGAGCGAGGAGGCCACCGAGGCCTACGTCGAGGAGCTGCTGCGCTACCTCACCGTGGTGCAGGTGGCCTTCCCCCGGTTCGCACGGGAGGACATGGAGATCGGCGGGGTGGCCGTGCGCGCCGGCGACGTCGTCCTCTGCTCCCTCAGCGGCGCCGACCGCGACGGCGGGCTCGGCCCCGACATGGAGCGTTTCGACCCGCACCGTTCCGTGCCCTCGCACCTGGCCTTCGGCTACGGCATACACCGCTGCGTCGGAGCGGAACTGGCCCGCATGGAGCTGCGTACCGCCTACCCGGCCCTCGCGCAGCGGTTCCCGAAGATGCGGCTGGCCGTCGACGAGCGCAAGTTGGCCTTCCGCAAGCTGTCCATCGTGTACGGCGTCGACTCCGTCCCCGTGCACCTGGACTGACCCCCGCGCCCCCCCCGTACCCCGCCGGCCACCGGCCCGGGATGTGCGGCAGCGGCGGCTCGCGGGCCCGGGCGTACGGGAGAGGTCCGGGCTCCGGCGGTCGGTGGGGCCCACGGAGGGGGTGCTGCGGTGCGGGCGCACGACGTCCCGCGCCGCCGGCCCCGGCGCAGGCAAGAGGCCCCGCGCTCCCGATGGGGAGCCGGGGCCCCGCGCGTCACTGGACGACGCGCTGTCCGGTGTTGCTGTCCGCCGGGGTGATCACATACCGCCCGGGCGGTCCCGTTCGTCCCTCTCCTGTGCGCGTGTCATCTTCGCTGCACGGCGGCCGTGCCTCATGCCGCGCCGTGCGTCACCGCTGTCCATCTCGGTGTCTCCGCCACCTGCCCGGGCGGTCTTCTTGCCCTTGCGCATGGCGAAGGTCATCATGGCCAGGCCGCAGAACGCAGCCACACCACCCCCGATGACGTTGGTGACGATGATGTGGGTGTTGTCCGGGGCTCCCTTCATCACCCACTGGGAGATCAGCACCCAGGCGCCCATCAGCGGAAGCGCCCAGCCGATGTGGTGGGTGCGGCCGTAGTTCGACCCCAGGGTCAGGGTCAGCGCCGAGATGGCGAGGCCGATCACCAGGCTGCTGACGGTCAGCACCGTCGAGCTGGTGTAGAAGCCCACGATCCACGGCGAGATCGCGATGAAGAGTCCGGCCAGGAAGGCCAGCCCCTCGAAGATCCCTCCGGTGGGTCCGGACGCCGCACGGTCGTGCTTGGCCCGCATCGCTTGGATGTCCGGGTGGTCCTCGATGTTGGTGTGGTGAGAAACCGGCGCACTCATGAAGTACCCCCTTCGCGCGAGGAGATGGGGTGATGTGTAGTGCTGTTCTCGGTGCGCGAGTACACGTCTCGCAACGCATATAAATCTAGCATAAGCGCCCAAAACGGACTACTCGAAGTGGCCAGAAGCGGCCCCGTACGGTAGGTGCGTGAGGCGATGCTCAGGGTGGTGGTCACCCGGCAGCACCGTCCGGGTGTCCGCCCTGCCGGCCCGCGATGCCCGTGGGCGTCAGCCGGCGAGCGGCGCCGAGGTGTCCGCCGGGCGGTGGGAGAGGACCGTGCGCGCCTGGTGGGTGGCGGGCGCCGCCGCCAGCCGCACGCAGCGGCGCACCGCGCGCCCCGAGGGGGTCGCGGCGCGGTCGGCGGGCCACCAGAGCGTCATGGGTCCGCGGTGGACCGGCAGCGGGACGATCCGCAGGCCCGCCAGGTCTGCGCCGTGCAGGTTGAGGGCGTCGGTCACCCCCGCGCCCCAGCCGCGTCGCACCAGCGAGAGCATCGTGAGCACCTGCGCGGTCCCCAGCGCCCGCACCTCGGGCCCCAGCCCCAGCAGCGCCACCGTGCGCTCGGCCTCCTCGTGGTCGCCGAGCACCACCAGGGGGCGGGGCAGGGCCGCCGGCAGTGCCGCACCGAACGCCTCCGCGCAGCCCGCGGGAGTGTCTGCGCCCCGCGCCGGCACCCGCCCGACCCCCTCGGCCCGCTCCGTCCCCTCGATCCCGTCGGCCCCCTGGCCCGCCCGCCACGTGCCGAGGTGGGCGCGCGGGCCGTCCGTGCCGGTCCCCTCGGGCAGGACGGCGACCGTGGTGGTCGGCCACAGCTCTTCCCCCCGGGCCCGCTTCCCGGTCGGCCCGTCCGCCGGTTCCGGGCGGTACACGGCCAGGTCGTAGGTCCCCTCGGCGAGCCCGCGCGACAGCGCGGAGGCGGTGGCCTCCCGGGGGAGGACGTGCACCCCGGGGCAGGTGTCGCGGACCCGGGTGAGCAGCCTCGGCAGGAGGAAGGGCGCCGCGTCGGGGTCCACCCCCAGCCGTACCTCGCCGCGCAGCCCCTCGCGCGCCTCGCCGGCGAGCGAGCCCAGCGAGGCCAACTGGCGCAGGGCGGAACGCGCGTGGCCGAGCAGCGTCCGGCCCTCCGGGGTGAGGCCCACCGGGTGCCGCCCGCGGTCGAAGAGCCGCAGCCCCAGCGCCTTCTCCAGGGCGGCGACGTGTGCGCTCACCCGCGGCTGGGACCGGCCGAGCGCCGCGGCGGCTGCCGAGAAGCCGCCGTGGTCGGCGACGGCGACGAAACTCGCGACCCACTCGTGCCGGTAGTCCATGTCCCCCAGGCCTCCGCAGCGGTCGGTTAACCGGTTTCGTCACCGGGTGCTCCGACGGTAACGCAGGGCGCGGGGCGAGGGACAGGGGGAGCGCGGTGCAGTCGCGGCGGACGCCGGGTCCCCGGACCGGCGGCCGGCAGCGGTCGCCGGACCGGGCCGACCCCTGAACCCGCGGATCACGCCCGGGGCGGTGTTCCCGTCGACTCGCGGACCACCAGGGTGGAGTCCGGCATCAGGTCGGGCGGGGTCAGCGGTTCGCCGAGTTCGTGCAGGAGGCGGCGGGCGGCCCGTTCGCCGCGGCCCTGCACGTCCTGGCGGACGGTGGTGAGGGCGGGGGAGATCCAGCGGCTGACGGGAAGGTCGTCGTGGCCGGCGACCGAGACGTCCCCGGGCACGGAGAGGCCCTCGGCCCGCAGGGTCTGGATGCCGGCGATCGCCATGATGTCGCTGTCGTAGAAGACAGCGGTGGGCCGGTCGGCCTGCCGGAGGAGGTCGGCCGTGGCGGCGGCCCCGCTCGGTGCGGTGAAGTCCGCCTGCCGCAGCGCGGTCACCGTCAGCCCGGCCTCGCGTGCGGTGCTGTGGAAGAGCGAGAGGCGCTGGGAGACGTGGGCGAGGCGGTGGGGGCCGTGGACGTAGCCGACGCGGCGGTGGCCCAGGCCGGCGAAGTGCCGTACGACGTCGGCGATCCCGCTGTCGGGGTGGCGTTCCTCCACGCACGGCAGGTCGGCTCCGGCCCACGGCCGGCTGATCAGCACCGCGGGCAGGCCCAGTCGGCGCACCAGGGCGAACCGGCCGTCGTCACACCGGGGATCGGCCATGATCACACCGGCGACGCGGTGCTCCACCGCCAGACTGCGGTACATCTCGTCCTCCGCCTGCTCGGAGTCGGGCGTGGAGATGCGCAGCGTCAGCGTGTAGCCGAGGGGCGCGAGGACCCGCTCGACGCCGGAGAGCAGTTCGGGGAAGAAGGGGTCGGCGCTCAGCAGGTCCGGCGGGCGGTCCAGCACCATGCCGACGGTGCGGGTGCGGCCGTGGGCGAGCGCCGCCGCAGTGGAGTTGGGGCGCCAGCCCAGCCGGGTGGCGGTCGCCAGGATGCGGGTCCGGGTGGTGTCGGAGACGCCGGGCCGGCCGTTGAGCGCCTTGGAGACGGCTGCCTTGGACACCCCGGAGGCCAGGGCCACGTCCCGGATGGTCACCGGGGGCCCGCCGTCCGCCGGTGCCCCGGGGGCGGCGTCCGCCGCGTCGGGAGCGGCGCCGGACCGCGTCCGTGCCTGCGTCCGCGCCGGGGGCGGCCCGGGCGCTTCCGCCCGGCCGCCGTCGTGCCGCGTCCCCGTGGTGTCCATGTCCTCGTGCCTCCCCGGCGCACTCTACGACGCCCCCGCCTGGACGGCCCCGCCCGCGCCGGACGCTCCGGCCCGCGCGGGTGGCGGACCGGCCCCCGGCGCGCGGGCCCCGGTGGCCGGCCGGGAACCCGGCCGGAGGCTGCGCACCGGTCCGCCCCGGCCGGTCAGCGCCTGGGGCGCCGGGCGACCTCCGCGAACCAGCGTCCGCTGTCCTTCACCGTGCGCCGCTGGGTGGCGTAGTCGACGTGGACGATGCCGAACCGCCGGTCGTAGCCCCAGGCCCACTCGAAGTTGTCCAGCAGCGACCAGACGAAGTAACCGCGCAGGTCGGCGCCCTCCTCGCGGGCCCGCAGCGCGGCCCGCACGTAACCGTCGAGGTAGGCCACGCGGTCCGGGTCGTGGACGCGCCCCTCGGCGTCGGCGGTCTGCGGGTCCGGATAGGCGGCGCCGTTCTCCGTGATGTAGAGCGGCAGTTCACGTCCCGCGCCGCGGCCGTACTCGCGGTCCACCCGGGTGATGACCTCGGCGATGCCCTCCGGGTCGACCTCCCAGCCCATAGCGGTCTGCGGCAGCCCGGTGGTGACGAACTCGACGTCCTCGCAGGCCACCCAGGGCGAGGGGGTGCCCGCGGGCGCGGGCTGCCCGGCGGCGCGCACCACGTGCCGTGAGTAGGTGTTGATGCCGAGCACGTCGACGGGGACGCTGATCTCCGCAAGGTCCGCCTCGCGGATCCAGTCCGGCTCCCCGACGTTGCCGCGCACGTGCGCCAGGACGTCGTCCGGGTAGGCGCCGCGCAGGACCGGGTCGAGGAAGACGCGGTTCATCAGGCCGTCGATGCGCCGGGCCGCTTCGAGGTCGGCGGCCTCCCCGGGCCGGGCCGGGGTGACGGGGTAGAGGTTGAGGGTGAGGCCGTAGGAGTGCTCGCCGGCCAGGCCCGTCCCGCGCATGGCGCGCACCGCCCGGCCGTGGGCCAGCATCAGGTGGTGGGCGGCGCGCAGCGCGGCCACCGGGTCCTGCACGCCGGGCGCGTGGTGGCCGTTGCCGTAGCCGAGGAACGCCGAGCACCACGGCTCGTTCATCGTCGTCCAGTTGCGCACCCGGTCGCCCAGCCGCTCGTGGACCCGCACCGCGTAGTCGGCGAACCGGTCGGCGGTCTCGCGCGCGGGCCAGCCCCCGGCGTCCTCCAGCGCCTGCGGCAGGTCCCAGTGGTAGAGGGTGACCCAGGGCTCGATGCCCGCTTCGAGCTGGGCGTCCACCAGGCGCTGGTAGAAGTCCAGCCCCTCGGCGTTCAGTTCGCCCCGGCCGGTGGGCTGGAGCCGCGGCCAGGCCAGCGAGAAGCGGTAGTGGGTGGCGCCCAGGTCGGCGAGGAGGGCGATGTCCTCGCGGTAGCGGTGGTAGTGGTCCACGCTCACGTCGCCGTTGTCACCGCCGAGCACGGCACCGGGGACGCGGCAGAAGGTGTCCCAGATGGACGGCGCCCGGCCGCCCTCGGAGGTGGCGCCCTCGATCTGGTAGGCGGCGGTCGCGGTGCCCCAGGCGAAGCCCTCGGGCAGGGCGAGGGGGCGGGCGGGCTCGGCGGCGAGGGGGAGCGGACGGTCGGTGACGGACATCAGCGGGTGGTTCCCTTCGCGGCGGTGGCGGTCTCGGGAGCGCCGTCGAGCCAGAGCTCGGGCGGCAGGGCCAGGGCGTCCAGTTCCGCCCAGAGCCCGTCGGGGATGTCGGTGAGCGCCAGCTCCACGGTCTGCCGGACGCGTTCGGGCGTGGAGACCCCCGCGACGGTGGCGGTGATGCGCGGGTCGCGCAGCGAGAACTGGAGCGCCGCGGCGGCCGTGGGCACACCGGCCTCGCGGCACAGCTCCGCGATGCGCAGCACCCGCTCGCGCACCGGCGCGGGCGTCTCCCGGTAGGCGTACCTGGGCTGCTGTCCGGGCCCCTTGGCCAGGATCCCGCCGGCGAAGGGCGCGGCGTTGAGCACCGCCACGCCGTGCGCGGCGGCCACCTCGAAGAGCCGTTCGGCGCTGCGGTCCAGGAGGGTGTAGCGGTTGTGGGTGAGGACGACGTCGAAGGCGCCGGTCTCGATGTAGCGGATCATCAGGTCCACGGGCCCGCCCGCCACGCCGATGGAGCCGGCGACGCCCTCCTCCCGCAGGGCGACCATCGCCTCGACCGCGCCGCCGGGGCCGACCGTCTCCGCGAAGTCCGCGTTCTCCGGGTCGTGCAGGTGGTAGAGGGGGAAGTGGTCCAGGCCGAGCCGCTGGGCGCTCTCCTCGGCGCTGCGCCGCACCCGCTCCCCGGAGAAGTCCCCGGTGCGCTCGTCCCGGTCGGCCTTGGTGGCCAGGACGAAGCCGTCGGGTACGCCGCCCGCCTCGCGCAGGGCCGCGCCGATGCGCTGCTCGCTGCGGCCCTCGCCGTAGTTGTTGGAGGTGTCCAGGAAGTTGACCGGCCCGGCGAGGATCTCGCGCAGCGTCGCCGCGGCCCGCTCCGGCGGGACCTGGTAGCCGAAGTTCTGCGGCATGCCCCCGAGCGGGCCGCCGCCGAAGCACAGCGGGGTGACGTCCAGCCCGGTGCGGCCCAGGGGGCGGCGGGGGAACGGGGCGCTCGGGTCGTCGGTCGCGGAGTGGGCCATGTCTCTCCCAGCGGGGGCGGTCGGGTGCCGTGTGCGGGCGTACCCGGGGCCGTGCCGGGCCGGTGGTGCCCCCGCGGCCCCGCATGCGTCCGGTCACGCCGTCCCGCCTGCCGCTCGGCGGTCTCCGCTGTGGGGGAGCGCCGTCGGACGGCCTGCGGCGCGGCGCCGCCCGCCCTGTCATGGTCGGTCACACGGCGGTGCCGTGCACAGCCCCGGGAGGCGTCCTCCGGGGCCGGCCCGGCCCGTCATCCGCCCGGCGGATGGCAGCCATCCGCCCGCCGGGTGGGGCGCACCGGGCGCCGGGCGGCCCGGCCCGGGAGCCCGCCGCCGGGCCTCCCACCCCGCAAGCCGTCCCCACCGGGCCGCGCCAGGCCCCCCGGGGTCACCAGTCGTGCACCGAGCCGTCCCGCAGCCGGTTCACCGGAAGGTACTTGGGCGAGTACGGGTACCGGGCGGCGGCATCCTCGTCGAACTCGACGCCGATACCGGGGGCGTCGCCGGGGTGCATGAGGCCGTCCTCGAAGGTCCAGGAGGTGCGGAAGACCTCCTCGTAGCCCGGCAGGTGCGCCATGTACTCCTGCATGCCGAAGTTGGGGATCGACAGGTCCAGGTGGAGGGCGGCGGCGAAGGACACCGGCGAGAGGTCGCCCGCGCCGTGCGAACCGGAGCGCACCCCGTAGGGCTCGGCGAGCGCGAAGATCTTGCGGAGCTGGGTGACGCCGCCGGCGTGGGAGACGGAGGCCCGGACGTAGTCGATGAGCCGGCGCGTGATCAGGTGCTGGCAGTCGAAGACGCTGTTGAAGATCTCACCGACCGCCAGCGGCGTGGTGGTGTGGCGGCGGATGAGGTCGAAGGCCTCCTGGTCCTCGGCCGGTGTCGCGTCCTCGATCCAGAACATCCGGTAGGGCTCCAGCGACTTGCCCAGCCGCGCCGCCTCGATCGGGGTGAGCCGGTGGTGGACGTCGTGCAGGAGCTGGAAGCCGTAGCCGAACTTCTCCCGTACCGCGGCCATGTAGCTCGGTACGAAGTCCAGGTAGGCGCCGGTGTCCCAGTCCTCCACCGAGGGCAGTGAACCGTCCGCCGGCTCGTAGGTGTCCCCGCCGCCCTTGCGCTGGCCGTAGACCCGCTCCAGCCCGGGCACGGCGGCCTGCGCCCGCACCGCGCGGAAGCCCCGGTCCAGGAACCGCTGCACGTCCTGAAGCAGCTCGGGGACGGTGTCGCCGCTGGCGTGCCCGTAGACGGTCACCCCGTCGCGGGCCGCGCCGCCCAGCAGTTGGTACAGCGGCAGACCGGCCACCTTGCCCTTGATGTCCCACAGGGCGACGTCGACGGCGGCGATCGCCGTCATGGTGACGGGCCCGCGCCGCCAGTAGGCGCCCTTGTAGAGGTACTGCCAGGTGTCCTCGATGCGGTGCGCGTCCCGGCCGATCAGCAGCGGGCAGACGTGGTCGCGCAGGTAGGAGGCGACCGCGAGTTCGCGGCCGTTGAGGGTGGCGTCGCCGATGCCGGTGACGCCGTCGGAGGTGGTGATCTTCAACGTCACGTAGTTGCGGCCGGGGCAGGTGACGTGGACGGTGGCGTCGGTGATGGTGGCCATGGTGCTCCTCGCGGGGAGTGCGGTGCGGGTGGACGTGGGGCGGCCGGGCCCTCGGCCCGGACGCGGTGGACCTGGGGCGGTCAGGCCCCGTCGGCGAGCGTCTTCGCCAGCGAGGCGGTGACCTGGTGGGCGCCGTGCCGGGCCAGTGCCTCGGCGTGCTCGGCGACCGCGGTGACCAGCGCCGGGTCGGTGGCGAGTGGGGGCGGCAGCAGCCCGCCCTCGGCCAGCAGCAGCGCGGTGCGCTGCCGGCCGCCCACGGCCCGGGCGGCCAGGGCGCGCAGCCGGCCGGCCGCCGGGTCGCAGACCTCACCGAGCGCCGCCGCGTCGTAGGCCTCCGTCCCGCCGGTGACCACGTGCAGGTACGCGGCCAGGCCGAGCGCCACCACCGGCGGGCAGTCCCCGGCGCGCAGACCGTGCGCGAGGACGGCCGGCCACCGCACCGGGATCTTGAGCGAGCCGTCGGCGGCGACCTGCGCGGTGCGGTGGCCCAGCGCCCGGTTGGTGAAGCGGGTCAGCAACTCCTCGACGTAGCCGGGCCCGTCGACGCCGGGCGGCGGGGTGAGCGTCGGCAGGATCTCTTGGAGCATGGCGTGGCGCACCACGGCGTGCAGCGCCGGATCGGAGGCCGCGTCGGCCATCAGCGCGTGGCCGCCGAGCAGGCCCAGGTAGGCCAGGAGCGAGTGGGCGCCGTTGAGCAGCCGCAGCTTCATCAACTCGTAGGCGCTGACCTCCTCGTGCGAAGCGGCCAGCACCGCGCCCGCAGCCCGCTCCCAGGCGGGCCGGCCCGCGGCGAACTCGTCCTGCACCACCCACAGCCGGTAGGGCTCGGCCGGCACCGGCACCGTGTCGCGCAGTCCGAAGCAGCGGGCCACCAGGTCCCGGTGGTCCTCGGTGGTGGCCGGCACGATGCGGTCCACCATGCTGCCGGGCGTGGCGACGGCCCGGGAGAGGTACGGCAGCAGCTCCTCGCGCTCGGCGGCCGGCAGCCCTTCGGTGAACTCCCGCAGCAGCCGGGCCAGCTGGGCACCGTTGTCGCTGAGGTTGTCGCAGGAGAGCAGGGTGAGGGGTGCGGCGTGGCTGCGCACCCGCTGCTGGAGGCCGCGCACCAGCAGGCCCGGCGTGGTGCGCGGCGGGCCCACGCCCGCCAGGTCGGCGGCCACCTCGGGGTCGTCGGTGTCCAGCGCCCCGCCGGGCCCGGACCGGTAGCCCTTCTCCGTCACGGTCAGGGTCACGATGCGGGTGGTGGCGGAGCCGAGGGCGGCCACCACCTCGGCGCCCTGCTCGCGGGCGGAGAGCCCGGGCCCGTGGACACCCGGCACCTCGGCGGCGACCGATCCGCCGCCGGCCAGGGTCAGGACCGTGTAGAGGCCGTCCTGGGCGGCCATCTCGGCGATCACCGGGCGGGCGTGCGCGCGGCGGCTGGTGGCGACACCGGTGATGCCCCAGGGCCCGGGCTCGTGCTGCAGCGCCTCGGCGGTCAGCACCGCCTGGTGGGCGCGGTGGAAGTTGCCCAGGCCCAGGTGGACGATGCCCTGCTCGGGCACGGCGGCGGGCCGGCGGATGCCGGGGACCGGCAGGTGCGCGCGGGACAGGCGGGGGGCGGTGGCCGGTTCGGTCACGAGCGGGCCTCCTTCGCGGTGGTGGCGGCACCGGCGGCGGGGGACCGGCCGGGGACGACGAGGACCTTGAGCTGGTCGCGGTCGGTCAGCGCGGTCTCCAGCGCCTGCGGAGCCTGCTCCAACGGGAAGGTGGCGGTGACCAGTTCGGCCAGGCGGACCCGGCCCGAGGCGGCCAGCGCCACGGCAGCCGGGAAGTCGCCCGCGCTGTAGCGGAAGGCCGTGGTCAGGGTGATCTCCTGGCGCTGCGCCCAGGCCAGCGGCAGGGCGGTGGTGTCGGAGGTGGGGTTGCCGACCACGACCGCGGTGCCGCCGGGGCGCAGCCGGGTCAGCCCCGCCGCCAGGGCGGTGGCGTTGCCCGAGCAGTCCAGGGCCACGTCGAAGCCCGCGGGATCGGCGAGCGTCGCGGCGGGGCCGGGCGGCAGTTCCGCGGCGTCGTGGACGGCGCTCGCGCCCAGCCCCGCGGCGCACCGCAACCGGGCCGCCGAGACGTCGCTGACCTCCACCGCCGCGGCGCCCGCGGCCAGCGCGACCTGGAGCACCAGCAGCCCGATCGGCCCGGCGCCGGTCACCAGCACCCGGTCGCCGACGGTGACGCCGGCCCGCCGCACCGCGTGCACCGCCACGGCGAGCGGCTCCACCAGCGCGCCCTCGCGCACCGCGAGCCCCTCGGGCAGCGGGTGGACGAAGTCCTCGGGGACCAGTACCCGTTCGCTCAGCGCGCCGTCGGTGGGCGGGGAGCCGAAGCAGGTGCCGCGGGGGCACTGGTGGTAGCGGCCGGACCGGCAGGCGGCACACCGCCCGCAGGGGTGGGCGGGCTCGACGGCCACGGGCGTGCCGAGGGCGTGGCGGTCGGCGCCAGGACCGGTCGCCAGGACGACGCCGCTCGCCTCGTGGCCCAGGACGGTCGGCTGCCGCAGGACGTTGGGCCCGTTCCTGCCGTCCGCGTAGTAGTGCAGGTCCGAGCCGCACAGCCCGACGGCAGCGACCCGCACCAGCACCTGTCCGGGACCGGGTACGGGTACGGGACGGTCCGAGACGCGCAGGTCGCGCGGTCCGTGGAGGACGGCGGCCCGCTGGTGGGCGGGTGTCGCGACGGCCGGTCGGACAGGTCGGACGGGTTCGGCGGAGGGCACGGGGGGCTCCTTCTGGTGCGGGTGAAGCGGTCGAGCGGGTGTGGCGTGCGGGTCGCCTCAGGCGGTCGCGGCCGGCGGGGCGAGCGGCTCCACGCGGCGGACGACGAAGGCGTAGGTGAGGGCGCCGACCACCGAGAGGCCGCCGGAGAGCACTAGCGGGACCAGGTAGGAGCCGCCGGACGCGGTCAGCAGCAGGCCGGTGACGATGGGGCCGAGGACACCCGCCACGTTGGAGGCGAAGTTCTGGATGCCGCTGAGGGAGGCGACGTGGCCGGGGGTGG
This sequence comes from Streptomyces sp. NPDC059740, assembly GCF_042733155.1. Lineage (NCBI taxonomy): Bacteria > Bacillati > Actinomycetota > Actinomycetes > Kitasatosporales > Streptomycetaceae > Streptomyces > Streptomyces sp. NPDC059740. The sequence goes on along the minus strand of NZ_JBHWGP010000008.1, from coordinate 83,031 downwards.
GGGCGACGTCCGCGGGCAGGGAGGCCACGCTGGCGGTGGAGAACGTCAGCGTCGCGTAGCTGACCGACAGCAGGGTCAGCGCGCCCCAGGCGGTGGGGACGATGACGGCGAAGGCGATGACGGAGGACCCCAGGGTGCCGCTGACCAGGCAGGTCTTGCGGACCTTCGTCAGGGACCAGCCGCGGCGCAGCAGCCGGTCCGCACTCCAGCCGCCCGCGAGGCTGCCGAGGATGGCGACCAGCCCGGGGACGGTGCCGAAGAAGCCGAGTTGGAGCAGGTCGAAGCCGCGCTCGTCGACGAGGTAGCTGGGGAACCAGGTGATGAAGAAGTAGATGACGTAGTTGAGGCAGAAGAAGCCGATCATCATGCCCCACACCGTCCGGTAGCGGAACAGGTCACGCCACCGCAGGTCTGCGGGCTGCGCCGGGCCGCTCGTCGCCGCGGCCGGGGCACCGTCCGCGGACTCCAGCCGGGCGCCGCCCTGCGCTATGTAGCGGCGCTCCTCCTCGGTCAGCTTCGGGTGGTCCTCCGGCTCGCGGTACCACTTCAGCCAGGCCGCCAGCCACACCAGCCCGGCCAGGCCGATGATGGCGAAGGCCGCGCGCCAGTGCAGCCACGCCACCAGCACGGTGATCAGCGGCAGGGCGAGCGCGGTGCCCACCCGGGAGCCGTTGTCCCAGACGCTGTTGGCCAGGGTGCGCTCCCGGGCCGGGAACCAGCGCGAGACAGCCTTGGCGGGCGCCGGGTACCCGGACGCCTCGCCGACGCCCATCAGCAGGCGGGTGGTCACCAGCGAACCCACACCGCGCACCAGCGCCATGCTCGCCGTCGCCAGCGACCACCACAGGGCGCCGAGGGCGAAGACGGGCTTGACCCCGAGCTTGTCCAGCAGCCACCCGGAGGGGAGCTGGCACAGGGCGTACGTCACGAAGAAGGAGCTGAGCACCAGACCCTGGGTGCTCTGGCTGATGTGGAGGTCCTTCGCCATGGTGGGCAGCGCCACGCCCAGGGCGGAACGGTCCAGGTAGTTGACGACCAGGCCGGAGAAGCACAGGCCGGCGATGGTCCAGCGGACGTTGCGCCCCCTGCCGCGGGGACGTGGGGTGTCGACGGGGGCGGACGGCGGGGCGCCCGGGGAGCCGGCGGCCGGTGCGGCGGCCCCCGTCGGCGTGGTGATCTTCATTGGTCACGCACCTTCCTGATGACGGCGCGGCTACCATACAAGCCTTGTATGGAAGTGAACAGAGGTGCGTGAGACGATGTGCCCATGCCCACGAACGACGGCCGGCCGCAGGGTCGCGACGACGGTCCCGCTCCCGGCGCCGACCCCGCAGGACCCGGCGCCCCCCGGCAGTCCGGACGCGCCCGCGTCCACACCGAGCTGCGCGCCCGCATCACCTCGCTGCGCCTGCCGCCGGGCAGCCCGCTCTCGGAGAACGAACTCGCCGCCGCCCTCGACGTCAGCCGCACCCCGGTGCGCGAGGCGCTGATACTGCTGGCGGAGGAAGGGCTGGTGGAGGTCTTCCCCAAGCTCGGCTCCTTCGTCTCCCGGATCAGCGTCCCCGCCGTCCTGGAGTCCCAGTTCGTGCGCGAGGCCATCGAGGTCGCCGCGTTGCGGGTGGCCGTCGAGCGCGCCGACGACGCGGCCCTGGCCGCGCTCCGCGACAACCTCGCCCGGCAGCGCGCGGCCTGCGCCGACGACGACGCCCAGGCGTTCTGGGAACTCGACGAGGAGTTCCACCGCACCCTCATGGAGGCCAGCGGCCACCGCACCCTGTGGCGGACCGTCACCACCGCCAAGGCGCACCTGGACCGGGCCCGGCGGCTGAGCCTGCCGCTGCCGCAGCGGCTGCGGGACCTGACCGGCGAGCACACCGCGGTCGTCGACGCCCTCGCCGACCGGGACGCCCCGCGCGCCGAGGAGACCCTCCGCGCCCACCTCCAGGGCGTCTTCGACGACATCCAGACCATCCGGGCCCGCAGCCCCGAACTCTTCGAGAGCGACACCGGCCCCGTAACCCCCGTCCGGCGCCGGGTCCACCCCCGCGACCGTCGCTGACCCGGGCCCCGGGCCTGCCGCGGGCCGGGGCTCCCGCACCCGCCGCCGAACCGGGCACCGGCCACCTCCGGCACCCGCCCCGCGCAGCACCCGCCCGGCCCAGCGTCCGCCCGACACGCGGCCGGCCCGCAGGCGCCTGCCGTCACCGGCCGCCGCGGTAGGCGATGCTGGAGCGGCCGAGGACCCGGCGCGCCCCCGTGCCGCCGGACCGGCGCCCGCCCCGCGCCCTCCGCAGCAGCCCCGCCCCGGCCCCACCCCCGGTGCGGCGGGGCCGCGCGGACGGCGGGGCGCAGCCGTGACGAGGGAGCCGCCCGTGCGCGACGTGCGCAGAACCCCCCGCGGGACCGCCCGCGGCGACGTGGACGTGGTCATCGTCGGCGCGGGCGCCGCCGGCCTCTCCCTCGCCCACCACCTCGCCGCCCCGCCCCCCGGGCTGCCGCGCCCCACCGTCGCCCTCCTCGACGCGCCACCCGGCCCGCTGCGCCCACCGGAGCGCACCTGGTGCTACTGGGAGGCGCCCGGCGGCCCCTGGGACACGGTGCTGGCCGCCTCCTGGGAGCGGCTGCGGCTGCGCCGTCCCGACGGCCGCGCCGTCGAGGGACGACCGTCGGGCCTGCGCTACAAGATGCTGCGCTCCACCGACTTCGCCGCGCAGGTGTCCGCTCGCATCGAGGGCACCCCCGGCTTCCGGCGGACGACCGCCACCGTCGAGACGGTCCTCGGCCACCGCGAACACGCCGAGGTCCACGGCACCGACGCCGGCGGACGCCCCGTCACCCTCCGGGCCCGCTGGGTCTTCGACTCCCGCCCGCCACCCACCCTGCCGCCTGCCCGCACCACCCTCCTCCAGCACTTCCGCGGCTGGTTCGTCCGCACCCGGCACCCGGCCTTCGACCCCGGGACCGCCGACCTGATGGACTTCCGCACCCCGCAACCCGCCCACGGCCTGTCCTTCGCCTACGTCCTGCCGCTCAACACCCGCGAAGCCCTCGTGGAGTACACCGAGTTCGGCCCCACCACCCTGACCGGCGCCGGCTACGACGCGGCCCTGCGCCACCACCTCCACCGGGTGCTGGGGCTGGGCGGCTACGAGGTCCGCCACGTCGAGGGCGGCGTCATCCCGATGACCGACGCCCGCTTCCCCCGCAACCCCGCCCCCCGCGTCTTCCGCATCGGCACCGCCGGCGGCGCCACCCGGCCCGCCACCGGCTACACCTTCGCCGCCGTCCAGCGCCAGTCGCGCGCCGTCGCCGCCCTCCTCCACCACGGCCGCACCCCCCATCCGCCGCCACCCCACCGCGCCCGCTCCCGCGCCATGGACGCCGTCCTGCTGCGCGCCCTGGACCGGGGCAGGGTGGACGGGGCCGCCTTCTTCTGCGACCTCTTCGACCGGGTCCCCACCGAGCAGGTGCTGCGCTTCCTCGACGGGGAGAGCCGGCCCGTCGAGGACCTCCGCATCGGCCTGCGCACCCCGGTGGCGCCCATGCTGCGCACCACCCTCGAACTGCCCTGGCTGCGCCGCCGGACACCGCCCCCGCCACCGCCCCACCCGGCGCCCGCGCCACCCCCGCCGGCCCACCGCCCGCCCGCGGCCCTCACCCCACCCGGAAGTGACCGATGACGACGACGCTCCTGCGCGACCACGACCTCGCCGCGGCCTTCGACCGCGGCGCCGACAGCTACGACCGGCTGGTGGCCCTCAACCCCGGCTACCACGCCCACCTGCGGCGCTCCGCCCGCCGCCTGCAACTGCCCGGCGGCGGGGCGGGCCTGCGGGTGCTCGACCTCGGCTGCGGAACGGGCGCCTCCACCGCCGCGCTGCTCGCCACGGCCCCCGCGGCGGAGATCGTCGCCGTGGACGCCTCCGCAGGGATGCTGGCACGGGCCGCCGCCAAGGACTGGCCCGACCGGGTCACCTTCCGCCAGGCCCCCGCCGAAGCACTCGCCGAAGCAGGCGTCACCGGCCCCTTCGACGCCGTGTTCGCCGCCTACCTGCTGCGCAACGTCACCGACCCCGACCACGTCCTGGCCCAGGTCCGCGACCTGCTGGCCCCCGGCGGCCGGCTCGCCGTCCACGAGTACACCCTCAGCGGCAGCCGGGCCCACCGGGCGGTGTGGGCCGCGGTGTGCCGCGCCGTCGTCCAGCCGGCGGGCACCCTCGCCGGCGACCGCGACCTCTACCGCCATCTGCGGCGCTCCGTCGTCGACTTCGACACCGTCGGCACCCTCCGCGGCCGGCTGCGGTGCGCCGGCTTCACCGGGGTCCGGGCCCTGCCGATGCCGGGCTGGCCCACCGGCGTCCTGCACACCCTCCTCGCCCGCACGCCCCGCCCCGGGGAGACGGTGTGAGGGCGGGCGTCCCCCGTCCCGCAGCGCCCCGCCACGGCCGTGACCGCCGCGCCCGCGTCCTGCACCCCGCCCCCGGCCGCCCCCGCTTCGAGGGCGCCGACCCGCCAGCCGTGGCCGTCGTCGGCGGCGGCATCGCGGGCCTGGCCGCCGCCACCTGCCTGGCCGAACGCGGCGTACGGGTCACGCTGTTCGAGCGCGAGGAGCAGCTCGGCGGCCGGCTGGCCGGGTGGGCCACCCGGCTCGCCGACGGCTCCGCCGCCACCATGAGCCGCGGCTTCCACGCCTTCTTCCGCCAGTACTACAACCTCCGCGGCCTGCTGCGCCGCGTCGACCCCGCCCTGCGCAGCCTCACCCCGCTCGCCGACTACCCGCTGCGCCACAGCGGCGGCGGACAGGACTCCTTCGCCCGCGTCCCGCGCACCCCGCCGCTCAGCGCCGCCGGCTTCGTCGCCCTCAGCCCCAGCTTCGGCGCCCGCGACCTGCTGGGCATGGACCCGCGGGCCGCACTGCCCCTGCTCGACGTGCGGGTGCCGCAGATCCACCGGCAGCTCGACGAGGTCAGCGCCACCGACTTCCTGGAGCGCATCCGCTTCCCCCGGGCCGCCCGCCACCTCGCCTTCGAGGTGTTCTCCCGCAGCTTCTTCGTCGACCCGGCCGAACTCTCCGCCGCCGAGCTGGCCCTGATGTTCCACATCTACTTCCTGGGCTCCGCGGAGGGCCTCCTCTTCGACGTGCCCGACGAGCCCTACCCGCAGGCCCTGTGGCAGCCGCTCGGCCGCTACCTGCGCTCGCACGGCACCGAACTGCGGACGGGGACGGCCGTGGACCGCGTCGCTCCCGCGCCGGGCGGCGGCATGACGGTCGAAGCCGAGGGCACCGCCGGCCACCACGACGCGGTCGTCCTCGCCCTGGACACCGCGGGACTGCGCACGGTCGTGGCCCGCTCACCCGACCTGGCCGACACCGCCTGGCGCTCACGGGTGGCCCGGCTGCGGACCGCCCCGCCCTTCCTCGTCTCCCGCCTGTGGCTGGACCGGCCCGTCGCCGCCGGACGGCCCGGCTTCCTGGGGACCGGCGGCTTCGGCCCGCTGGACAACGTCAGCGTCCTGTCCGCCTGGGAGGGCGAGGCGGCCCGCTGGGCGGCGCGCACCAAAGGCGCCGTGCTGGAACTGCACGCCTACGCCGTGGACCCCGCCGCCGACCGGGCCGCGGTACAGGCCGAACTCCTCACCCAGCTCCACCGCGTCTACCCCGAGTGCCGGGACGCCCGGGTACTCGACGCCCGCCACGAGTGGCGCGCCGACTGCCCGCACTTCCCGGTCGGCGGCTACCCCGACCGCCCCACCGTCACCACCCCCGACCCGGCGCTGGTCGTCGCCGGCGACCAGGTCCGCACCGGCCTGCCCGTCGCCCTCATGGAACGCGCCGCCACCAGCGGCTTCCTCGCCGCCAACGCCCTGCTGGAACGGTGGGGGGTGCGCGGCCAGACCCTGTGGACGGTGCCGGACCGGGGCCGCTCGGCGCCGCTGCGGGCACTGGCCCGCCTGGCCCGGGAATGAGGGGCCCCGGGTGGACGGGAGCGGGAGCCTGCGTCCACCCGGAGCCCCTCAGCCGGGGAAGCGGCCCGAGGCCCGCAGCTGCCAGCGGCGTTCGGCGTACGCCAGGTCGTCGCGCCACAACCGGCCCGCCGCCGCACGCACCAGCGGCCGCAGCGCCGGGGCCGCCGCGCGGGCCACGGCGAAACCGCGCCGGTCCGAGCAGGCCACCACCGCCTCCACCACGGCCGTCCGGGGGCGGCCCGCCGCGTCCGGGGACAGTGGCGTGGCGTGCGTCTCCACGACCGAGCCGACGCCCTCACCCGCCGTGATGTGCATGACGACCGTCCGCGGCTCGGGCGCGGTGAACTCCGCCCGCACCGGGACCACCGCCCGCCCGGCGACCTTGAAGGAGACGTCGAGGACGAAGGCGTCGCACGAGGCCGCCGCGCCACCCGCCCCGTCCGCCGCCTCGGGCGCGCTCACCACCGTGAGGTCCACGAACGAGTACGGGTGGAACCACGCGCCGTGCCACGGGTCCAGGCGGTTGGCGACCACGTCCTCCGGCTCGCAGACCCCCACCCCCGACCACACCGCGGCCAGCGAGGCGGCGGCCGGCGGACGCACCGGCAGCACCGGGCACGCGGTCGGCTCCTCACCGCCCACCGCGTCCAGCCGCACCCACACCAGGAGCCCGTCGTCGTACGCCGGGAACGGCTCCCAGCCGGTGTACGCGCCGCCCCCCAGCGCCAGCCCGTGCCACCGGCACACCAGCGTCCCGCAGCGCACCGGGCTCTCCCGCAGCGGCGCCCCCAGGTGCGGGCAGGCCCCGGGCCCCGCCACCAGCCGCCCGGCTGCGTTGCGCCAGGCCACCACCTCCACCCCGGCCACCGTCCGCCCGAACGGACGCCTCCCGTCCGGCGGCACCTGACGGGAGGCGCCCAGCACGTACCAGTTGCCACCGGGCCGCGCCTGCGCCCGCTTGAGCGCCTGCGCGATCAGCGACGGCCTGGCCTCCCGCCAGGTCGGCCGCTGCGCCGCCCACGCCACCGGGTCCCGCCGCAGCCGCAACGGGTACCGGCCCGCCCGCCCGGCCGCTCCCGCCCGCCGTCCCGCCGCCTCGTCCTGCCGCCGTGTCACTTTCGCTCCTCCCGCTGCTCCCCGGCCACGGCCGCCGGCCCGGCCGCGGCTCCTGTGCGCGCCGCACACCGCACCCGCGCCGCCAGCACCCGGCCGAGCCCGTCGAGCGCCACCGCGGCCCGCCGCCGCCGCGGCACCACCGCGCGCCGGTGCAGCACCGCGTAGCCGTCGGCGGCGACCGCGTCGAGGATGCCGCCGTAGAGGACGTACGCGGTACGGATGCAGGGCCGCGCCACCGGGTCCAGCATCGGCAGGCCCGGCGCCGCCTCGCGGTACACCCCGAGGGTCAGCTCGGCCGCGGCCCGCAGCGCCCGCGTGATCCGGTGGTCGCGCCGGCCGGTGTCGCGGCTCCAGCGCAGCAGCGCCCGGTCCACGCCGTGCGCCGCGAGCAGGTCGGCCGGCAGGTAGACCCGGCCGCGGTCCAGGTCCTCGCCCACGTCCCGCAGGAAGTTGGTGAGCTGGAAGGCCACCCCGAGCGCCGCGGCGTGCGGCGCGGCCCGCTCCCGGGGGACGACCGTGCCCAGCACCGGCAGCATCTGCAGCCCGATGACCGCGGCCGAGCCGTGCATGTAGCCGTACAGGTCCCGGTAGGTCGGGTAGTCGGTGACCACCAGGTCGCTGCGCATCGACGCCATGAAGTCGGTGAAGTGGCGGTGGTCGATGGCGTACCGGGCCGCGGTGTCGGCCAGGGCCCGCACCACCGGTTCCGGCGAGGAGCGGGCCACCAGCCCGGCCAGCAGCCGCCGCTCCAGCTCCGTCAGCGCCGCCGCCCGCTCGGCGGGACGGGCACCGCCCGCCATGTCGTCGACGATGTCGTCGGCCCAGCGCGCGAAGCCGTACAGGGCGTGGACGGCGGGCCGCCGCGCCGCCGGCAGCAGCCGGGTGGCGAGGAAGTACGTCCTGCCGTGGCGGGCGTTGAGGGCGCGGCACCTCGCGTACGCGGCGCGCAGCCCGGGGTCGGTGACGCCGGCCGCGTCCAGCTCGCGCGCCGCCGCGGCCCCCGGCTGCGGCGGCGGTGGCACCGGGGGGACGGCGGTGGGCAGCGGCGCGGTGGGGGCCGACCGCCTCCTGAAGTCCGTGGTGGTGTTCAAACGTCGCTGGCCTTCCGGGGCAGGGACGGGACGGTGGGGCGCGGGAGGGCCACGGCGGGGCGCGCGGGGCGGGGCCCGGTGACGCGGGCGGCGGCCAGCTTCCCCGAGAGCAGCACCGTGGGCACCCCCACGCCCGGGGTGGTGCCGCACCCGGCGAGCACCGCGTTGGCGACACCCCGCGGCAGGTTGCGGGGCCGGAACGGGCCGGTCTGCGCGAAGGTGTGCGCCGCCGAGAACGGGGTGCCCGCGGCGTGCCCCTGCGCGGCCCAGTCCACCGGTGTCACCAGGCACTCCGCCTCGATCGCCGCCCCCAGCCCCGCCAGACCACGGCCCTCCAGCTCTCGCAGCAGCGCGTCCCGGTAGCCGGGCGCCAGCTCCTGCCAGTCGCGCAGCCCCGGCCCGATCTCGGTGTTGGGGCAGGGAGCCAGGACGTAGTGCAGGTGGCGGCCGGGCGGCGCGAGGCCGGCATCGTGCGTGGTGGGACGGGTGATCAGCAGCGAAGGGTCACTCATCAGCCGCCCGGTGCGCGTCAGTTCGCGGAAGGTGCCCCGCCAGGACGCGCCGAAGGAGATCGTGTGGTGGGCCAGCTGCGGCCAGGTCCGGGTGGTGCCCAGGTGCAGCACCACCGCCGACGGCGAGTGCCGCAACCGCACCGGCCGGCGCGGCGCCCCGCCCAGCAGCCGGTAGCTGACCGGCAGGTCGCAGGTGAGCACCACCGCGTCGCAGGCCACCCGCCCGGGGCCGGTGAGGACCGCGGTGATCCGCTCCCCGCGCCGCTCCAGCCCCGTCACCTCGTGGTGGTAGCGGAACTCCGCGCCGGCCCGGGCCGCCGCCGCGGCCATCGCCTGCGGCAGGGCGTGCATGCCGCCGCGCGGGAAGTACACCCCGGCCACGGTGTCCATGTAGGCGATGACGGCGTAGGCGGCGAGCGCCCGGGCCGGCGGGACCCCCGCGTAGAGCGACTGGAAGGTGAAGACCCGGCGCAGCCGCTCGTCCCGCAGGAACCGCCCCACCCGCGCGTCCAGCCGGGCGAAGCCGCCGAGCGCCGCCAGCCGCGCCAGGTCCGGCTGGAGCAGCTGCCACGGGTTGTCGAAGTTGACGTCGATGAAGCTGCGCATCTGCACCGCGTACAGCCGTTCCAGCCAGGCCCGCAGCCGCCGGTAGCCCAGCGCCTCCCGGTCCCCGGCGAACCGGCGCACCTCCGCCTCCATCGCCTCGGGGCGGGTGTGGACGTCCAGGTGGTCGCCGCCCGCGAACCTGGCCCGGTAGGCCGGGTGCAGCCCGATCAGGTCCAGCCGGTCGTCAAGGCGTTCCCCGACCGCGGCGAACGCCTCCTCGACCAGGCCCGGCATGGTCAGCACGGTCGGCCCGGTGTCCATGAGGTAGCCGCCGTGTGCCAGCCGGCCGGCCCGGCCGCCGGACCCGCCGTCCCGCTCCACGAGTGTCACGCGCCGGCCCGCGCCCAGCAGGTGCAGGGCGGCCGACAACCCGGCGAGGCCGGCCCCGACGACCACGACGTGGTCGGTGCGTCCGCCGACCGTCCTCATCGGGGGCCCGCCCCGCCGGCCGCGGCCGGCCCGGCCGTTCCGGCCGCGGCGTGCACCATCGCGCGCAGCCGCTCCCGGGCCCGGGCGTCGACGTCCGCCCGGTCCAGGGCGGCCAGGCTCCGCGCCACCAGGTCCGCCACCGCCGACTCCACCGCGTCCCGGGCGCCGCCCCGCGCCAGCACCTCCCGCACCCGGTCGAGTTCGGTGTCGGACAGGTCCGGGTCGCCGAGCCGCCGGTCCAGCACCGCGAGCGTGTCCTGCCGCCCCTGCTCCCGGGCCAGGGCGCGGGCCGTGGCCACCAGCGAGGTCGCCTTGCCGGCGCGGACGTCCTCACCGGCCCGCTTGCCGGTGTGCGCCGGGTCGCCGAAGACACCGGCGAGGTCGTCGCGGAGCTGGAAGGCGATGCCGGCGGCCGAACCCGCCGCGCACAGCTCCCGGGTGGTGCGCTCGTCCGCCCCGGCCAGCGCCGCCCCCAGGGCCAGCGGGCGCTCCACGGAGTACGAGGCGCTCTTGAGGTAGGCGGTGCGCAGCGCCCGGGCCGGCGTCCGCTCCCCGGCCACCTGGCCGTGCAGGTCCAGGTACTGTCCCGCCACCATCTCGGTGCGCATCGCCCGCCACACCGCGCCGACGGCCGCCGGCACGCCCGGGGCGAGGTCCGGGCCCGCCAGCGCCTCGGCCACGGTGTCGTCTGCCCAGGCGAGGGCGAGGTCCCCGGCGAGGACGGCGGCGGCCCGGCCCAGCGCCGCCGCCCGCGGCCGGGGCACCGCCCCCGCGTACCGGTCGGCGAGCGCCACGTGCAGGGCGGGTGCGCCCCGCCGCAGCGGCGAGTCGTCCATCACGTCGTCGTGGACGAGCGCGCAGGTCTGCAGGAGTTCGAGGCCGGCCGCCACCCGCAGCGCGGTGCGGGTGCCCGCGGCGTCCGGTGCCGTGCAGGCGCGCAGGCCCCACCACAGGAAGCCGGAGCGCATCCGCTTGCCGCCGGCGGTGAACCGGGCGGTGCGGGTCGCGAGGTCCTCGGCGAACGCCTCGTCCAGCCGGGCCGCCTCCGCCAGCCGGTCGCGGAGCACCTCCGCCAGGGCGGTGCCGACGGCGGCCGGCACGTCCGTGTCGACGGCCGCCGCGTCCAGGTGCTCGAAGGCACCGCCGCCGGGCGCCCGGGCCGCGCCCGGGGCCCCGTCCGTCCCGCCGGGCGGTACCAGGGCGTCCAGGAGCCCGCCGGCGAGGGCCGGGCCCTTCGGGGGCGCGTCGTGCCCGGGGCCCGTGGCGGCGCGGGGCGGCGGTTCCCCTCCGGTGCGGCACATGGCGGTTCCTCTCCTGGAAGGTCCGTCGGCCCGGGGCCGCCGACCGCGCTTCCGCCGCCGGGGGCCCGCCGGGACGCGGTGGGCGCCCACCGGGCCGGACCCGTACCTCCTCACTCCACCAGTGCCACCGCCCCCACCGCCCGCAGCCGCGTCCGGCAGGCACCCGCTCGGGGGAGGCCAACCGGGCGAGCAGCGGCCGCAGGACCGCCGAACGGAGGACCCCGCGCGCCCCGGTGAGGCGCGCCCCGGCCCGCCTCACCCGCCGCCGGCCGCCCGCTCCGGCTCCCCGCGTCCCAGCCTCCCGGGCCACCAGGCGGCCCGGCCCAGGTCCCGCAGCAGCGCCGGGACGAGCAGGGAGCGCACCACCAGCGTGTCCAGCAGCACGCCGAAGGCCACGATGAAGGCGATCTGCACCATGAAGGCGAGGGGGATGACCGAGAGGGCCGCGAAGGTCGCGGCGAGGACCACGCCCGCGGAGGTGATGACGCCGCCGGTGGCGGTGAGCCCCCGCGTCACGCCCTGGCGGGGGCCGACCCGGGCGGTCTCCTCGCGGACACGGGTGGCCAGGAAGATGTTGTAGTCCACGCCCAGCGCGACGAGGAAGACGAAGCCGTACAGGGGCACCGAGGGGTCGCTGGCCTCGAAGCCCAGCAGGTGCCGGAAGACGAGCGCGGCGACTCCCAGGGTGGCGAAGAAGCTCAGTGCCACCGTCGCCACCAGCAGCACCGGCGCGACCAGGCAGCGCAGCAGGAACACCAGGATCACGAGGATGACCAGGAGCACGACCGGCACGATCACCGCGCGGTCGCGTTCGGCGGTGGTCTGGGTGTCGTACTGCTGCGCGGTGTATCCGCCCACCAGGGCGCCGGCCCCCGGCACCCGCCCGACCGCGGCCCGCACCCGCGTGACGGTGTCCTTCGCGGCGTCGCTGTCGGAGGGGTCGGACAGGGTCGCGTCGATCCGCACCCGCCCGTCGACCACCTTCGGCGGCCCGCCACCCGGCCGCCCGGAGGCGGTCACGGGAGCGGCCCCGCTCACCCCGTGGGTGCCGCGGACGGCATGCAGCACGGCCTCGGCGCGGTCGGCGTCGCAGATGACCACCGCGGGGTTGCCGGAGCCGCCGGGGAAGTGCTCGGCGAGGACGTGCTGGGCCGTCACGGACCGCGCCTCGCCGACGAAGAGCTGATCCAGCGGCACGCCCCGGGAGACGAAGGTCGAGGCGAAGCCCGCACACACCAGGAGCACCACCAGCGTCGCGCCCCACACCCGGCGCGGGAAGCGGTCGACGAAGGCCGCCACCCGCGACCACACACCGGGGCCGCCCCGCCGCGCGCCGGGACCGGGACGCCTCGGCCAGTACGCGGCGCGCCCCAGCAGCACGAGCACCGCGGGCAGGAAGGTGAGGGCGCTGAGCAGGGCGCACACGATGCCGATGGCGCCGACGGGACCGAGGGCCCGGTTGTTGGTGAGGTCGCTCAGCAGCAGCGCCAGCAGGCCCAGCGCCACCGTGGCACCGCTGGCGGTGACGGCCTGCCAGGAGCGCCGCAGCGCCGACCGCATCGCCGCGATGCGGTCGGTGTGCTCCGCCAGCTCCTCCCGGTAGCGAGCCGTCAGCAGCAGGGCGTAGTCGGTGGCCGCACCGATCACCAGGATCGAGAGGATGCCCTGCACCTGGCCGTCGACCCGCACCACGTCGTGCCGTGCCAGCGCGTAGACGACCGCGCACGCCAGCCCCAGCGCGAACACCGCCCCCAGGATCACCACCACCGGGAGCAGGACGCTGCGGTAGACCAGCAGCAGGATGACCAGCACGGTGACCAGCGCGACGACCAGCAGCACGCCGTCGATGCCCTTGAACGCGCGGCCGAGGTCGGCCTGGCTCGCGGCCGGCCCGGCCACCTCCACCCGGGTCCCGGGCACCGCGGCGTCGCCGCGCAGCCGGTCCACGGTGTCCGGCAGCCGGGTGCCGAGGTCGGGGCGGAGGGGGACGACGCTCTGCAGGGCCCGGTGGTCCTCCGAGCGCACCACGGGGGAGGGCCGGCCCGCCACCCCCGGGTCGTCAGCCAGGGCGGCCACCGCCCGCCGGACCGCCTGCCGGCGGCCACGGTCCACGGTGCCGCCGGCGGTCCACACCAGGATGGCGGGCAGCGTGCGCCGCTCCTGGAACTCGTCCTGGGCGTCCAGCACCCGGGTGGACTCCGCGCTGCGCGGCAGGAAGGCCGCCTGGTCGTTGGTGGCCACCTCGCTGAGCCGGCCCGCGAAGGGGCCGAGCGTGCCGCCGACGACGAGCCAGACGAGGAGGAGCGCGGCGGGCAGCAGCAGCCGGCGCACCGTGCGGTGTCGAGTGGGCATCTCACTCCCGGGAGCGGCGGGCCGGCGGCCACGGCTGCCGGCACAGTTGTTTCAACGATCGAAACAACTGCTACCCGGAGCCCCGCGGGCCATCCCCGGCCACGTCACCGTTCGGGTGGCCGTACCTTCCGCAGCTCCTCGTTCACCGCGGTCAGGAACCGCAGCACGAGGCCCAGTTCCGCCTCGTCGAACCCGCCCTGTGCGGCACGGCACGCCCCGGCCACCGGACGGAAGAAGTCGGCGGCCACCGCCCGCGCGCCACCCTCGTAGTGCAGCCGGACCACCCGGCGGTCCTCGGCGTCCCGGACGCGGCGCAGGTGACCGGCGCGCTCCAGCCGGTCCAGGCAGGCGGTGACGGCGCCGGGCGTCAGCCCCAGCCGTTCCCGCAACCGTCCCGGCGTCAGGGGCTCGGGGGAGTCCAGGACCAGCGCGAGCGCCTGGACGTCCGTGGGATGAAGGTCCTGTGTGGCCGCGAAGGCGTGCACCACCCGGCCGACCTCGCCGGCCGCACGCCGCAACTGCACCGCCAACGCCGTCGAGACGTCCGGCCCCGGTGTGTCCCCGGTCGCACTGTCCTCGCCACGTGCCACCGTTTCACCCTATCGCCCGGCCGACCCCGTCCCCGAAGGCCGCCGGCGCGCGGAAGTGGCCCAGGACGTGAAGGGTAGGCGTCAGACCTCCCCACGGAACGGAGACGGTGATGAGCGGCGAGGGCGGTGGACGGGAGCGGCTGTGCCTGGTGACCGGCGCCACCGGCTACATCGGTGGCAGGCTGGTCCCCGAACTGCTGGCGGCCGGCTACCGGGTGCGGTGCCTGGCCCGCACCCCCGGCAAGCTCCGCGACCACCCGTGGGCCGACCAGGTGGAGGTGGTCAAGGGCGACGTCACCGACGGGCCCTCGGTCCGCGAGGCCCTGCGCGGCGCCGACGTCGCCTACTACCTGGTGCACGCCATCGGCTCCGGACGCGACTGGGAGGCCACCGACCGCCTCGCCGCGCGGACCTTCGCCGAGCAGGCCCGCGAGGCCGGCCTGCGCCGCCTGGTCTACCTCGGCGGCCTCACCCCGCCCGAGGTCCCCGAACACGAACTCTCCCCGCACCTGCGCTCCCGCGCCGAGACCGGACGCATCCTCCTGGACTCCGGGGTGCCCACCGCGGTACTGCGGGCCGCCGTCATCATCGGCTCCGGCTCGGCCTCCTTCGAGATGCTGCGCTACCTCACCGAACGGCTGCCCGTGATGGTGACGCCGAGCTGGGTCTTCACCCGCATCCAGCCCATCGGCGTCCGGGACGTGCTGCGCTACCTGGTGGGCGCCGCCGCCCTGCCCGAGGACGTCAGCCGCACCTTCGACGTGGGCGGACCCGACATCGTCACCTACCGCGACATGATGCGCTGCTACGCCGAGGTGGCCGCCCTGCCCCGCCGCCTCATCGTGCCCGTGCCCGTCCTCACCCCCGGCCTGTCCAGCCACTGGGTCGGACTGGTCACCCCGGTGCCCGCCGCCATCGCCCGGCCGCTGACGGAGTCGCTCCGCCACGAGGTGGTCTGCCGCGAACACGACATCGCCCGGTACGTGCCCGACCCGCCCGGCCGGCCCGTCCCCCTCACCGAGGCGATCGCCCTGGCCCTGCGACGCGTGCAGGAGGCACAGGTCACCACCCGCTGGTCCTCCGCCTCGCCCCCCGGCGCCCCCAGCGACCCGCTGCCCACCGACCCCGACTGGGCGGGCGGCAGCCTCTACACCGACGAACGGGAACTGCCGGTGGACGCCTCCCGCGAGGCCCTGTGGCGCGTCGTCGAGGGCATCGGCGGCTCCCACGGCTGGTACTCCTTCCCGCTGGCCTGGGCGGTGCGCGGCTGGCTGGACCGGCTCGTCGGCGGCGTCGGCCTGCGCCGGGGCCGACGCGACCCCGAACGCCTGCGGGCCGGCGACTCCCTGGACTTCTGGCGGGTCGAGGAGATCGAACGCGGCCGGCTGCTGCGCCTGCGAGCCGAGATGCGCATGCCGGGCCTGGGCTGGCTGGAGATGCGCGTGGACGACGACGGGCCGGGCCGCTCCCGCTACCGCCAGCGCGCCGTCTTCCACCCGCACGGGCTGCTCGGCCAGGCCTACTGGTGGAGCGTGTCGCCTTTCCACGCCGTCGTCTTCGGCGGCATGGCCCGCAACATCGCGCGCGCCGCCGCCCGGAGCGAACGCACCGGCGGGACACTGCGTCCGGCGCCGGGTCCCGCACCGCCGGCCGGCCCCTGACCACCCCGCCCGCCCCGTCCGCCCCACCCCCCCGGGAACACCTGCCGTATGACCGTCTCCGTCGTCCTCCTCACCGCCAACCTCCGCCTGCACGACAACCCGCCGCTGCGCGCCGCGCTGGACGCCGCCGACACCGTCGTACCGCTCTTCGTCCGCGACGAGGCCATCACCGGCACCGGCTTCGCCTCCCCCAACCGCCGCGCCTTCCTCGCCGACTGCCTCACCGACCTCGACGCGGGCCTGCGGACACGCGGCGGCCGGCTCGTCGTCCGCTCCGGCGACGTCGTCACCGAGGTCTGCCGCCTCGTCACCGAGACCGACGCCAGGGCCGTCCACCTGGCGGGCGGCGTCAGCGGCTACGCCCACCGGCGCGAGGAGCGGCTGCGCAGGGAACTGGAGGGAGTGGGCTGCACGCTCGACGTCCACGACGCGGTGGTGACCGCCGTGCCGCCCGGCGAGGTGACGCCGGCCAGCGGCGACCACATGGCGGTCTTCACGCCCTACTTCCGACGCTGGGAGAAGGAGTCGCTGCGCCGCCCCCTGGCAGCCCCCCGGCGCGTCCCGGTGCCCGAGGGCGTGGGCTCGGAGAAGGTGCCCGCCCGCCGTGACGTCGATGGCGTCTCCCCCGACGTGGCCGAGGGCGGGGAGAGCGCCGGCCGCAGCCGCTTCAGCCAGTGGCGCCGCTCCGGGATGGAGGATTACGCCGAGCGCCACGACGACCTGGCCGGGGACGCCACCTCCCGCCTCTCCCCGCACCTGCACTTCGGCACCCTCTCCCCGGTCGAACTCGTCCACCGCGCCCGGGAGAAGGGCGGACCCGGCGCGGAGGCGTTCGTGCGCCAGCTGGCCTGGCGCGACTTCCACCACCAGGTGCTCGCCGCACGCCCGGAGACGTCCTGGGAGGACTACCGCACCCACCACGACCACTGGCGCACCGAGAAGGGCGCCCGGCGCGAGGTCGCGGCCTGGCGCGAGGGACGCACCGGCTACCCCGTGGTGGACGCGGCGATGCGCCAACTCGCCCACGAGGGCTGGATGCACAACCGCGGCCGGCTGCTCGCCGGCAGCTTCCTCGCCAAGACGCTGTACGTCGACTGGCGGGTGGGCGCCCGCCACTTCCTGGACCTGCTCGTCGACGGTGACATCGCCAACAACCAGATGAACTGGCAGTGGATGGCCGGGACCGGCACCGACACCCGGCCCAACCGGGTCCTCAACCCCGTGGTCCAGGCCAAGAAGTACGACCACGACGGCGACTACGTGCGCCGCTGGGTGCCCGAACTCGCGGACCTGGCCGGCCCCGCCGTCCACGAGCCCTGGAAGCTGGAGCCCTCCGAACGCCGACGGTACGACTACCCCGAACCGGTCGTGGACCTCGGCGACGGCCTGGACCGCTTCCGCCGGGCCCGCGGCAAGTGACCCCGCTCGCCGTACCGGAAGGACGCCTCCGCCCGTGACCCGACCCCACTGGCTCTTCGGAGACCAGCTCGGCCCGCACTTCGCCCGCCCCCGCGGCGAGGGCGCCCCGGACCGCGACGCACCCCTGGTGATGATCGAGTCCCGCGCCGTCCTGCGGCGCCGCCGCTTCCACCGCGCCAAGGCCCACCTGCTGCTCTCCGCCATGCGCCACCGCGCCGCCGAACTCGGCGACCGCGTCACCTACGTCCGCGCCGAGACCTACCGGGAGGGCCTGCACAAGGCCGTCGGAGGCAGCGCGACCACCGTCCACCACCCCACCTCCCGCGCCGCCCTCGCCCTCACCGAGTCCCTGGACAACGTCACCGTGCTGCCCGCGCGGGGCTTCCTCGTCCCTCACGAGGCGTTCGGCCGGTGGGTCGCCGACCACGGCGGCGGCAAGGGGCGCGGCAAGGGCGGCCGGGGCGGCGAGCACCTGCGCCAGGAGGACTTCTACCGGTGGGTGCGCCGCGACCACGACCTCCTCATGGACGGCGACCAGCCGGCCGGCGGACAGTGGAACTACGACCACGACAACCGCGAACCCCCGCCCCGCGACGCCCGCACCCTCGACGCCCCCGCCCCCTACCGGCCCCGCGAGGACGAGATCGACGCCGAGGTCCGCCACGACCTCGACCGCTGGGAGCGCGCCGGGGAGGTCTCCTTCGTCGGCCGGGACGGCCCCCGCCGCCTGCCCGCCACCCGCCGCGAGGCGCTGGCCGCCCTGCGGCGCTTCGTCAGCCACCGGCTGCCCGCGTTCGGCCCCTACGAGGACGCCATGCTCACCGACGACCCCGTCATGAGCCACAGCGTCCTCTCCTCCTCCCTCAACCTCGGCCTGCTCGACCCCGCCGAGTGCGTCGAACGCGCCGAGAAGGCGTGGCGCGAGGGGAAGGCCCCGCTGCGCAGCGTCGAGGGCTACATCCGTCAGGTTGCGGGCTGGCGCGAGTACATGTGGCAGCTGTACTGGCACTTCGGCGAGGACTACCGCCACCGCAACGCCCTGGGGCACCGGCGCGCGCTGCCCGACTGGTGGCTGGAACTGGACGCCGACGCCGTCACCGCGCACTGCCTGCGCACCGTCCTGGCCCAGGTCCGCGACACCGGGTGGACCCACCACATCCCCCGCCTGATGGTCCTCGGCTCCTACGCCCTGCAACGCGGCTGGGACCCGGCGGCCCTCACCGACTGGTTCCACCGCTGCTTCGTCGACGGCTACGACTGGGTCATGCTCACCAACGTCGTCGGGATGTCCCAGTACGCCGACGGGGGCCGGATGACCACCAAGCCCTACACCTCCGGCGGGGCCTACATCGACCGCATGAGCGACCTGTGCGGCGGCTGCGCGTACCGCCCCGGGACACGCGTCGGACCCCGCGGCTGTCCCTACACCGCGGGCTACTGGGCCTTCATGGACCGGCACCGCTCCGCCCTGGCCCACAACCCGCGCACCGCCCGCGCCGTGCACGGCCTGGACCGCCTCTCCGACCTGGAGGAACTGCTGGAACAGGAGCGGGCCCGCGGGGACGCGCCGCCGTGACGGGCTGCGGCCCTCCGTCAGGTGGGCGTCGCGGCGGTCCGGCGGGCAGGCTTGTGCCCCAGGGCGCGCTCCGCCCGCCGCAGGGTGCCGGCGAGCTTCTTGGCGAGGCCGGCGTGGCGCACCACGTCCACCGCCTCCCGCAGCGCGGCGACGGCCTCCGGCCCGGGATGCGCCTCGACCGCCTGGGCCAGCGCGACGGCCCCGCTCTGCGAGGGCGCGGTACGGGCCCGCGTAGGCGCGACCACCAGCCGCGGCAGTACCGAGGCCAGCAGCTCCCCGGCCCACGGCTGCCCGTCCCGCAGCGCGCAGCGCACGGCCCACCCCACCCACACCACTTCCTCCGCGGTCAGCGCCCGGTCGGAGACGTAGGGCACCTCCCCGGCGTGGAGGGCACGCAGCCGTTCCGCGGCGGCGGTCAACAGGGCCCTCGCCAGCCGCGGGTGGCTCCACCGGCCGGGTTGCGGCCCGGGGGCCCGGAGCGGCGGCCAGGGGGTGTGGCGGAACGCGGCCCGGCGCTGCTCGGCGAGCACGGCACGCTCCGCGGGGCCGAGGGCGAGCAGCAGGGCCAGGGCCTCCTCCCACCCCTGTGCGGTGGGGCGGCGGTCCCGCAACCGGCCGACCAGTTCGGCCTCGGCACCACCACCGGCGACGGCCGCCACGGCGAACGCCGGGGCGAGGTGCTCAGCACCGGTGGCGAGCGCCGCACGCACCAGCACGCCCGCGTCCCGTACCAGGCCGGGTGGCGCCACCGCCTGCGGTGCCCGCTCCTCGCTCCGCGCGAGGGCGGCCGCCGCCCACCAGAGGCCCTTGGGGTCGCCGCGCTCCGCCAGCGCCGTGAACAGCTCGGCCAGGGAAGCGGCGTCGAACCACGGCTGCGTCGGTATGTCCGTCACCTGGCGGGCCACCAGCCGCGCCGGCGCCGTGTACCAGACGACGAGGTCCCGGTCCGTGCGGGGTGCACCGGTCAGGGTGCGCAGGGCCACCGGGAGCAGGGCGCCGTGCTCGGCGGGGGTGAGTGCCGCACACGCCGCCTCCCGTGCCGCCGGCAGCGCATCGACCGTGCCACCGCCCGTCATCGCGGTCAGCAACCAGGCTGGAGCCGGGGAGAGTTCGTCCATGCCGCAACGCTAGGGCCGGCCACTGACACCGGCCGTCCACCGCGCCCCGCGTCACCTCACCGCCGCAGGTCGCGCAGCACCTCCCGGGCCGCCCGGGTCCCGGAGGCCAGCGCGCCCTGCACCGAGCCCGTCGCGCGGTGGTCGCCGCACACGTAACGGCCGGGTGAGACGCGGGAGGTGCGGCTCAGCGGCTGCGGCGGGGTCATGACGGGCAGCGCGTCGTGCACCGTCCACGTGGTCAGCAGGTCCCAGCCGAGCGTGTCGGTGCCGTAGACCTCGCCGAGGGCCGACCGGAGAGCCGCCTCCCGGGCGGTGCCGTCCTCGCCGAGCACCGAGGTGGCCACCAGTGACAGGCCGCGGGGCGCGTAGCCGGGCACCACCTCGCTGAGCACGCAGGTGTTGAGGAAGCGGCGGCGGGAGTCGACGAGCAGCGTCGGCTCCCGCAACGGCGGGGTCTCGGTGACGTGGTAGTAGGTGGTCACCGTGCGGTAGGGCGGGACGTCGAGACCGGGCAGCCAGACCGAGGCAGGCCCGGGCCGGGTGGCGACGACGACGGCCCGGGCGGCCCGCTCGCCGCCGTCGGCCAGCAGTACGCCGTCGTCGGTGAGCCTGCGCACCGGGGTGTCCAGGCGGACCGGCAGCCCCTCGGCGAGCTGCGCCGGTACGGCACCGACGCCCCCGGCCGGAAGGCAGAGAGTGCCGCGCAGCATCGAGCGCCACACCAGGTGGAAGAAGCGGCCCGAGGTCTCCAGCTCGTCCTCCAGGAACACCCCGGACAGGAAGGGCCGGAAGAAGGACTCCACGAGGTCGTCGGAGATGCCCGCCGCCGCCAGCTCGGTGCGGGTGGTGTGGTCCGCACCCCGCTTGAGCAGCCGGGCCGGGGCGAGCATGTCGCGTCCGCAGAGCGCGGCCAGGCAGAACAGGTCCCGGGTGCCGGCGAGCCGGCCGGGACGCAGGTCACCGCTCTCCCGCGGGCGGCGCGAGGGGTCCACGAAGCGGAAGACGCCGCGTTCGGTGTGGGCCAGCACACCCGGCGTGAACGGCCGCAGCCGCAGGTCCCGCAGCGTCAGCCGGCGTTTGACCTGCGGGTAGGCGGTGTTGAAGACCTGGAAGCCGCGGTCGATGAGGAACCCCTCGTACCGGTCGGTGCGCATCCGCCCGCCCACCCCGTCGGAGGCCTCCAGCACCTCCACGGACAGGCCCTGGGACAGCAGGTCCCGGGCGCAGGCCAGGCCCGCCAGCCCCGCGCCCACGACCAGCACGTCCGGGGTCTCGCCACGGTTCGCCGCCATCGTCCGCGCTCCTCCCGCCGGGTCGCCCCGACCGTGCCTCGCGGCCCGTCGCCCTGTCGCGGGGGACCGCGCGCCGTCCGCCGGCGTCTGGCGGCCATCCTTCCCGCCGCCGCCCGGACCGGGGCGCGAGGCGGGTACGGATGGCCCAACGCCGGGGCCCGAACCCACCCGGATGCCCGGCGGGGAGACCGCGCCCGCCCCCGCCCGCCCACTGGGCCCGGGCGTCCCGCACCACCCCGGCGCGCCGCCCCTCACGGCACCAGGACCACCCGGCCCCGGTTGACGCGGTCGGTGACGAGCCGGTGGGCGCGGGCCGCCTCCGCGAGCGGCACCTCCTCGTGGACCACCGCCCGCAGCTCCCCGGCTGCGAAGCGCCGCCACAGCTCCGCGCGCCAGCCCGCGTACCGCTCCGGCTCCTCCAGGGCGATGCGGGCGATCTGGAAACCGATCGCGGCCCGCCCCCCGGCCAGCAGGTCGGCCCCGGCGATCGTGCCCCCGCCGGAGCTGTAGGCCACCAGCCGGCCGCCCGGCCCCAGCGCGCCCACCAGCGGTGTGAGCAACTCCCCGCCGACGCCGTCCAGGACGACGCCGTGGGGCCCGCGCCAGTCCGTCGCAGCCGGGTCGGTCTCCTCGCCGGAGCCGTACACCACGACCTCGTCGGCGCCGAGTCCGCGCAGGAAGCCGGCCTTGGCCGGGTCGCTCACGGCCGCCACCACCCGGGAGAGGCCGCGGGAGCGGGCGAGTTGCAGCGCCAGGTGCCCGACGCCGGCCGCTGCCGCGGTGAGCAGCGCGGACTCGCCCCGGCGCGGCGCCGCGCTCTCCAGGGCGCCGAGGGCCACGACGCCACCCCGCACCAGCGCGACCGCGTCGACGGCCGAGGCGCCCGCCGGGACCCGGGAGGCCATCGCCCGGTGCAGCAGGGCGTACTCCGCGTAGGCGGACCCGAAGACGACGCCCGTCACCCGCTCGCCGACGCGGTACCCCGTCACGTCCGCGCCGAGGGCGACGACCTCCCCCGCCGTCTCCCCGCCCAGCGCCGGCACCGGCCGGGGGCCCCAGGTGCGGCGCACCATCGGCAGGCTGACACCGACGGCCTCGACCCGGATCAGGAGCTCGTCGGCGGCGGGCCGGGGTACCGCGACCTCCTCGACGTAGAGCCCGGCGGCGGGGTCGCCCGGTGTCCCGGACGGTCTGTGGCTGATGCGGCGCATGCCACCTCCAATTCGTTGGGAGCGCCAACGATAGCCTTTTTCGTTGGGCCGTCCAACGGTTTTCTCGTAGACTCCCGCCATGGCCGCCGACACCCGCCCACCCGACCGGGCACTCGACCGCATCCAGGCACTGCCGACCTGGCTGCTCAACCGCACCGCCGCCCGTGGCCGCGACCTCGTCGGCCGGGCGCTCGCCGCCGAGGGGCTGCGCACCGGCCACCACGCCCTTCTGGCAGCCGTCGCCGACCTCCAGCCCGTCACCCAGGCCGACCTCGGCAGGTGCACCGGCTTCGACCGCAAGGACGTCACCGGCCTGCTGGACGACCTGGCCGCAGCCGGTCTGGTGCGCCGCTCCCCGCATCCCACGGACCGGCGCAAGAACGCGGTGACCCTCACCGACCGGGGCGGCGAGGTGCTGGCCCGCTGCGCCGACGCCGGGGACGAGGCCAACCGCGCCCTGCTGGCACCACTGGACGCAGGCGAACGCGCCCAGCTGCTGCGGCTGTTGCGCCGGGTGGCCTTCCCCGACGAGGACCGCGCCGAAGGCTGACGCCGGGACGGGAGGCGCCGGAGGGGGACGCCGGCACTGCCGGCCGCGGGGCCGGTGCGCACGGGAAGCCGGGTGCGCCGGCAGCCCGCCCGTGCTTGGCTTCGTCCGTGACCGAGGCCCACACCGACACCGCCGGCGACACCGGCAACGACACCGAGTCCGAAACAGGGGCCGGGACCGGCCCCGCCACCGGGAGGCCGCCTGCCGCAGCCGGCGCCTCGTCGCCGATCCTGCGGCCGCGGACCGCCGCCGACCTGGAAGCCTGCGTGGCGGCGCTGGCCGAGGTGCACGCCCGCGACGGCTACCCCACCCGCTGGCCGGCCGATCCGGCGGGCTGGCTCGCCGGCACCGGCGTGCTGGACGCCCGGGTCGCCGTGGTCGGGGGGAGGGTCGTCGGCCACGTCGCGCTGCACCGGCCCGCTCCCGACGACTCGGCCCCCGCCCTGTGGTCCGCGCACAGCGGCCAGGGGCCCGAGGGCACGGCCGTGGTCGGCAGGCTCTTCGTCAGCCCCGCCGGCCGGGGCGGCGGACTCGGCGGCCTGCTGCTGGCAGAGGCCGCCCGGCAGGCCAGGTCCCGCGGCCGGCGAGCCGTCCTCGACGTCGTCGCCGCAGACCCGGCGGCCACCTTCTACGCGCGCCTGGGCTGGACCCCGCTGGGCCTTACCGAACAGCACTGGGCGGCCGGCCTCGTCGTCCCGGTCCGCTGCTACGCGGCTCCCGACCTCTGACGGGCCCCGGCCCGGCACATGACGGACCCTGCCGGCCGAGGAGACCCCGAGGCCCGGCGAGCCCAGGAAGGCAGAGGAGTCGTGACGCCCGGCGGCCCCGTGCGACGGCCGGCCGCGCCACCGGTCGGGACGCGGACGCCGACCCGACGTCGCCCCGGACACCGATCCCCGGCCGGACACCGATCCGGGGCGGGGACGCCGCCCCGGACACCGATCTGCGGCCGGACACCGATCCGCAGTCGGACACCGATCCCCGGCCGGATACCGATCCCCGGCCGGATACCGATCCCCGGCCGGATACCGATCCGCGGCCGGATACCGATCCCCGGCCGGATACCGATCCGCGGCCGGACGCCGGTCCGTCCCCCGGGGCGGCCTCAGCGCCGCGCCCCCGCGAACCGGCGCACCACCGGCAGGCCGCGGACCTCGGCGACTCCGAGCAGCAGCGCAAGGGCCACGTAGACCACCGTCAGGGCCACGGCTCCCGCCAGCAGCGCGGTCAGCGAGCCCCAGGTGCCGGTTCCGGCAACCGCCGTGCAGGTCCGCGCGACCGCCCAGCCCACCGGCGCCGCCACCGCGGCGGCCACGCCCATCCGCACCTGCGCGCCCCGCCCCCGTCCGTCGTCCAGCCTGCCGCCGACCCGGCGCCGCAGCCGCCACACCGTCAGCACCAGCCCCGCTCCGTAGGAGAGGGCGTACGCCCCGGCCATCCCCACCACCGCCCAGCGCGCCGGCAGCCACAGGTGGCAGGCGAGGGCCGCCACCACGTTGACGACGGCGATGCAGGCCGCCAGCAGGAACGGCGTGCGGGTGTCCCCGAAGGCGTAGAAACCCCGCAGGAGCAGCGACTGGGCGGAGAACGGGACGAGGCCCAGCCCGAACGCCTGAAGCATCTGCCCCAGCGGACGCACCGACTCCGCATCACCCGCGCCGTGGGCGAAGAGCAGCGTCGCCACGGTCGGGCCCAGCGCCACGAACGCGAACGCGGCCGGCACGATGACCGCACCCGACACCCGCAACGCCCGCGACAGGTCCGCCCGCAGGTCCGCCACCCGGCCCTCGACCACCGCCCGGCTCATCCGCGGCAGCAGGGCCGTCACCAGCGACACGGTCACCACCGACTGCGGCAGCATCCAGATGACCTGGGCGTAGGAGTACGCGGAGTACCCGGCGTCGGCGTCCGGCAGCGCCACGTCGACGGCGTTGGCCCAGTGCGTGACCGCCGTCATCGCCACCAGGTTGGCCAGGACGAACAGCAGCGTCCACTTGGCGGCGTGGATGCTCGCCCCCAGCCCGGTGTGACGCCAGTCGAACCGCGGCCGGAACCGGAAACCCGCCGCCCGCGCGAACGGCACCAGCGCCAGCGCCTGCACCGCGATGCCCGCCGTCGTCCCCAGGCCCAGCAGCCGCACCTGCGTGTCGGTGATGTCGGCGACGGAGTCCGGCACCGTCATCAGTCCCAGGTACGCCCCGAACATGGCCACCAGCACCACGTTGTTCAGGATCGGCGTCCACATCATCGCCCCGAACCGGTTCCGGGCGTTGAGGACCTGACCGTAGATGTTGTAGAGCCCGTAGAAGAGGATCTGCGGCAACAGGAAGCGGGCGAAGACCACGGTGAGTTCGTGCGCCTGGTGTCCCTGCCGGGTGTCGGGCAGGTAGAGGCTGACGAGGGCCGGTGCCGCCCACACCGCCAGCACCGTCCCCGCGCCCAGCACGCACAGCACCAGCGTCACCAGCCGCTGCTCGTACGCCCGGCCGCCGTCGGGGTCGCCCTCCCGGGCCCGTACGAGCTGCGGCACCAGCACCGAGTTGAGCGCACCGCCGATCATCAGCGTGTACAGGCTCGTCGGCGCGGTGTTGGCGGTGTTGTAGGTACTCGCCAGCAGCCCCGTCCCGAGCGCCGCGCCCTGCAGGACGTTGCGCACCACGCCCGAGGCGCGCGAGACCACCGTTCCGGCGGCCATCAGCATCGACGAGCGTGCCAACGAACCCGCCGCAGGCCGTTCCCCCGCGGGCTGCCCTGTCGCGGGCTGCTCCGCCGCGGGCCGTTCGGCGTCCGCCGTGGCACTGCTCCGCGTGGCCGCCGCCCGCGCGGGGTCCGCACCGGCCGGGCCCCGGCGCGGGCCGTTGCCGGGGCCGTTGCCGTGTTCACCAGCAGGCCCACCCGCAGGCCCGTCCGCAGGTCCGTCCGCGGGCCCGGTGCCCCGCCCGTCCGGTGTCGGTCCCGGCGCGGCGGTCGTCTCCTCGTCCATGGCGCGAACCTATCGGCCCGTCAGGCCGGGGCCGTGGTGACCGGCCGGGCCGGGTGACCCGGGCCCGCCGGCCACCGCCCGCCAGGGACCGGGGGCGGGGCCGTACGGGCGAGGCGGCCGGGCGCGGTCACGGCGTCAGGTTGTCGTAGGGCGGGTAGATCGGCATGCAGTCGTCGTCGGAGCCCTTCTGTGCGTCGACATCGTCCGGCAGCGAGCCGTCCTTGGGCAGCGAGGCCGAGTAGTCCGTGCCCTGCTTCCAGTCGGCGCCGACGAGCAGGGTGATGCCGTCGGCGTCGGCGTCGGCCTTCACCGCCGAACTCGGGATGTGCAGGGCGGAGGCAACCTTCAGCGCGTCCGCCCGTCCCTGGGCGCCGTCCGCCTCGGGGTAGTTCAGCCGGGTCGTGGCGGTGGGCTGCTGCACCGGGTCGGCCTTGGCCTGCGAGAAGCCCTTGCCGGTCAGGGCGGTCACGACACCGCCGGCCCTGCCCGGTACCGGGGCGCCGCCGTTGCTGCCCGCGGTGCCGTTGACGACCGTCAGCGGGATGTCGCCGGCCGGGTGCGCCGTGGCGCCGGACGGGCTGGACGAGGGCTTCGCCGCGCTCTTGTCCTTGCCGTGGGAGTCGAAGGCGACGTCGTGCTGGAGCATCGACCACAGGTGGTCGGCCTCGCCCGGCTTCGGCAGCACGTGGTTGACGTTCTGCGGGTCCTCGATGCGCGGCATGGTGACGGTGACGATCTGGTCGGTGGGTATGTCCTTGAACTGCATCGCCAGGTCGTACAGGTCCTTGGGGGTGCCGATCTCGGAGGAGACCGTCAGGGCCTTCGTGGCCGTCTCCGCCAGCCCCATCAGCCGCACCGGGCTGCCGAAGAGGTTCTGCTCCTTCATCTTGCGCATCATCGAGTTCAGGTACATGTGCTGGGCCTTGGCCCGGCCCAGGTCACTGCCGAAGGCATCCCGGGTGCGCAGCCACTGCAGGGCCTGCTTGCCCGTGATGGTGTGGTGCCCGGCGGTGGTCAGCTTCAGACCCGAGCCGCCGTGGACGCGCGCGGTGGGCCGGTCCCACACCGGCTTCTCCACGCAGACGTCGACCCCGCCGATCTCGGTCGTCATGTCCACCACGCCCGCGAAGTCGACCATCATCCAGTGGTCGATGTAGACGTGGGTGAGGTTCTGCCAGGTGGCGAGGGTGCAGCCGGGGCCGCCGCGGGCGAGGCTGGAGTTGATGATGTCGTTGGTCGGCGGGTAGACCTTGTGCGTCTTGGGGTCCGTGCACTGCGGTATGTCGACGCGGGTGTCACGCGGGATGCTGGTGAGCGAGGCGTGTTTGCGGTCGGCGGAGATGTGCAGCAGCATCTGGACGTCGGCGAGCGGCGGTTGGCCCCGGCCGTCCTTGTGCCCGCCGAGCTTGACGTTCTCGTCGGAGTTCCGGCTGTCCGAGCCGAGCAGCAGGATGTTGAGCGGGACGTGCCCGTAGGCGTCCGCCTTCGGCTTGGCGACCTTGCTGTCGCCGCTGCTGCGCTCACCCTTCTCGATGTTGCCGTTGAGGTGCTCGTAGTAGGCGTAGGCGCCACCGGCCGTCACCACCACCAGCAGCACGACGCTGATCGCCACGCCGCGCAGGATGCGCCGGCCCCTGCGGCGCGGTGAACGCGGGCGGTCGCCGGACGGGCCGTCAGAACCGTCCACCGAGGCCACCCGCAGCGCCATGGTGTCGCCCTGTCCGTCCCGGCCGCGGTCCCCGCGCCGGGGCGAGGCCGGGGCGCCGCTGCCCCGACCGCCGTCGCGGTGGCCGTCACGACCGCCGTCACCGGGCGTGTTCCGCTTCCGGTCTCGCATGCTTCCCCCGTGGTGCGTCACATGGTGGAGACGTTGTCTGGGACTGGTGGCTCGGTGCGGGCCGGGTAGCCCGCCCCCGGTCGAGCCCTCACCGACGGCCCGGCACTCGCACGGTTCCTCGTCGAACCCGGCACCCGGCTCCCTGCTTTCGGACGCGCGCCGCCCGTCACCGCAGGAGCCGGTCACTGCGGTCACTGTCCGCCCATCTCACCCGAACGGGTTCGATTTCGCACACAGTAGCCCTCCACCCTGTGCCTGACGGGGTCAGTGAGCAAGGTCACGTTTCCCGCGGAGGGCCGTCCGCGCGGACGGGCGCCCCCTTCGAAGTACCTGGAGCAGACGGGGGGCCGAGCCGCTGCGCCCGTCGCCCTCCGTCACCACCGTGGACGCCTGTTCGCCCGGCCCGGTTCCCGCGCCCCGGGCAGGGAGCCGTGTTCACGCGGCCCCGACGGCCGGGAGGGGTGAGCGCAGGAACGAAGGGGCTCACCCGGGGTAGGCGGTCGGAAGCGAGACGCATCCGGCGTCTGTTTCCAACAGGGGGAGAGCATGGCCGAGTTCGCACCTTCCCGCGCCCGCCGCACCACCACGGCCTCCGCCCGGAAGCGCCAACCCTGGTGGCGGCAGCGCTGGTTGCAGGCGTCCCTGGGCGTGGCGGTGGTGTACGCAGCCTCGCGACTGGCCTTCGACGGGCTGTCCGCCTGGCCGTTCGCCGTGGGCGGTGCCGCCGCGCTCGCCGTCGTCGTCGCCGTCGCGCGGTTCAGGCAGGACCGCCACGACAGCCGCTCTCTCGGCGTCCCGCCCGCCGAACTGCCCCGGTTGGAGCGGTACCTGCGGCGACGCAGCGTCCCCGAGACCCCGGCCGACCGCCAGGCGCTGCTCCACATGGCTCGCCTCCGGGAGAGGCGGACCCGACGTGCCCGCGTCTGGGCCTTCCCCCTGATGGCCGCCCTCTGGCTCGCCCTGGGCGTCCTCTTCCTCGTCCTGGGACGGGTCGCGGCGAGCGTGGGCTTCCTGGCGGCCGGCGCGCTCGTGCTGCTGGTCGCCGTGGGCCTGCACCGGTGGGAGCTGCGCCGGATGGCGGCCTTCCGGGAGGAGTTGGAGGCCGGGGTCCGCAGCGCGGACGGGGAGGCCACCGGGAGCGCGAACGGGACGGGGCGTCGGACGGGTGGCGGGGCGTAGGCCGCAACGGCGCCGCGGAGGGGGTGGACGGAGCGGGACGGGCGGCCGGGTGGTGGAATCGGGCGCGGGTCACCCGGTAGGCGGCATGCGGCCTGCGGCCCTCAACGCCTGTCGTGTGCAGACCTCTTGACGCCCAGGTGGTCCATACCAATCATGGGAATGCCGCGCGGACCGGACTTTCCGGTTCCTCCTCCGGTCCCGCGTGGACGGTGACTCCGGCCGGGCTCACTCCGCACACCTCGCGCCGCCCACCACGGCAGACCCGCCTCCGGCGGGACCCGCGGGCGGCTCCGGGGTGCGCCAGCCCCTCGTCCCCCCACCGGGAGTAGCCGTGAAGACCTCCAGATCACTCCGGACCGCCCTGGCCGCCGCCCTCGCCACCACCGCCGGACTCCTCGCCACCGCCTCCGGGGCCCAGGCCGCCGCCCCCGCCGCCACCCCGCTGCCCGCGCACGTCTTCGCCCCCTACTTCGAGGCGTACAACGGCGACAGCCTCGCCGACCTCAGCCGCCAGTCCGGCGACAAGTACCTGACGATGGCTTTCCTGCAGACCCAGTCCCGCGGCTCCTGCACCCCGTACTGGAACGGCGACACCGGTCAGCCCGTGGCCGACTCCAGCTTCGGCGACGACATCGCCTCCGTCAGGTCCCGCGGCGGCGACGTCATCCCGTCCTTCGGCGGCTACTCCGCGGACAACGGCGGCACCGAGATCGCCGACAGCTGCACCGACGTCAACGCCGTCGCCGCCGCCTACGAGAAGGTCATCACGACCTACGACGTCTCCCGCCTGGACATGGACGTCGAGGACAACTCACTGACCAACAGCGCCGGCATCGACCGCCGCAACCAGGCCATCAAGAAGGTGGAGGACTGGGCGGCGGCCAACGGACGCGAGGTGCAGTTCTCCTACACCCTTCCCACCGGCCCGGACGGACTGGCCGCGGACGGCCTGAAGGTGCTCAAGAGCGCAAAGACCGCCGGTGCCCGCATCGACGTCGTCAACCTCATGACCTTCGACTACTACGACGGCGGGAACCACGACATGGCCGAGGACACCAAGTCCGCGGCGACCGGGCTCCACGACCAGCTCGCCTCCCTCCACCCCGGCACCAGCGAGGCGGACCTGTGGGGGAGCATCGGCATCACCGAGATGCCCGGCATCGACGACTACGGCCCGGCGGAGACCTTCACCACCGAGGACGCCACCGCCGTCGTCGACTGGGCCACCGCCAAGGGCGTCGACACGCTCTCCTTCTGGGCGCTCCAGCGGGACAACGGCGGCTGCCCCGGAACCGGAGGCTCCGACAGCTGCTCCGGCATCGACCAGGACACCTGGTACTTCAGCCACACCTTCGCGCCCTTCACCCGGGGCTGACCGGCGACGGGCGCGCCCGCGGCCGACCACCGCGCGGCGCGCCCCACCCCGGGACCTACCGGACCGGCGCACAAGGCCGTCGGCCCCGCCCCGGGGAGCGACTCCGGGGCTCCTCGCCGTCAGTTGCTCAGAAGAGGCCGTGCCACATCTGCTCCACGACCACCGACCACCAGTCCTCGGGATCCGCCAGGGCCGTGGGATCGATGGCGACCAGCCCCTCCTGGAAGGCGGCGACCGCCGCGCCCGCCGCGTACGGGTCCGCCCCGCGCATCGCCTCCCGGCTGGCGACCAGCAGCGCGAGCGAGCGCACGAAGGCGGACACCGAGACGTTGACCCTGCGCCCCATGGCGTCCTGCGGCGGCACCGCCCACACCTGGCCCACCGGTGTCGTCATGTGCTCCGGCTGCGTGCACTGCACGGTGATCGCGGCATGCCCGTCCGATCCGATCCGCACGTGCCCCGCCAGCACCTCCAGCACCGCGTCCCCGGCTGCGGTCCCCACCTGCCGCAGATGGGTCGCCGCGTCCGTGAACAGGCCACCGGCGGGCGGCTGTCCGGCGATGTCCGCGGTGAAGAAGAAGGGGATGTGCAGGGGGAGGCCCGCCCAGATCAGCGTCGACTTGGCAGCCTCCGGCAGCTTTGTGGGCGCCACGTCGTCCGCGTCGTGGCGCAGCACCGCGTCCGCGCCGAACGCGGCGGTCAGCTCCCGGCCCAGCGCCACGTCGCGCACGGTCGAGGCGGGCTCGCTGCGGACAGGCGCCGGCACCCGGTGCGGGGTGGGCGGCTGCGGCTGCCCCGTCGTCTGGGCCAACAGTGTCACGTGCTGCAACAGGCCGGCGACCGCCTCGGCACGCTCGTGCGCCAGCGTCCCGTACTCCTGAGTGCAGGTGAACTGCGCGTGGGGCAGCAGCCCCGGCAGCGCCTCACCGGGGTAACCGCCCGGCAGCCGGCTCGGGCTGAGGTCGGTGTGGACGGCGACCACGTCGCCCAGCGGCACGTTGCGTTCCCGGATGTCCGCCAGCACCTGGAACTCGGCGGGCGGCAACCCGGGCGCCGAGGTGCGGGCGAGGGTGGACTCCTCTCCGGTGTCCGGGTCGCGGTAGGTGAACACGGCGGTGTTCCCCGGCCCGGTGACCGGCGGCAGCTCACCACCCGTCCCCGTCTGCGGTGCGCCGGCTGCGGGGCCGGTCTGCTGGTGCGGGACGGCCGCACCACCGGGGGTCCCACCGGCCGGGGCCGTCCCCCCGTCGGTTGCGGCCGTGGCGGGGCCGGCGGAAGCCTGCGGGGCCGCCCCGTGCTTGTCCCGGTACATGCGAGCCACCTCCGCCACCGGCACCGAGGGCCACACCGAGAGTTCGCCGGACGCCCGGTCCACGACTCCGCAGGCGGCACCGACCTCGGCCGGCGGCCGGCGCTCACCGGTCTGCGGGTCCCGCTCGGCAGGTGGCGGAACGGCCCACACCACCCAGCCCAGGTCGAACTCCTGCATGCCGACGGGACGTTGTGGAGTCTGCGAGTCCGGTGGGTTGAGCCACCGGTCGGCGATGGCTTCGGCCTGCGCCTGGCTGATCACGTGAGACTCCTTCGGTTCCGGGGCGTCGGTGTGGGGCGGGGGTCGGCAGGGCGGCCGACGTGCCGGTCCCGAGTCGCCGAGGGCGGGCCGGGCCGGACGCCGAGTCTACGAGGGGTTGACGGCCGTGTCCCCGGCCGAGCCGTGCAACCTGGCCACCCCCCGCCCGGCCGCGACGCGCGGCACGCCGCAGGGAGAGAAGGAAGCGGCGGGAGGAGGGGCGGTCATGGGCAGCTGCGGGCCGTGGGAACCGGCGAGTCGTCGGCCGCCGGCTGCGTGGTGGTGCGCGACACGGCGGTGGTGGGCAAGGCCGCGGTGGTCTGCCGCACGGTGGCCTGCCGCACCACGGTGGCGCGTGATGCCACGGGCGCGGGCGGTGGGGGCCGGGCTCACTGCTGCCTGGGCGAAAGGCAGTTGAGGGGCCGTCGGCAGCAAGCGCTGTACTGATGGCGTCATTTGGTCGCGAGGGCCGTGATCACTCAGCAGGAGGACCGCCCTCGCCCGGGGTGCCGGCGCGGAACCGGAGTGGTCGGTGACGCGTGAGGCGTCGTCGCCGGCGGGACGCCGTCCGGCCACTCCGGAGCGTCCCCGGGAAGCGGTGCCGCGGCCTTCCCGAAGGAGGTGCGGGACCCACTCCGGCCCGTCCTCTCGTGGCTCCATCGGCTCCCCCCGGTCCGGTCGTCCGCATGAGGTGTCCGCAAGACAGGCGGACGTTCGCTTCAATCCTAGGGTTCGGGGGTCGGGCCGACCGACAGCCCCCGGGCACCGGGGAGTGCGCCCTTCGCCCCGACCGTCGGCGGCGGCAGGAGGTGCGCGCCGTGCCGGCGGCGGAGGGCGTAGGCAGTCGTTGACACCGGGTGCGTCCGGCAGGCCCGTCGAGCCCGTTCTGCGGGCCTCGATGTGAGGGCGGGCACGGGGTGTGGGTCACACGGGGTGGACGGAAGTAGGTGTCGACGGGGTGGAGAGGGGCTTGGGGGCGTCGTCGGGCGCTGTGCTGCTAGGGGACTTCGTAGGTCACAGGTTGGCGCCGGTGGGGAGCCGGTTCCCAGGGTGGTGGACGTACCGGGGAGCCGAGCGCCGGACCGGGCGGGAGTCCTTCCGCCCGAGCCTGACACCGGCCCCGCGACGCGCCGCCCGCGTCGAGCACACACCGGACGCCCCAGGGTCCCGGGACGTGCCGCCGACAGCCTGTCGGCCTCCCCACGATGTCCCCCGTATTGGAGAGGTACGCCATGACTGCCACCACCACCGCCGCCCGCTTCCGCAAGTACACCGTCGCCGGTATCGCCACTGCCGGTGCGGCCGCTGCCGCCGCGACCCTGGCGCCGACTCCGGCGCATGCTGCCCCGGTGCACGAGGCCAACTCCGCCGCTGTCTCCGTCGCCCACGGCAAGAAGGCGGATGCGAAGGACGCGCAGGCCAAGGAGGCGGCGAAGGTGGCCAAGCTGGTGGAGCAGGGCAAGAAGAAGCACGGCGACGACCTGGACGGCTGGATCCGCACGGCGCTGGACGTGATGCACTACGAGCACATCCCCGGCAGCTACCACGGGATCCACAAGAACATCATCCGTGAGTCCGGCGGCAACCCGACCGCGCAGAACAACTGGGACATCAACGCCCAGAAGGGCGTGCCGTCCAAGGGCCTGCTGCAGGTGATCCAGCCGACCTTCGACACCTACCACGTCAAGGGCACCAAGGACTCGCTGACGGACCCGGTGGCCAACATCGTCGCTGCGACGAACTACGCGGCCGACCGGTACGGCTCGATGGACAACGTCAACTCCGCCTACTGATCAGACCGGTCAGCGGTCAGACCGATCAGACCGAGCGGGCCGAACAGGCCGAGCAGATCGACACGGAGCGATCCAGTGGTGGCCATCGGGACCGGGTGACACGGACCGTTACCGGTACCCGCACGGCAGGACGGGCCGGAACCAGCAACAGCTGGTTCCGGCCCGTCCTCGTGCGTACCGGTCCTCGTGCGTACCCGTCCTCGCTGGAGGCGTTCTCGCGGGTGCCCGTCCTCGCTTCCCGCCGGCCCGGCGCGGCGCGCGACCGGACGGTCAGGCCCGTCGGGGTGCGGCCGTCGAGGCGCGGAGCACCGTACGGGTCGTGAGCGTGGTGGACCGGCCCGCGGCCCCGGCGCACAGTTCCAGCAGTCGCTGCACGGCGACCGCCCCCGCCTCCTCCACCGGCACCTCCAGCGCCGTGACCGCGGGGTCGGTGGCGCCCAGCGCCGTCAGGTCGTCACCCGCGGCCACGCTCACGTCCTCGGGCACGCGTCGTCCGGCTGCCCGCAGGCCGTGCAGCAGCCCCAGGGTGACCAGGCTGTTGAAGGCCAGTACGGCGGTGACCTCGTGCGGGACCTCCGCGGCCGTGGCGATGCCCGTGTCGAAGGTGGGCGTCACCGGGCCCAGCACCGTCAGCCGGGCCCCCGCCGCGGCGACCCGCTCCGTCATGGCCGCCCGGCGTCCCTCGTCGGCCCACGACCCCGGTGGGCCCGCGACGTAGGCCAGGCGGCGGTGGCCCAGCTCCAGCAGGTGGCCGACCATCTCGGCGGCGCCGGCCGCGGTGTCCAGGACGACGGCGGGCAACCTGCCCACCCGCCGGTCCACCAGGACCACGGGGGAGCGCCGGGCCCGCTCCCGCAGCTCCGCGTCACTGCCGACCGGTGCCACCATGACCACGCCGTCCGCCTGCTCGCCGAGCCGGTCGGTCAGGGCCGCCTCGCGCCCCGGGTCGTACTCCGAGACGCTCAGCAGCACGTGGGCGTCGGCCTCCTCCGCCGCTCGCTGGGCACCCAGGACCAGCGGTGCGAAGAACGGGTTGGCGAGGGTGGGCACGACCAGCCCGACCATCCCGGTGCGGCCCGTCGTCAGTGCGCGGGCGGAGCGGTTGGCGTGGAAGCCGAGCCGCCCGGCTGCTGCCGTGACCCGCTCCCGGGTGGCTGCGGCCACCATGTCGGGCCGGGTCAGTGCGCGGGATGCCGTGGCCTTGGAGACGCCGGCCTCACGGGCCACATCGGCGAGTGTCGCCACCTTCTCCCCTCCCTGCGCCGCACGCGGTCACGCCCCACCTGCCGTCTCCCGCGAGCCGTCCCCCGCGGGTGCGGCACCGTCCGTTGTCCGCCGGGTCGGGGCAGCGGCTCCGCGGAGTGTGACGCAACCGGGGTTTCCCTGGCCGTCGCGGGATGCCATCCTATCTGCAACCGGTTTCTGCAACCGGTTGCAGACCGGTTTCGTGCAGCGTCGCAGTGAAAGCCGGAGCTCCCGCCCGCCGGCTCGCCCTCCCACACCGCCGAGGTGTCCGTTGTCCCAGTCAGACGTGTCCGACGTCTCCCCGTCCGACGCCCCGGGGGCCGCCTCCGAGGCCACCCGGCCAAAGGTCCCGGGCGCGGTCTCCGGCACCTCTGCCTCCCCTGAGCCGGCAGGCTCTGAGGCGGCCCCTGCTGCATCGACCCCTGCTGCATCGACCCCTGCTGCATCAGCCCCTGCTGCATCGGCCCGTCCTGAGGCGGACCGTCCTGAGGCGGCCCGTCCTGAGGCGGCCCGTCCTGAGGCGGACCCTTCCGAGGCGGCCCGTCCTGAGGCGGACCGTTCCGAGGCGGCCCGTCCTGAGGCGGATCGTTCCGAGGCGGCCCGTCCTGCGGCGGACCGCTCCGGGACGGGCCGTCCCGCGGAGCCCGCCGGGGAGAAGACCTCCGGCGGGGGCACCGCGGGGGCGGCGCCCTCGCTGGTGGAGCGGCTCTTCCAGGTGCGGGCCCGTGGCAGCAGCCCCCGGACCGAGGCGCTGGCCGGGCTCTCGATGTTCGTGGCGGCGGCGTACGCGGCCGTCGTCGTGCCCGGCCAGCTCGCGAAGGCCGGTCTGCCGCTGGGGGCGGCCACCACGGCGGTGCTGATCGCCGTGGTCCTCGCCACCGCGGCGATGGGGCTCTTCGCCAACCTGCCGTTCGTCGTCGCGCCCGGCCTGGGCGGCGTCGCCCTGCTCGCCGTGACGATCGTGGGGCAGGACGGCGTCCCCTGGGGCGCCGCCCTGGGAATGGTGCTGCTGTCCGGGGTCGTCTTCCTGCTGCTGACCGTGCTCGGGGTGCGGGACCTGCTGACCCGGCTGATGCCGCTGAACCTCAAGCACGCCATCAGCGGCGGGCTGGGCCTCTACATCGCCCTCATCGGCTTCCGCGACTGCGGGCTGGTCGTCGCCCGCCCGGACAGCGCGGCGCTCAGCGTCGGCGACCTGTCCAAGCCCGCGGGGCTGCTGGCGCTGGCCGGGCTCGTCCTCCTCACCGCCCTCGCCACCCGCCGCGTCCCCGGCGCCTTCCTCATCACCATGGCGGTGGTGACCGTCGCCGGCATCCCGCTCGGCGTCACCGAGGTGCCCGACCACCTCTTCGGCCTCCCGGCGAGCCCCGGGCCCGTCGCCTTCCACGTCGACCTCCTCGGCGCCCTCAAGCCGCAGTACTTCCCCTACGTCTTCGCCTTCTTCGTCTCGGAGTTCTTCTCCATGACGGGGACGCTGCTCGCCGTCGCCGGCCGCGCCGGGCTCACCGACGCCGACGGGAACCTGCCGGGGGTGCGCCGGCCCTTCTACGTCGACTCCGTCGCCGTCATCGGCGGGGCGGGCCTCGGCGCGCCCAGCATGACCGCCTACCTGGAGTCCTCCGCGGGCGCCGACAGCGGGGCGCGGACCGGCCTGGCCTCGGTGTGGGCGGCACTCGGGTTCGCCGCGCTGCTGCTGGTCACGCCGTTCGCCACGCTGGTGCCCTCGGCGGCCACCGCGCCGGTCCTCATCTACATCGGCCTGACCATGCTCGGCTCGCTGCGGAAGGTCGACTTCCGCGACCCCACCGACGCCGTCCCGGCCGCGCTCACCGTCGCCACCACCCTGTTCTTCGGCAACTTCGGGACCGGCATCGCCGTCGGCCTGGCCTCCCACGTCCTGGTCAAGGCCGCCGCGGGACGCTTCCGCGAGGTGCCCTGGGGACTGTGGGTGGTGATGGTGCCGCTCGGCTACTACTTCTTCACGCTCGTCCCCTGACGACTCCGCCGCACGCCCCGGCCAGGGCCGCCGCCGGCGCCGCACCACCCCCGACCGGGCACCGGGCACCCGCACGTACCAGGCCACGCCCGGCCCCCTCCCCGCCGGACCCCGGCCAGACCCCAGGAGCAAACCATGACCTCCCCGCGCCCGCACGACCTTCGCATCAGCGGTGGAGTGGTGGTGTCGACCTTCACCGGCGAACACTTCGCGGCCGACGTCCTCGTCCGCGGGGACACCGTCAGCGGGGTCCTGCCACCGGGCACGCCGGCGGTGGCCGCGGAGGAGGTGGACGCCACCGGGCACCTCGTGGTGCCCGGCTTCGTGGACGCGCACATGCACGTCGAGAGCTCCTTCCTCACCCCCCGCGCGTTCGCCGACGCGACCCTGGCCCGCGGCACCACCACGGTCCTCGCCGACCCGCACGAGATCGTCAACGTGGCCGGGGCCGAGGCCATGCGCTGGATGATCGAGGCGGGCGCCGGGACCGAGCAGACCCAGCTGTGGGGCGTGCCGTCCTGCGTGCCGGCCGTCGAGGGCCTGGAGGGCGCCGGCGCCTCGCTCGGTGCCGCCGACATCGCTCGCATGCTGGACTGGCCCGGCGTCGTCGCCCTCGGTGAGGTCATGGACTACCGGGCCGTCGTCGGCGGGGACGCCCGGATGGCCGAGGTGGTAGCCGCCGCCCGGGCCCGCAGCGCCATCCTCGACGGGCACTGCCCCAACCTCAGCGGCGCCGACCTCAGTGCCTACCTCGCCACCGGCGTCGACTCCGACCACACCAAGAACCGCACCGAGGTCCTCGTCGAGAAGGCCCGCCTGGGCATGCTCATGATGCTTCAGGAGAAGTGCCTGCTGCCCGAGGTCGTGCGGGCGCTGCTGGCCCTGCCGATGCTGCCGCCGTTCTGCCTGGTCACCGACGACCTGGCCGCCGACCACATCGTCAGCTCCGGCCACCTGGACCACATAGGGCGCGTCGCCGTCCGCGCCGGTCTGCCCCCCGAGGCCGTGCTGCGCGCCCTGACCTGGAACCCCGCCCAGCGACTGCGCCTGCCCGACCGGGGCGTCGTCACACCCGGCAAGCGCGCCGACCTCGTCCTGCTCCGCGGCGAACTGGCCGACTTCGATCCGGCCCTGGTCATCGCCGGCGGCCGCGTCGTGGCCCGGGACGGAGTGACGCCGGGCGAGGAGGACGGGGCCGAAGCCTGCCCGCCCGCCGCCGACGGCCTGACCGGCACCGTCCACCTGGAGCCGCAGCGGCCCGAGGACTTCACCTGGCGCACCACCCTCCCCGACGGCGTCCACACCTTCCGGGCCATGCGTGTCAACCCCCGCGACACCTACACCGAGGAAGCCGCCGTGGACCTCCCGGTGCGCGACGGAAAGGTCGACTGGGAGGGCAGGACCGTCCTGGTGCGCGTGCGCAACCGCTACGGGGAGCCGGGCACCACCTTCGCCCCCCTCCTGGGACGCGACCTGACCGAAGGCGCGGTGGCCACCACCTACGCCCACGACAGCCACAACCTGGTCACCATCGGCACCTCGGCGCTGTCCATGGCGAACGCGGCGCAGGCGGTCGTCAACGACGGGGGAGGGGTGGCGGTCGTCCACGGCCGGACCGTCGTCGCACGGCTGCCGCTGCCGGTCGGCGGGGTCATGTCCGCCGAGCCCGCCCCCGAGGTGGCCGCACGCTCCCGCCAGGTGCGCGAGGCGCTGGCGGCCTGGGGCTGGGACCACCTCAACCCCTTCATGAGCGTCTCCACCCTCACCCTCGCCGTCTCCCCGGCGCTCAAGATCACCGACCGGTCCCTGGTGGACGTCGTGCGGCGGGAGCCGGTCACCGCCACCGTCTGAGCGCACGCCCGCCGGTCGAGGACATGCGGCGGGGCGCCGGCCGGCGGGGCGGAGGGTGCGCACGGGAGCAGCGCGGGCCCGACCGGGGGGCGTGGTCCTGCCGAGGGCGGAGAGTGCGGCCCGGGGGCGGGCGCGGGGCGCGGGCGGTGCGGATGAGGCGGCGGTGCTGATGAGGCGGCGGCGCCGGATGCGGTGCCGGGGGCCGTGCGGCCCGCCCCCGCCCCCGCCCCCGCCCCTGTCCCGTCCCGCTCTCCCGCGCCCCGCCGCACTCCCCGTGTGCAGCTTCACAACCCCGTCCCGACCAGCGCCTTCCTGCCGCCGCGACGGGGACGGGGGATGGCTGGGGAAGCCCCGGTGCGCAGATTCCATAGCTCGCTTATATAATTGCCGTATGCAATCATCGTCGACGCCCGACGAGCAGCGCATCGAGCATGCCGCTCGCGGTTTCCTCAGGGGCATCGGCAGGCTCTCGCAGTCCCTCTTCCGGATCGGCGACTTCGGACTGTCGCGTAGTCACACGACGGTGCTGGACGCCCTGGAAGGCCGCTCGCGCAGGGTCACCGAACTCGCCGGCCTCACCGGTCTCGCCCAGCCGCGGGTCACCGTCGTCCTCAAGGAGCTCGAGGAGCGCGGCCTCGTCGAGTGCGCGCCCTGTCCGCTGGACCGCCGCGCCAAGGAGACCCACATCACCCCCGCCGGCCACGCACTCCTGGAGCAGGGACGGCAGCGGATGGCCGTCGCCCTCCTGGAGGGGCTGAGCGCCACCGTCGACGATCCGGAGCGCGCCGTGGCCCTCGCCCGCGACTCCGTCACCACCCTTCTGCACGCCATCGAACCGGAGGTCAGTTGACCACGCCAGCCACAACCCGCCCCGACACGACTGCCGGCGGAACGGGACGCGCCGCGTCCCGCTCGGGGTCCATAGCCCCGCACCGCGTCGGCGGGCCGAGACGCTGGTGGGACTGGGTGCTCGCCGCCGACCCGGGACTCGGTCAACTCCAGTCCGGTTGGCGCTCGTTGGTCTCCATGGTCACCTCGCTTGCGGTCGGCTACGGCATGTCCGTGGCCCTCGGCGTCCCGGCCATGCTCGGCATGATGGTCGGCGGCATGATGGGCCTGATGAGCGCGTTCGCCGTCGCGGAGAACACGCCGCTGCGGCTGACCCGCGCCATCCTGTGGATGCCGTTCCCCTACTCCGCGGTACTGCCGCTCTCCGCGTGGCTCGCCCCGCACCGCCCCCTCGAACTGACGCTGATGGGCGCCGCGTTGGCGCTGACCTTCTTCCTCGCGCGGTTCGGGACGATGTACCTGCTCACCGGCATGATGTTGTTCAACGCCTTCATGGTGGGCATGATGGCGGGCGTCCCCCTGGCGCTCTGCGACAAGATGTTCGTGATCGCCCTGGTGTCGGCCGCGGCCGTGCTCGTCGCGCGGCTCCTGCTCTGCTACCCGATGCCGCGTGAGGACCTGCTGCGCACCCAGCGCGCGTTCGTCGTCCAGGCCCGCCGGGTCGCCGAGGCCGCCACCAAGGCCCTCGACCCCGACGCCGACCACGAGGTCGCCGTCAAGCGGATGCGCCGCCACCTGCGGCAGCTCAACGTCACCACCGTCACCATCGACGGCCGCCTCGCGCAGCCCGAGGTCGCCGCCGACCCCGACACCGCCGAACTCCTCCACCAGCACCTCTTCGATGCCGAACTGGCCCTCCAGGGCATCGGCCAGTCGGTGAGCCGGCTCGCCCGCCTCCAGGTGCCGCCGCACCTGCGCGAGGCCATGGTCGTCGGCCTGGTCATCGCCCGCGACACCCCGCTGGGCCGCGCCGACGCGCTGCGCCCCGCCGCCCAGCTCATCCAGCAGCAGGCCGCCGTCGCACTGGACGAGGCCGAGGAGGCCGGCGGTGACCACGCCGAGGCCGCGGCCCTGGCCCGCCGCGTCGGCCACCTCCTGGACTCGCTCGCCGACTCCCTGGCCCACTGGCTGGACCTCGGCTGGAACGGCCCCAAGTCCCGGGCGAAGGTCCCCTTCCAGCCGACCGTCGCCCTGGAGCAGAACAGGCCCGCCGGCACCGGAGCGGTCGCCCGCCGCGTGAGCGCCGCACAGAACACCGGCGGGTGGCGCAAGGTCATCCCGTACCTCCGCCTCCCGCTGCACGCCGCGGTGGCCGTCGCCATCGTCTGCCCCATCACCGACTGGATCGACCCCCGGCGCTTCTACTGGGGCCTGGTCGGCGTCATGATCACGCTCTTCGGCACGAACACCACCCAGGAACGGCTGCGCAAGTTCGGCCACCGCATGGTCGGCACCATCATCGGTGCCGTCCTCGGCGTGGTGCTGCTGCACGTCATCGGCCCCGGCCACGTCTACTGGACGCTGGCGGTCATCGTCGCCGGCCTCACCTTCGGCGCCTGGGGCATCCAGCGTGCCTACGCCTACTGGGTCATCGGCCTCGTCACCGCCCTCGTCCAGCTCTATGGCATGTCCACGCCGTACAACGGCATGGAGCACCTGCTGGCCGAGCGGCTGCTCGACAACGGGCTCGGCATCCTCATCGCCACCGCCTGCGCCGCGCTGATCTTCCCCGTCTCCAGCCGCAAGATCGCGCAGGAGGCGGAGCGCGGTTACGTCTCCGCGCTGGAGCACCTGATCTCGGAGATCGTGCTGCGCTGGAAGGA
The DNA here is from genome assembly GCF_042733155.1 of Streptomyces sp. NPDC059740. Lineage (NCBI taxonomy): Bacteria > Bacillati > Actinomycetota > Actinomycetes > Kitasatosporales > Streptomycetaceae > Streptomyces > Streptomyces sp. NPDC059740. The sequence goes on along the minus strand of NZ_JBHWGP010000008.1, from coordinate 41,739 downwards.
GCCGGAGGCCCCGGTGCGCCTGCGCGGCGCGGCACGCGGTGTGGATGCGGCCCTCTTCCAGCTCCGCAGCGTCGCCCGCCCGCTGGTCAACATGCCCGGCGTGCGGGGCAGGGGGGCGCAGAACCGCCTGGCGCTGCTGACGACCGCCACCGGCCACGCCCGCGCCCTGGCCGCGGCGGCCGACATCGACATCGACCTGGCGCCGCACCTGGCCGAACGCGTCGAGCGCATCACCGGCACGTTCAGCGAGTCCCTGGCCGCACTCGACCGGCACTTCGCCACCGGCGACACCGACGGCCGCTGGGTCCGGGTCAGCCCCCTCATCCGCGAGCTGGAGTCCCTGCTCACCGGCCCCACCGGCCCGCGCGCCGCCCGCCTGCACACCGCGCTGCGCGAGCTGGCGGCCCTCGACGAGGTGCTGGCGAGCTTCGCCGACAACCGCGGACTGGGCACCACCACCATCTCGCCGAGCGCCGCCGCCTCCCGCGCGGCAGCAACCGCCGACCGCGCCGCCTCCCGCCTGGACCAGCGCACCCAGGCAGCCCTGGCCGCCTGGGCCGCCCACACCCGCCGCCCGGCCGCCCCCGTGCAGCCCACCGGCGCCCAGGGCGGCCGGCCGGTCCCCGGGGCCCAGGTGCCCCCGGCGACCCCGGGCGTCCGCGCCACGACCTCGCACGTCACGCCGGCAGCCCCCGCCTCCCCGGCGGCCCCGGCGGCCCGCCCGGCGAGCGTCCCGGCCGGCGCGGTCCAGCGCGACCTCCCGACGGCCCGCCCGGCCGCGACGGCAACCGCCGCGCCGTCCGCCGATCCCCGGCATACGGACGCGACTGAGGGAGCGGTCACCGTCAGCGGCTCGCTGCGCTGCCCGGACCACCCCACCGGCTGCGACGCCTGGATCACGGTCGTCAGCGACCGCGGCAAGCGCCACACCAGCTCCCGCGCGGTCGGCGGCCAGTACCGCATCAGCGGCCTGCGCCCCGGCGGCTACACCCTCATCGCCTCCGCCACCGCGCACGCCCCCAGCGCCGAGTTCCTCTCGGTGACCCCCGGGGCCGGGGACCTGCACCACGACATCCAGCTGGAGCCGGCGCAGCAGCACTGACCGTCCCGTCCCGCACGAGCCCTCCACCCGGAGGGTCAAGCCCAGAGGGCCCGGAGCAACCGCTCCGGGCCCTCTGGGCGTCTCGTCCCCGCCCCGCTCGTCCTCGCCTCCGACGGACGCCGCCTCCGACGGTGACGGATCAGCGGACGCAGCGTCATCCCGAGCCGCCCGGTGGGCCTTCCCGCGGCACTCGTTGTGAGGGCGGGCACGGGGCGCGGGTCACAGGGGAAGCGCGGTAGTAGCCAGGCAGACTGCGCGAGCAGGGATGGAGGACGCCGGCTTCCGTCTCCGTCCTACCGGCCTTCGTAGGTCACATGTTCGCGTCGGGTGGGAGCCGGTTCCCAGGGTGGTGGACGTACCGGGGAGCCGAGCGCCGGACCGGGCGGGAGTCCTTCCGCCCGAGCCTGACACCGGCCCCGCGACGCGCCGCCCGCGTCGAGCGCACATCCGGAGCTTCAGGGTTCGGGAGCGTGTGCCGCCGACAGCCTGTCGGCCTCCCCACGATGTCCCCCGTATTGGAGAGGTACGCCATGACTGCCACCACCACCGCCACCCGCTTCCGCAAGTACACCGTCGCCGGTATCGCCACCGCCGGTGCCGCCGCTGCCGCGGCCACCCTGGCCCCGACCCCGGCGCATGCTGCCCCGGTGCACGAGGCCAACTCCGCCGCTGTCTCCGTCGCCCACGGCAAGAAGGCCGACGCGAAGGACGCGCAGGCCAAGGAGGCGGCGAAGGTCGCCAAGCTGGTCGAGCAGGGCAAGAAGAAGCACGGCGACGACCTCGACGGCTGGATCCGCACCGCGCTGGACGTGATGCACTACGAGCACATCCCCGGCAGCTACCAGGGCATCCACAAGAACATCATCCGTGAGTCCGGCGGCAACCCGACCGCGCAGAACAACTGGGACATCAACGCCCAGAAGGGCGTGCCGTCCAAGGGCCTGCTCCAGGTGATCCAGCCGACTTTTGACACCTACCACGTCAAGGGCACCAAGGACTCGCTGACGGACCCGGTGGCCAACATCGTCGCTGCGACGAACTACGCGGCCGACCGGTACGGCTCGATGGACAACGTCAACTCCGCCTACTGATCGGTGCAGTGAGGCAAAACAGGCCGGTAGTGGCCGTCGGGACCGTGTGACACGGACCGTCAGCCGCACGGCAGGACGGGCCGGGACCAGCAACTACTGGTCCCGGCCCGTCCTTGTGCGTCCACACCCAGGTCCAGGACGACGTGGCCTCCCGGCCGCCTGTTAGGTTGCCCGGATGATCGGCGGACCGGACTGGGGCACCTTGCGGCACGCGTACGGGAGCGCCGCGGACGTGCCCGGCATGCTCAAGGGGCTCGCCTCGTCCGACCCGGTGGTACGCGAGACGGCCCTCGACGGCCTCTACGGGAGCGTGCACCACCAAGGGGACGTCCACGACTCGACGATCGCCTGCATCCGTCCGCTCTGCGCGCTCGCGACCGACCCGGCGGTCGAGGACCGGCACATGCTTTTGACGCTGCTGGGAAGCATCGCCGAGTCCGCACAGTGCGTCGAGCCACCGGCCGAAAGCCTCGACCCGCAGACGGTGACCGAGGAGCCTGCCAGTCCGGACACCGATGACGAAGACACCGATGACGAGGACGGGGAGATGCTCTCGGCCCTCCATCGGCAGGCCGCCCGGGAAGTACTGCGGACCGAACTGGCCCGCATGACCCCGCTGGTCGCCGACCCGGACCCGGCGGTGCGCGAGAGGGCCGCGCTGCTGCTGGCCCGGTTCAGCCCCGACCGGCATCGGGTCGCCGAGGCGCTCTCCGAACGGGTGGCCGTCGAGCGGGACCCGGAAGCCCGACAGGGCCTGGCGACGGCGTTGGGCGCGCTCCTGCGGCCCACCGAGGCAGGCGAACCTGCACCAGCAGGTGTCCCCGCTGCCGCCTCCGCCCTACGAGCGTTGGCCGCACCGGACGGTGACCCCGGCACGGTTCTCACCGCCCTCGCCGCACTGGCGCGGGGCCTGCCGGAGCAACTGCCCGCAGACGTGCCCACACGGGTGGCCACGGTGATCGGCCACGTCCGGCCATTCGGGACGACCACCCCCGGCACCCCGCGTCCCGGCACCCCCACGCTCCTGTCCCACCTGCGGACACTGCGCGCCGAACGGACCGCTGACGCAGGCGGCCCCGACCAGGAGCGGACGTCCGAAGCCTTGGACGCGCTGCACACGGCCCTGGGTGACCGGGTGGCTCAGCGGCACGAGATGGTGCTGTACGGCCTGCGTCACAGCGACCCGGCCGGCCCGCAGGCGGCGGTACGCCGCGCGGGAGACCTCTACAACGGCTGGCGGGTGCCCGACCCGGCCCCCGGCGTCGCGCTGCTGCACCGCGTGCTCGGCGAGTCCGCCCCGGACCTGGCCCACTGCGCCGCCACCGAACTCCTCGACTGCCGACTGCCACTGGACGAGCAGACGCGGGACGCGGCAGTCGGCATCGCCGCCGCCGGGTCGTACACCACCGCCCCGGACTGGGAGCGGAACCTTCCGGGGGTGTGCCTTCAACTGCTCGCCGCAGCCGGCGACCCACGGACGGTGGACCTCCTCGGGCCCCTGCTGTCCGGGCGCGCGGTGCCCGAGCGGTTGCCGGACTGGTGCACCTGGCTCGGTCCGCACGCCGTCAGGCTCGGACCCGCACTCGCCACCCGCTTCGGGCAGGCAGTCGCGGAACTGGCGGCGGACGACGAGGCGCCCGAGGGCCACATCCCCCCACCGGTGCAGCGCACCGCCCTCGCCCTGCTGGCGGCCGGCGTACCGGAGACGGGCGAAGCCCTGACACCGTTGCTGGAGGCCCTCGCCGACCTGGCCGACGCCGACGGAGCGGAACTGCACCCCTTCGGTGCCCAGCTGCTGCGCGACTGGCACCGGCTCGGCGCGGCAGCCGAGGCGTCCGCACCGCTGCTGCACCGGCTCACCCGTAACCCGTCCGCGGCAGCCCGCGTCGGTGCGGCACACGCGCTGTGGCGGCTGACCGGCGAGACGACGGACGTCGTCCCCGTCCTCGCCTCCGTCCTGCGCACTCCACCGGGCACCTACGCCGCGGAGCAGGCCCGCCACCACGCACTGGACCTCGCCCTCGACATGCGGCAGGCAGCCGCCGAACTGACCGGCAGGCTGCGGGAGCTGACCGCCGCCGGAGAACCGGCCGCCCGCGCCCGAGCCGCCCTCGCCCTGTTGGCCACCGCACCGGACCAGGCGGAGAGGGCGTGGGCGGCCCTCAGCGAGGCCTGGCAGGAAGAGCGCTCCGTACGCCCGACGGTGGCCGCGGGACTGCGCGGCATCGTGGAGACGACACCTCCCGCGGCGTTCCGCACGCTGCTGCGGGCGGAGCTGGCCGACGTCCGCCGCCTCGGCAACACCGGAAACACCGTCGGCCGACGACGCTACGACTGCGCCCGGGACGAGACCCTGCGCGCCGACTGCGCCGCCCTGCTCACCGTCCCCGGAGCCTGAAGCCCACGACGCGACCACCGCAGCGCCCGACGGTTCAGCGGCCGGACCCCGGACCCGGGCAGCCCGCCGGACGAGGAGGTGCCGGGAGCCCACCCCTCACGGAGCAGCACCCACCCGCCGCCCCAGTTCGTGCCGCGCGGCGTCGAGCGCGGCGAGCATCTCCAGGCGGTCCCGCTCGAACGTGGCCTCGGCCTCCACGCCGAGGTCGTGCCGCAGCGTGACCCTCAGCAGGTACACGCCGTCGGACAGCGGACCGCTGAACCACGCCGCCGCCCGCCGGAGCGCGACAGCATCACCGGGATCAGCCAGCAGGTGCTTCACGACGGCGTAGCCGACCCCGAGAGCACTGTTGAGCCCGGAGGCAACGTCCAGGACGTCCTTCGCCAGGACCATCTGGGCCTGTGAGTACTGCTCGGCCCAGGCCTCCTTGGCAACGTCCAGGGGACCGGGGTCCGGGGACTCCCCACGCTCGACGGCCTTGACCACGTCCCGGGCGGCGACCCGGTAGGCGCGGGCCGTGGTGTTCAGCTGCGCGTACAGGTCGCGCTTGGCCTGCTGTACCTGCTCGGCGCGTTCCTGTTCGCGCTGGCGGTCGGCACGCCGGTTCTGCTCCCGCGCCTCCGCCCGACTCGCCCGCTGACTCAGCACCGCCCCGCCCAGCGTGCCGCCCAGGGTGCCCGCCACGCTGATGAGCGCTACGGCAAGCGTGGTCACGTCCACGAGATCCCCCACTCGTCCCCACCTCGACCGGTGAGCGGCCTTTCTCCCGCGCCGAAGGCGAGCCGCCGCCCCGATGATTACTGCCCTCGGCCGAGTGCGGCAACGGCCGCAGGTGGGATTCCCTGCTCAGGGACCCGGCACCACGGGGATCGTCGCGGGGCAGCCGGTCCCGAGCCGAGCTGTGTGCCCCGCTGCCCGCGAGGTGCTGTCGGGCGAGGGCCGTTAGGGTGACAGCCGTCGAGCGGAGCCCGAGGCGTGGTGCGGAGAGTCGTGGACGGTCTCACGGAAGCGCAGTTGAGAAAACTCGCCGGTGCGCGGTCCTTCGAGCGCGGGCTCGGTTACCTCGACGCGGTGTCGGGAGTCGAGGTCGGCGCCGACCGGGTCAGGGCGTCCGTCCACGGCACCGAGCGGTACGAGGCGGAGCTGGTCCTGGACGGGCCCACGGGTCCGGCAGGGGAGTGCGACTGCCCGTACGGCCAGGAAGGCAACTTCTGCAAGCACCTGGTCGCGCTCGGTCTGACAGTGATCGCCCGGTCTGCCGACGTCCCCCGGCAGCGGCAGGCGGCCCGGGGCCGCGCGCGGAGTCTCGACGCCTGGCTGTCCGGCCTGTCACGGGACGAACTGCTCACCGTCGTACGGGCGGAGGTCGCCGAGGACCGGAACGTACGGCGCCGCCTGGAACTGCGGGCGGCGACCGTCCGGGGCGACCTCGCCGAGGTCCGGTCGCGGGTACGGGAACAGCTCGACATCGGCCCGTTCGCCCGGTACGGCTACGTCGAGTACGCCGATGCCCGCGCCTACGCGGACCAGGCAGGGCAGGCGGTGTCCGCCATCCGGGCGCTGACCGATTCGGGCCGGGCCGCCGACGCCGTGGCCCTGGCACGGGAGGCGATCGGGCTGCTGACCGAGGCGGCGGAGAGCGTGGACGACTCCGACGGAGGTCTCGGACAGGCCGGCGCCGACCTCGCCGACGCCCACCACGACGCCTGCCGAGCCGCCTGCCCCGACCCGGAGGAACTCGCGCACTGGCTGGTCGCTCACGCGCTCGACGACATGGCCGACCTGACGGACGTCGACCCGCTGGACTACGAGGACGTGCTCGGAGAGCGGGGAATGGCCGCCCTGCGCCGGCACGCGGTCGGGGCGTGGCAGGCCAACCGCACCGGCTGGGCCGAGAAGTACCTGATGGAGCGCCTGGCGAGGGCGGGCCGGGACGTCGACACGGTGATCGCCGTGCACGCCGCCGACCTCACGCCGGACGGTCACACCCACCTGGTCATCGCCCGCGAACTGGACGCCGCCGGCCGCCCCGCCGAAGCCCTGGCCTGGGCCGAACGCGGCCTCCGGGACACCGGCGATCTCGCCGCCGTCGACACCGCCCTCGTCGACCACCTCGCCGACCACTACACCCGGGCGGATCGTCTCCCCGACGCCGTCACCCTGCGCCGCGAGCACTTCGCCGCCCGCCGCACCCTGCTCACCTACCAGCAACTGCGCGCCGCCGCGCGGGCCGTCGGCCGCTGGCCGACCGAGCGCGAGAAGGCCCTTGAGCTACTGCGCGCCGAAGCCGGGCGGAAGGACATCTACGGCGGTCCCGTCCTGGTCGACGTGCTGCTGGACGACAAGGAGGTCGACGCGGCCTGGCAGGCAGCCACGGAGTTCGGCGCTCACGACGACCAGTGGCTCACGCTCGCCGACCGGACCCGCGCCCCCCGCCCCGCCGACGCTCTCAGGGTCTACCTGCGCCTGGCCGAGCCCCTCACCCGCCGCACGGGCAACGCCGTCTACGAGCAGCTCGTCAACCTGCTCCTGAGCATCCGTGACTGCCATCGACGCCTGGGCACACCGGACGACTTCACCACGTACGTCACCGCCCTGCGTACCGCTCAGAAGCGCAAGCGGAACCTGATGCGGCTGATGGACGAGCACGGGCTGTGAACACCGGTGCCGGACTCCGCAGGTCGGCCGGTGTCGGCGAGGAGCAGTGGCGTGCGGTCCTCAGATCTTGATGACCGTGGCTTGCGACCCGCAGAGCCTGGTGATGTCGTCCGGGTCGGACGTGAGGATGGTGACAGGTCCGGGAGAGGCGAGGGCGGTCGCGCTCAGCATGGCGTCGATCGCGTGCTTGTGGCCGTGCAGACTGCCGTCGGCGAGGAGAGCGGCGGCATGGCGAGCGATCGGTTCGGTCACGGGTTCCACGACGATTCGGGAGAGGGTCCATTCCAGTGCGGGACGGTTCACACGCGGGTGCACCACTTCCACCAAGGTGGCTGCGGACGTGGTCACACGCAGGTCATCGGCCCGGGCGAGCGCGAGCCAGGAGGTGATCGCCCGGTCTCGCCGTACGGCTTTGGCCAGTCCTTCGCTGTCCAGTACCAGCGTGCCGCCCGGGGTGGCCGAGGGGCGTGTCACGCCGCGCTCTCCCGCTCGCCGGCCTGCTGCGCCCGCGCCTGGTGCAGTTGCTCGCGCAGGGCCTGCACCTCGTCCTCGGTGACGGGGCCGTGTTCCGCCTCCGCGACCTCGATGAGTTCGTTGAGGTTGTCGCGCTCGATCTGCCGAGCGACGGCGGCGGCGACGTAGGCCGACAGACCGGAGTGACCACTACGGGCGCGGGCGGCCTCGGCGATGTCCCGGGGCATCGTGATCGAGTACTTCTGGGTAGGCTCGCTCATGCTCTTTATGCTACCGAGTATGCCCCCTGGTTCGGAGTGACGCAGGCCGGGTCCCGCCGTGCGCGCCCGTGCAGCAGCGACGCCGACCGCGGCACGAGCGCGGCGGTTTGCCCGCGCCCTGCACCGCCGCACCCTCCCGTCGTCGAACGGAGAGCTCACGGTATGCCGCCCCACTGCGGCCGCGGTGCGTGTCCGTCGAACAGTGCAGAACTCCCGACCCGCGAGCGCGTTCGCGGCCTGGGGTGGGACGGGCATCAGCGTGCGCGAGGAGGGCGGTCGTCCCGTTCGCAGGCGGCACGAGGCCGGCCCCGATCCGGCTACGTACGTCGAGCGGGTTTCCCGAGGAGGACAGGTGCGGATCCCAGTCTGCGAGCACGCCAAGGCCGGCCTGGCCAAAGCCGGGCAGGAGACAGCCTTCAGGCTGAACCAGCTGTCCGAGGCCGAGACAGGCTCGAGGAGTCGGAAGCCGCGCAGCCACCGGACGAGACGGCGACCGAGGCCCAGAAGGTCGAGGTCGACCAGGCTCGGGAGAACTGGCTGGAGGCAAGGAAGAACAGAGGACTGGCAGGAAGCGGTGGACGAACTCTGCAGTCCGTAGCACGGACGGATGGGGCCGGTCGCGGTCCGGGACGGTCCTGAGGCCGACGGAGCTTGTCAGATGTGGGGCGCGGATGTCGCAGAAACGCGCCATCCGTGAGAGACGAAGAGAGGGAGCGGGAGTCGATGACTCCCGCTCCCTCTCTTCCCGGCATCCGCCCCGCTCAGCGCATGATCTGTGCTGGCTGTAGGCGAGTGCCCCCGGCAGGATTCGAACCTGCGCACACGGCTCCGGAGGCCGTTGCTCTATCCCCTGAGCTACGGGGGCGTTGCCGCCGGTGTTCGCGGCGACGGGTAGAACACTACCAGCTCCGGTGGGGTGATCAGGAACGGGTTCGGGGAGTGCGGTGGGTGGTGCCCGGGGCGAGGTGTGCGGCGGTCTGTGGGGCTGGTTGCGGCGCCTGGGGTCGGCCGGGAGTGACCGGCGCAGAGATTCGGGTCTCGGCAGGGCGTTCCGGTGCCGGGGGGACGCCTGTGCAAGGGCGGTGGCGGTGGCGGGCGAGTGCGGGGGAGGGCCCGGCATCACCGTACCCACCCCGGGGGCGGCCTCCGCGCGGAAAGGATTCCTCGCAGGACCGGGGGGTGCCCGCGCCGCCCCGGAGGCGGGGGTGGGCCTCGTGGGGGAGGGGTGGCCGTGGGGCCTTCGGGGAAGGCCTTAGCGCAGGACAGGGGGAGGTGCCAGTGGTTCCGGGAAGGTCGCTCAAGCCGGGTGAGAAGTGGGGGAAAGTGGCCCGGGGAGGGGCTCACGCGCCTAATCTCGAAGGGTGCCTGGGTTGTCCGGCCGGGTCCTTGTCGTCGACGACAACAAGGTGATCCGGCAGCTGATCAGGGTCAATCTCGAGCTGGAGGGCTTCGAGGTCGTGACCGCGGTTGACGGTGTCGAGTGTCTCGACGTCGTCCACGAGGTGTGCCCTGACGTCGTGACGCTCGACGTCACCATGCCGAGACTGGGAGGCATGGAGACGGTCGCGCAGCTCCGCGCCGACCCCCGCACCAGAGACCTGCCGGTCGCCATAGTGAGCGCCTGCCACGAGCCGGAGGCGGCCACCGGCTACTCGATGGCCCTCGTGGACGCCTTCGTCGCCAAGCCCTTCGAGCCGGTGGAGCTGGTGCGTACGGTCCGGGAGCTCGCCGAACGGCGGCTGGCCGCCCAGAGCCAGAGCACCGGTCGCGGTGAGGACGCCTCCTCGGCCGAGGAGGGGTGAGGCGCCGGTAGCACCGGACGGCAGGTGCGGTGCGGGGGTGCGGCGTCCGGTGTGCGGTGGTGGAGGCGGCGCGGTCGGCGGGGCGTCGGACGGCTCGGCTCCGGACCGCCGGGAATCCGGGTCGCGGCCCTGAGGGGGGTCTCCCATAGGCTTGGGGGTGTGACCCCCGCCGAGCTCTCCGACGCCGTGCTGCGCTGCGTGCGCGATGCCGTGGCGGCGAGGGAGCTGGACGTTCCGGTTCCCCGTGACCCGCGGCAGGCGGCCGTCCGTGCCGTGCGCAGGGTCGGCGGATCTCCGGAAGGGGCGGAGGACGCCCATTACGCGTCGAGCATCGCCCTGCGCCTGGCGGGACCCGCGGGGCTCCCGGCGGCCGAGGTCGCCGCGCTGGTGAGCCGGCGGCTGGCGGCGGTGCCGGGGATCGAGCGGGCCGAGGTCGCCGGGCCCGGATTCGTCAACGTCGTCCTGGACGAGGGCGCCCCCGTCGAGCTCGTGCGCCGCATCCGTGCGGCCGGTCCCGCCTTCGGGCGGGTGGACCTGCATCCCGGCGCCGGCCCGGGCGGCTCCGCAGGCCCGGGTGGCTCCTCGGGCTCGCCCGCAGGCGCTGCCGGAGCGGCCGCGGCCTTCGTTCCCGCCCCGCACCTGCGGGCCCGGGTGACGGCCGAGGTGCTGGAGCGGTTGACCGCGGCCGCCGGCGTCCCCGTCGCGGCACCGGAAGCCGTGGACCCGCTCGCGGTGCGTCCGCCGCAGTGGCTGACCGGGTCGGGGGCGCCGTCCGCGGGCCGCCCCGCCGAGTCCGTCTCCGCGGCCTCGCCCGTCCTTCCGGCTCCGGCCGCCCGAGAGCCCGGGCGGCCGGAGCCGGACATCCGGGAAGCCGACCCCCGGGAAGCCGACCTGCTGGAGGCCGCGCTCCTCGCCCGCCTCGGCTCCGACGACCTGCGGTGGGCGCTGCTGCGTCCGGCCGCGGGTGACCTGCCGAGGCTGCCCGAGCGGCCCGTGCAGCGGGAGCGGAACCCGCGCTTCCGCGTCCAGTACGCCCGTTCCCGGGCCCACGCGCTGTCGCGGGAGGCCGGGCGGCTCGGATTCGACGCGGAGCCCGGCGAGGTCCTGGCCGACGGCCCCGAGGCGGTCGCGGCGACCGGGGCGCTCTGCGCGGCACTCGCCGCCCACCCCACCGAGCTGGAGCTGGCCGCCCGCCGTCGCGCGCCGGACCGCTTCGTGCGCCACCTCGAAGTGGCGGCCGACGTCTTCACGCGGTGGAATGACCTCTGCCCGCCGCTGCCGAAGGGCGAGGAGAAACCCTCGGCCGCCCACCGCGCCCGGCTGGCGCTCGCCGAAGCCGCCGGGACGGTGCTCGCAGGCGGCCTCGACCTGCTCGGCGTCACCGCGCCCGCACACCTGTGAACCACCGAGGGGAACTTCGAACCACCATGAGCCGCTCCGCCCACCCCGCCGGCCCCCGCCACGCCGACGTCCTTCCTGAGGGCCACTACTCGCCGCCCCCGACCGACCTCAACGGCCTGGACGGCCGGGTCTGGTCCCGCACCGTGCGCCGTGCCGAGGGCCGGGGCCCCGACGGCGTCGTCAGCGTGGGCGGCATCGACGTGCGCCGGCTCGCCGAGGAGTTCGGCACCCCGGCCTACATCCTGGACGAGGCGGACTTCCGCGCCCGGTGCCGGGCCTGGAAGGACGCCTTCGGGGAAGGCGCGGACGTCTTCTACGCGGGCAAGGCCTTCCTCTCCCGCGCCGTGGTGCGCTGGCTCCACGAGGAGGGCATGAACCTCGACGTGTGCTCGCCCGGCGAGCTGGCGACCGCGCTGGACGCCGGCATGCCCGCCGAGCGCATCGCGCTGCACGGCAACAACAAGAGCACCGCGGAGATCACCCGGGCCGTCGAGGCCGGTGTGGGACGCATCGTCCTGGACTCCTTCCAGGAGATCGTGCGGGTCGCGGACGTGGCGCGGCGGCTCGGCCGGCGGCAGCGGGTGCAGATCCGCGTCACCGTCGGCGTCGAGGCCCACACCCACGAGTTCATCGCCACCGCCCACGAGGACCAGAAGTTCGGCATCGCCCTGGCCGACGGCATGGCCGCGGAGGCCGTCCGGCGCGTCCTCGGGCTGGACTCGCTGGAACTGGTCGGCATCCACTCCCACATCGGCTCGCAGATCTTCGACATGGCCGGTTTCGAGGTGGCCGCCCGGCGCGTGGTAGCGCTGCTCACCGAGGTGCGCGACGAGCACGGCGTCGAGCTGCCCGAGATCGACCTCGGCGGCGGCCTCGGCATCGCCTACACGCCCGAGGACGACCCGCGCGAGCCGCACGAGATCGCCAAGTCGCTCGGCGACATCGTCACGCGCGAGTGCGCGGCGGCCGGCCTCGCCGTGCCCCGCCTCTCGGTCGAACCGGGGCGCGCCATCGCGGGCCCCACCACCTTCACCCTCTACGAGGTCGGCACCATCAAGGAGCTGGAGGGGCTGCGCACCTACGTGAGCGTCGACGGCGGGATGTCCGACAACATCCGCACCGCGCTCTACGACGCCGAGTACTCGGTGGCGCTGGTCTCCCGCGCCTCCGAGGCCCCGCCGATGCTCTGCCGGGTCGTCGGCAAGCACTGCGAGAGCGGTGACATCGTGGTCCGGGACGCCTTCCTCCCCGCCGACCTGGCGCCCGGCGACCTCATCGCGGTGCCGGCCACCGGCGCCTACTGCCGGTCGATGGCCAGCAACTACAACCACGCGCTGCGGCCCCCCGTCGTCGCGGTGCGCGAGGGTGAGGCCCGTGTCGTGGTCCGCCGGGAGACGGAGGAAGATCTCCTGCGGCTGGACGTCGGATGATGAAATCATCGTCTCGTCATCTGGACGAAGGGCGGAAACCTCCGCCCCGTCGGGGAGACTGGTGGGCCCGGGTCCGCCCGGAGGGGCTCCCGCCTGCGGCAGTGCCGGAGGCGAGGGGAGCGAAGCTGTGTCGAGGAGAAGCAGGGGTCGAATGATGCGTACGCGTCCGCTGAAGGTGGCGCTGCTGGGCTGTGGGAACGTCGGCTCAGAGGTGGCGCGCATCATGACGACGCAGGCCGACGATCTCGCCGCCCGCGTCGGTGCGCCCCTGGAGCTCGCCGGCATCGCGGTGCGCCGGCCCGACAGGGTCCGTGCGGGCGTCCCGGCCGAGCTGGTCACCACCGACGCCACCGCGCTGGTCAAGCGCGGCGACATCGACGTGGTCGTCGAGGTGATCGGCGGGGTGGAGCCCGCCCGCACCCTGATCACCACGGCCTTCGAGCACGGCGCGAGCGTGGTCTCCGCCAACAAGGCGCTGGTCGCCGCCGACGGCGCCGCGCTGCACGCCGCGGCGGAGAAGGCGGGCGCAGACCTGTACTACGAGGCCGCGGTCGCCGGGGCCATCCCCCTGGTCCGCCCGCTGCGCGAGTCGCTGGCCGGCGACAAGGTCAACCGCGTCCTCGGCATCGTCAACGGCACCACCAACTTCATCCTGGACCGGATGGTCACCAGCGGCGCCGGCTACAGCGAGGCGCTGGACGAGGCGACGGCGCTCGGGTACGCCGAGGCCGACCCGACCGCCGACGTGGAGGGCTTCGACGCCGCCGCCAAGGCCGCGATCCTGGCCGGCATCGCCTTCCACACCCGGGTGACCATCGACGACGTGCACCGCGAGGGCATCACCGAGGTCACCGGCTCCGACATGGCCTCCGCCCGCCGCATGGACTGCACGGTGAAACTGCTGGCCATCTGCGAGCGCACGGCCGACGGGTCCTCGGTGACCGCGCGGGTGCACCCGGCGATGATCCCGCTCAGCCACCCCCTCGCCTCGGTGCGCGAGGCCTACAACGCGGTCTTCGTCGAGGCGGAGGCGGCCGGGCAGCTCATGTTCTACGGGCCGGGCGCGGGCGGTTCGCCGACGGCCTCCGCGGTCCTGGGAGACCTCGTCGCGGTATGCCGCAACAAGCTCGGCGGCGCCACCGGTCCCGGGGAGTCGGCCTACACGGCGCTGCCGGTCAGCCCGATGGGCGATGTGGTCACCCGGTACCACATCAGCCTCGACGTGGCCGACAAACCGGGTGTACTGGCACAGGTGGCGCTGATCTTCGCCGAGCACGGGGTGTCGATCGACACCGTCCGTCAGCAGGGCAAGGACGGTGAGGCCTCGCTCGTGGTCGTCACCCACCGGGCCACCGACGCGGAACTGTCCCGTACGGTCGAGGCGTTGCGGGAACTGGACACCGTGCGGGACGTCGCCAGCATCATGCGGGTCGAAGGGGAGTAAGGAAGATCATGTCCACAGCAGTCAGCGGCCCGTCCGCGCCTGTCGCCGCCCGGAGCCACCAGTGGCGCGGCATCATCGAGGAGTACCGCGACCGGCTGCCGGTCGGCCCGGACACCGAGGTCGTCAGCCTCCGTGAGGGCGGCACCCCGCTCGTGCCCGCCCAGGTGCTCTCCGAGCGCACCGGGTGCGAGGTCCACCTGAAGGTGGAGGGCGCCAACCCCACCGGTTCCTTCAAGGACCGGGGCATGACCATGGCGATCACCCACGCCAAGGAGCAGGGCGCCAAGGCGGTCATCTGCGCCTCCACCGGTAACACCTCCGCCTCGGCCGCCGCCTACGCGGTGCGCGCCGGCATGGTCTGTGCCGTCCTCGTCCCGCAGGGCAAGATCGCGCTGGGGAAGATGGGGCAGGCGCTGGTGCACGGCGCGAAGATCCTCCAGGTCGACGGGAACTTCGACGACTGCCTCGACCTGGCCCGCGGCCTCTCCGAGAAGTACCCCGTCGCACTCGTGAACAGCGTGAACCCCTCCCGCATCGAGGGGCAGAAGACGGCGGCCTTCGAGGTCGTCGACATGCTCGGCGACGCGCCCGACATCCACGTGCTGCCGGTCGGCAACGCCGGCAACATCACGGCGTACTGGAAGGGCTACCGGGAGTACGCGACGGACGGCCTGGCCACCCGTACCCCGCACATGTGGGGCTTCCAGGCCTCCGGCAGCGCGCCGATCGTGCGGGGCGAGGTCGTCAAGGACCCGCACACCATCGCCACCGCCATCCGTATCGGCAACCCCGCCTCGTGGTCCTTCGCCGAGGCCGCCCGGGACGACTCCGGCGGCCGGATCGACGCGGTGACCGACCGTCAGATCCTCGCCGCCTACCGCCTGCTGGCCGCCCAGGAGGGCGTGTTCGTGGAGCCGGCCTCGGCCGCCTCGGTGGCCGGTCTGCTCGCCGCCGCCGAGGCCGGGACGCTGGAGCGCGGACAGCGCGTGGTGTGCACGGTCACCGGCAACGGCCTGAAGGACCCCGACTGGGCGGTGGCCGGCGCGCCGCAGCCGGTCGTGGTGCCGGTCGACGCGGACGCCGCCGCGGAGCGGCTCGGCCTGGCGTAGGCCCCCGCCGAACCCGCCCGGCGGCGCCCCCGTGCGGCGCGCTGCCGGGCCGGGGCTCCGGGGTGCACCGGCGCCGAGGTGATCACCAGCGCAAACCCAGCAAATGCCTGGGGGAGGGGTTTCACCGGCGACGCGGCCCACGCGCACTCCCGGCGCACGGCGACACGCAGCCGGAGTCAGTCGTGCGCCCTATGTCGCGCCAGAACCTTCCTTCGATAGGCTGGTCACAACTCCCCCCGCCGCGGCGCTTAGCGCAGTGGTGTGTCGGGCAGGTCAGAAACAGACCCCTCCGGTCGTCCGCCCTCGGCGCCGACGGTCCCGGGGCATCACTGCCGCATCAAGCAAGGAGAGTCATCGAGCGATGGCCGGTCCCGCGTTCCGCGCCGCCGCCGTCCGGGTGCGCACCCCCGCCACCAGCGCAAACCTCGGTCCCGGCTTCGACGCCTTCGGCCTGTCGCTGGGGCTCTACGACGACGTCGTGGTGCGGGTGGCCGACACCGGCCTGCACATCGACATCGCCGGCGAGGGCGCGGACACCCTGCCGCGCGACGAGGGCCACCTGCTCGTGAGGTCGATGCGCCGCACGTTCGAGGTGCTCGGCGGCCAGCCGCGCGGTCTGGAGATCGTCTGCGCCAACCGCATCCCGCACGGACGCGGCCTCGGCTCCTCCTCCGCGGCCATCTGCGCCGGCATCCTCGCCGCGCGAGCCGTGACCATAGGCGGCGACCAGCGACTCGACGACGCCGCCCTGCTGGAGCTGGCGACCGAGATCGAGGGGCACCCGGACAACGTCGCGGCGTGCCTGCTGGGCGGCTTCACCCTGGCCTGGACGGACACCGGGGCGGCGCGTGCGGTGCGCCTGGATCCCGACGAGTCGGTCGTGCCGGTGGTGTTCGTCCCGGACCGGCCGGTCCTGACCGAGACCGCCCGGGGGCTGCTGCCCCGCACGGTGCCGCACAGTGACGCCGCCGCCAACGCAGGCCGCGCCGCGCTGCTGGTCGAGGCGCTCAGCCGGCGCCCCGAACTGCTGCTGGCGGCGACCGAGGACCGTCTCCACCAGGACTACCGCGCTCCCGCGATGCCGGAGAGCGTGGCGCTGGTGAACCGGCTGCGCGGGGACGGCGTCCCCGCGGTCATCTCCGGCGCGGGCCCCACGGTGCTCGCGCTGGTCGAAGACGGTGCGGCCGACAAGGTCGCACGGCTGGCGGGTGAGGGATGGGCCGCCAACCGGCTCGCCCTCGACGCGGCGGGCGCGTGCGTGCTGCCGCTCGCCGGGTGATCGACGATCGGCCGTCCCACGATTGCCGGTCTGGAGAGGGGGAATGTTTGATGGAGCCGGTAGTGTTAATCTCAAAGCAGTGCTCGACGCCCGTGTGGCGCGGTGCTTCGTGTCCCCCATCGGGACAGACCTTCTTCCGGGAGCCTCCCCACCTGCTTGGAGCACATGCCTGAGCAGAAGCGTGCATGCTCCGGAATCGGCGTGAGCGACGCCTGATCTCTTGGCATCCCCTCTCGCCGGAACTCAAATGATCTTCCCGCCGTCTTCACTGCGGGACCACCGCCCCGGCCCGGTCCGCACAGACCGAAGGACCGCAAGCCGGACAGCACAACCGGTCGCCGAGCCAGACAGGCCGACGCCCGCTCCAGGGAAGGACCCTTCGTGAGCGACACCACCGATCTGATGGGCGTACGCACCGATGGCAATGCCAGTGCGTCCTCAGACGCCTCTGCCGCGCCTGCCAACGGTGCCGCCCAGACCGGCGCCACCCGGCGTCGCCGTTCCGGCACCGGCCTTGAGGGCATGGTTCTGGCCGAGCTCCAGCAGGTTGCCTCGGGCCTCGGCATCAAGGGCACGGCCCGGATGCGCAAGAGCCAGCTGATCGAGGTCATCCGGGAGCGTCAGGGCGCGGGCTCCGGAACCGCTCCGGCCACGCCCGCCAAGGAGACCGCCGCCGAGGGCGAGGCCGCGACCAAGCCCAAGCGCCGCGCCACCTCCAAGGCCCGCACCGGCGAGGCCGCCGAGCAGCAGGCCCCCGCGGACAACGCCGCCCGCGCCACCGAGCAGCAGCAGATCGACATCCCCGGTCAGCCCGCCGGTGAGGCGCAGCCCGCCGGCGAGCGTCGCCGGCGCCGCGCGACCGCGGCGGCCGGTGCCCCCGAGGCGCAGGGCGACCTCAAGACCGAGGCGCGCACCGAGACCAAGACCGAGCCCCGCGAGGGCAAGCAGGACACCCGCGGCGAGACCGCCAACGAGACCGCCGACGGCCGCTCCGGCAAGGGCGGCGGCGACCGGCAGCAGCAGGACCGCGGCGGCAAGAACGACCGCCAGCAGCGCGGTGGCCAGCGGGACAACCGCCGCGGCGGCAAGGGCGGCAACGAGGACAACCAGTCCGGCGGCAACAACAACCAGCAGCGCGGCGGCCAGCGGGACAACCGCCGCGACAACGACAACGACGACGACTTCGACGGCGGTCGCCGCGGTCGCCGTGGTCGCTACCGGGACCGGCGCGGCCGCCGCGGACGCGAGGACTTCGGCAACGAGCCGCAGGTCGCCGAGGACGACGTCCTGATCCCCGTCGCGGGCATCCTGGACATCCTCGACAACTACGCGTTCATCCGGACCTCCGGCTACCTGCCCGGCCCCAACGACGTGTACGTCTCCCTCGCCCAGGTCCGCAAGAACGGCCTGCGCAAGGGCGACCACGTCACCGGTGCGGTGCGCCAGCCGCGCGAGGGTGAGCGGCGCGAGAAGTTCAACGCGCTCGTCCGGCTCGACACGGTCAACTCCGTCGCCCCCGAACAGGGCCGCGGCCGACCGGAGTTCAACAAGCTGACGCCGCTTTACCCGCAGGAGCGGCTGCGCCTGGAGACCGAGTCCAACGCGCTGACGACCCGGATCATCGACCTGGTCTCGCCCATCGGCAAGGGCCAGCGCGGCCTGATCGTGGCCCCGCCGAAGACCGGCAAGACCATGATCATGCAGTCGATCGCCAACGCGATCACGCACAACAGCCCCGAGTGCCACCTCATGGTCGTCCTCGTCGACGAGCGGCCCGAGGAGGTCACCGACATGCAGCGGTCGGTGAAGGGCGAGGTCATCTCCTCGACCTTCGACCGGCCGGCCGAGGACCACACCACCGTCGCCGAGCTCGCCATCGAGCGGGCCAA
The DNA here is from genome assembly GCF_042733155.1 of Streptomyces sp. NPDC059740. NCBI lineage: Bacteria > Bacillati > Actinomycetota > Actinomycetes > Kitasatosporales > Streptomycetaceae > Streptomyces > Streptomyces sp. NPDC059740. The sequence goes on along the minus strand of NZ_JBHWGP010000008.1, from coordinate 23,402 downwards.
GCGCCTGGTGGAGCTGGGCCACGACGTCGTCGTGCTGCTGGACTCCATCACCCGTCTGGGACGCGCGTACAACCTGGCCGCCCCGGCGTCCGGGCGCATCCTCTCCGGTGGTGTGGACTCCACCGCGCTCTACCCGCCGAAGAAGTTCTTCGGTGCCGCGCGCAACATCGAGGACGGCGGTTCGCTGACCATCCTGGCGACCGCGCTGGTCGAGACCGGGTCCCGCATGGACGAGGTCATCTTCGAGGAGTTCAAGGGCACCGGCAACATGGAGCTGCGGCTGGACCGCAAGCTCTCGGACAAGCGCATCTTCCCCGCGGTGGACGTCGACGCGTCCAGCACCCGCAAGGAGGAGATCCTGCTCTCCAGCGACGAGCTGGCGATCGTCTGGAAGCTCCGCCGCGTCCTGCACGCGCTGGACCAGCAGCAGGCCATCGAGCTCCTGCTGGACAAGATGAAGCAGACCAAGTCCAACGCGGAGTTCCTGCTCCAGATCCAGAAGACGACGCCCACCCCGGGCAACGGCAACGACTGACCTCATGGTCGGCGTGCCGCGCCGGTCCACACCGGCACGGGAGTACCACCGAGGGCCCCGTCCTCCCCACCGCGGGAGGGCGGGGCCCTCGGCCGTCCCGCCTCCGCGGCAGCCCGCACAGCCGCCCTGAACGCCCCGGACAGCCGCGGCGCCACCGTGCCGGTGCGCGGGCGGGCACCGCAGCCGGGCCCACCGCCGGACGCAGCCGCGCGGCCCGGCCGGGCACCGAACCGGCTTCCCGGGCCGGAGCGCCGACGATCTGCGCGGGCCCCTGCACCGGGAACCGCATGTGGATTTTCGGTGGAGCCGGGTCTGAGAGCTTGCGCACAGGGGCAGACGGCGTACCGGGGCTGCGAAAAGCCGGCCAACGGGACGAATGTGCAGGTGAGGGCGGAAAGCGAGGCTTGTCGGCGGCGCCGGAGGGGCACTTCGGCCCCGGCCGTGCGCCCAGGGCGCTGTGCGACCCTTCCCGTCGAGCTGTCCTGCCGCGCACGTGGCGAGAAACGACCGGCCGTCGGCGGTGGGCCGACGGAACGAAGGACTGGAGAACATGGCGGACAACAGCCCGGGCGGCAACGCCGGCCGACCCCGTCCCGGCGGCATACGGGCCAGCGGCCGTCGCCGCCGCCGCCCCGACCCGCGCCGCCGCGCGCTGAAGATCGTCCTGTGCGCGCTGGTGAGCTGTGTCGTCCTGGCCGGAGCCGGCCTCGGCTACCTGTACTTCCACCTCAACGGCAACCTCAAGGGCGTCGACATCAACGCCGCGCTCGGCGGTGACCGGCCGAAGAACCCCGACGACGGCTCCATGGACATCCTCGTCCTCGGCTCCGACTCCCGCGCCGGCTCCAACGCGAAGTACGGCAGCGGCGACACCGGGGCGCGCTCGGACACCGCGATGGTCGTCCACGTCTACCCCGGCCACAAGAAGGCGAGCGTGGTCAGCATCCCGCGCGACACCCTCGTCGACCGCCCCGACTGCGTCGAGCACGGCAAGACCGTCCCCGGCGAGCAGGACGCCATGTTCAACACCGCCTACGCCTCCGGCGGACCGGCCTGCGCGGTGAAGACCGTCGAGTCGATGAGCGGCATCCGCATGGACCACTTCGTCGAGGTCGACTTCACCGGCTTCAAGAAGATCATCGACGCGCTCGGCGGCGTGAAGATCACCACCACCAAGCCGATCGACGACGACGACAGCCACCTGCACCTGAGGCCCGGCACCCACACCCTCGGCGGCGAGCAGGCCCTCGGCCTGGTCCGCACCCGCCACGGCGTCCCCGGCGGCGACGGCAGCGACCTGGGCCGCATCCAGCTCCAGCAGACCTTCATCAAGGCGCTCATGCAGCAGGTCAAGAGCGGTGGACTGCTCTCGGACCCGACCCGGCTCTACCGGGTGGCCGACACCGCGACGCAGGCCGTCACCACCGACACCGGACTGGACTCGGTCTCCAAGCTGACCGGGCTGGCCAAGGACCTCGGCGGGATCGACTCCGGGGCCATCAAGATGGTCACCCTGCCCGTCACCTACGACCCGAACGACGCGGCCCGCGTCCTGCCCATGGCCACCGCCGACCACCAGGTCTGGAACGCCCTGCGCCACGACCGTCCGATCCCCGCGAAGGCCACCAGGGGCTCCGTCGGCGACAAGGGCGGCACCTCCGACTACGTGAAGTAGCCGCCAGGGACCACTCCGGACGCACCTCCGCCCCCGTACCGCCCTCCGGCGGCGGGGCGCGGAGGTGCGGGAATACCCGACCCCCCACCCCCGTTTTGGTCCTGTGCGGGCGGTCCTGGCAGACTGGACCGTCGGTCCCGGTTCACGTGCCGCAACCCGCGCCACGACCCGGAGCCCTCCCGAACCTAGGAGATCCCTTGAAGCGCGACATCCACCCCGAGTACGTCGAGACCCAGGTGAGCTGCACCTGTGGCGCCTCGTTCACCACTCGCAGCACCGTCGGCAGCGGCACCATCCGCGCGGACATCTGCTCCGAGTGCCACCCCTTCTACACGGGCAAGCAGAAGATCCTCGACACCGGCGGCCGCGTGGCCCGCTTCGAGGCTCGCTTCGGCAAGAACGCCGGGACCGGACGGAAGTAGCGACCCTCAAGGCGTCGGTCCCCGGTCGTCCCGCAAACGGACGGCCGGGGCCCGGCGCCTTTCGTCAGCGGGCCCACGCCTCGTGGGCCCGCTGAAGCGGTCCAGGCCCCCTGCGGGCACCACGCCCCTGAAGCCCCCTTAAGGAAGCCACGATGTTCGAGGCGGTCGAGGAACTCATCGGCGAACACGCCGACCTCGAGAAGCGGCTCGCCGACCCCGCGGTCCACGCCGACCAGCGCGAGGCGACGCGGCTGAACAAGCGCTACTCCGAGCTCACCCCGATCATCGCGACCTACCGCAACTGGCGCCGGACGGGCGAGGACATCGAGACCGCACGCGAACTGGCGGCCGACGACCCCGACTTCGCCGACGAGGTCAAGCAGCTGAGCGCCGAGCGCGAGCAGCTCACCGAGAAGCTGCGCCTGCTGCTGGTCCCGCGCGACCCCAGCGACGACAAGGACGTCATCCTCGAGGTGAAGGCCGGCGAGGGCGGCGAGGAGTCCGCGCTGTTCGCCGGCGACCTGCTGCGCATGTACCTGCGCTACGCCGAGCGCCTGGGCTGGAAGACCGAGATCCTCGACGCCAACGAGTCCGACCTCGGCGGCTACAAGGACGTCCAGGTCGCTGTGAAGGCCCGCGGCCAGATCGAGCCCGGCCAGGGCGTCTGGGCCCGCCTGAAGTACGAGGGCGGCGTCCACCGCGTGCAGCGCGTGCCCGCCACCGAGTCGCAGGGCCGCATCCACACCTCCGCCGCCGGCGTGCTCGTCACGCCCGAGGCCGAGGAGGTGGAGGTCGAGATCAACGCGAACGACCTGCGCATCGACGTCTACCGCTCCTCCGGGCCCGGCGGCCAGTCGGTCAACACCACCGACTCCGCGGTGCGCATCACGCACCTGCCCACCGGCATCGTCGTCTCCTGCCAGAACGAGAAGAGCCAGCTCCAGAACAAGGAGCAGGCGCTGCGCATCCTGCGCTCCCGGCTGCTGGCCGCCGCTCAGGAGGAGGCCGAACGCGAGGCCTCCGACGCCCGCCGCAGCCAGGTCCGCACCGTCGACCGCTCCGAGCGGGTGCGCACCTACAACTTCCCCGAGAACCGCATCTCCGACCACCGCGTGGGGTTCAAGGCATACAACCTCGACCAGGTGCTCGACGGCGAACTCGACCCCGTCATCCAGGCCTGCGTCGACGCGGACGCCGCGGCCAAGCTGGCCGTCGCCCAGTAGGCGCGTCCACCCCGCAGGACCGCGTCACCCGCACCACCCGCACCACCCCGCACGACCTGTACGACACCGGTAGGAGGAGCCCAGTGCAGCGTTCTCCCGGGGGTCACGGCGACCCTCAGCGACTCGGTCGCGGGCCGGGTTCCCGGTCCGTGCTGCTCGCCGAGGTGGCCCAGGCCACCCAGCGGCTGGCCGACGCCGGCGTGCCCTCGCCGCGCTTCGACGCCGAGGAACTCGCCGCGCACGTGCACGGGGTGAAGCGGGGCGACCTGCACCGGGTCGCCGACGCCGACTTCGACGCCCGCTACTGGGAGGCGATCGCCCGCCGCGAGGCCCGCGAACCGCTCCAGCACATCACCGGACGGGCCTTCTTCCGCTACCTGGAGCTCCAGGTCGGCCCCGGCGTCTTCGTCCCCCGCCCGGAGACCGAGTCCGTCGTCGGCTGGGCCATAGACGCAGTGCGCGCCATGGACGTGGTCGAGCCCCTCATCGTCGACCTGTGCACCGGCTCCGGGGCCATCGCCCTGGCCCTCGCCCAAGAGGTGCCGCGCAGCCGCGTCCACGCCGTGGAGCTGTCGGAGGAGGCGCTGCCGTGGGCCCGCAAGAACGTCGAGGGCTCCCGGGTGCAGCTGCACCACGGTGACGCGCTGACCGCGCTGCCCGAGCTCGACGGCCAGGTCGACCTGGTCATCTCCAACCCGCCGTACATCCCGCTCACCGAGTGGGAGTACGTGGCGCCCGAGGCCCGCGACCACGACCCGCAGCTCGCGCTGTTCTCCGGCGAGGACGGCCTGGACACCATCCGCGGGATCGAGCGCACCGCCCACCGGCTGCTGCGCCCCGGCGGCATCGTGGTGGTCGAGCACGCCGACACCCAGGGCGGCCAGGTCCCCTGGATCTTCACCGAGGAGCGGGGCTGGGCCGACGCGGCCGACCACCCCGACCTCAACAAGCGGCCCCGCTTCGCCACGGCCCGCCGGGCGACGCCGTGACCGCGCCGCGGCCCCTGGACGGGCCGGTGGCGCCGGCCGGATGCGGCTACGGCGCCGAGACACCAATGGTTCAGTACGAGGAGGTCCGCTAGATGGCACGGCGTTACGACTGCGAAGACCCGACCGACCGCGTCACCGGTCTGCGTGAGGCGTCATCGGCGGTCCGCCGTGGCGAACTGGTCGTCCTGCCGACGGACACCGTCTACGGCATCGGCGCCGACGCCTTCAGCGCCGAGGCCGTCGGCGACCTGCTGGAGGCCAAGGGCCGGGGCCGCGGCATGCCCTCGCCGGTGCTCATCGGCTCGCCCAACACGCTGCACGGTCTGGTCACCGACTTCTCCGAGCAGGCCTGGGAGCTCGTCGACGCCTTCTGGCCGGGCGCGCTCACCCTGGTCGCCACCCACCAGCCCTCGCTGACCTGGGACCTGGGCGAGACGCGCGGCACCGTGGCAGTGCGCATGCCGCTGCACCCCGTGGCCATCGAACTGCTCACCGAGGTCGGCCCGATGGCCGTCTCCAGCGCCAACCTCACGGGCCACCCCTCCCCGCAGGACTGCGACGCCGCGCAGGACATGCTGGGCGACTCCGTCTCCGTCTACCTCGACGGCGGCCCCACCCCCGCGGCGGTGCCCTCCTCCATCGTCGACGTCACCCGCCGCGTGCCGGTCCTGCTGCGCGAGGGCGCGCTGAGCGCAGAGGAGCTCCGCAAGGTCGTACCCGATCTAGAGGTGGCGCACTGATGCCGCCACCCGCGGGGCGTGGCATAGCGGTACGGGGGTTGTCGTACGACCGGAGGGAGACGCGCGACGACACCGATCCGACGGTCTTCCGCATCCTCCACGTCAGCACCGGCAACGTGTGCCGCTCGCCGATCACCGAGCGGCTCCACCGGCATGCCCTGGACGTCCGGCTCGGCGACGGCCGGGCCGAGGGGCTGATCGTGGAGTCGGCCGGCACCTGGGGCCACGAGGGCGCGCCGATGGAGGCCAACGCCGCGACGGTCCTGGCCGACCGCGGCGCCGACGCCACCGGCTTCCTCGGCCGCGAGCTGCTCGACGAGCACGTCATCCGCGCCGACCTGGTGCTCACGGCCACCCGTGACCACCGCGCCCAGGTCATCTCCATGGGCCACTCCGCGGGGCTGCGCACCTTCACCCTCAAGGAGTTCACCCGGCTGGTGCGGGCCATAGACCCCGCCACCCTGCCGGAACCGGACCCCACCCGCCCCGGCAGCGGCCTGGTCGAGCGCGCCCGCTCCCTGGTCGGCGCCGCCGCGGCGCTGCGCGGCTGGCTGCTGGCGCCCACCCCTGAGGCCGACGAGGTCTACGACCCCTACGGTGCGCCCCTGACCTTCTTCCGCTCCATCGGCGAGGAGATCGACGAGGCCCTGGATCCGGTGGTGACCGCTCTCACCGGCGTCCCCGCCCACACCTGAGAGCCGCCGTCCGCGAGCGGCGGAGCACCGCGGCGGCCTTCGCACCTCGCGGCCGGCGAGGGGGGCCACGGGAGCCCGTGGGCCCGCTCCTGAGCGGCGCCCGCGGGTCCTGCGGGCCCCAGGGGCCCGCCGAGTGCCGCCGCCCGACGACGGGCCCGAGGACGCCTCCCCCGGCGAGGGCCCGCCCCACCCACGAGGTGCCCCGTCCGCCACGGGCCCCGCGGCCCACGACCGCACGCCCCGCGCCCCGACGGCGGTTGCCGGCCGGGCCGGTGTCGCCCGGAGCCCCGGCTGGGGGCGCCGTATCGCCCGGGCCGCCCTACATTGGGCATACATCACAGACCAGGACGTTCCATCCTGTGCGAGGTGCCCGCGATGCCCGCCCCGACCGCCTCCCCACGCCCCACCGCAGCCGCCGACGCCCCGGCCGCGCCCGTCACGAGTGCACCCGTCACGACCGGGCCCGTCACGACAGCGTCCGTCACGGCCGCACCCGTCACGGCCGGGCCCGTCACGGCCGGGCCCGTCACGAGCCCGCCCGCCGCGGCGCCGGCCCCCCGCAGCGCCGCGGGGACGGCCGGCTGGCGCCCCGACCCCGCAGTGCTGCGCCGCCAGGACCCCCAGGTCGCCGACGTCCTGTGGGGCGAGGTCCGCCGCCGCGCCACCACCCTCCAACTCCTCGCCGCCGAGAACCACACCTCGCCCGCGGTGCTGGCAGCCCTCGGCTCGCCGCTGGTCGACAAGTACGCCGAGGGCTACCCCGGCGCCCGCCACCACGGCGGCTGTGCGTACGCCGACGCGGCCGAGACGCTCGCCGTGGAACGCGCCCGGGCCCTGTTCGGTGCCGAGCACGCCAACGTCCAGCCGCACTCCGGCTCCTCCGCGGTCCTGGCCGCCTACGCGGCGCTGCTCCAGCCCGGGGACACCGTGCTGGCCATGTCCCTGCCGCACGGCGGTCACCTCACCCACGGCTCGCAGGCCAACTTCTCGGGCCGCTGGTTCCGGTTCGTCGGGTACGGCGTCGACCCCGCCACCGGACTGCTCGACTACGACGCGGTGCGCGAACTGGCCCGCTCCCACCGGCCGCGCGCGATCGTCTGCGGCTCGATCTCCTACCCCCGGCACCCGGACTACGCCGCCTTCCGGGACATCGCCGACGAGGTCGGGGCCTACCTGGTGGCCGACGCCGCACACCCCATCGGCCTGGTCGCCGGCAAAGCGGCCCCCAGCCCCGTCCCCTACGCCGACGTGGTGTGCGCCACGACGCACAAGGTCCTGCGGGGCCCTCGCGGCGGGCTGCTGCTGTGCGAGGCGGGACTGGCCCGGCGCGTGGACCGCGCGGTCTTCCCGTTCACCCAGGGCGGGGCGCAGATGAACTCGGTGGCCGCCAAGGCAGTGGCCTTCGGGGAGGCCGCGACCCCGGCCTTCGGCGACTACGCGCACCAGGTGGTCGCCAACGCCCGCACGCTCGCCGCGGCCCTCGCCCGTGAGGGGTTCGCGGTCACCACGGGCGGCACCGACACCCACCTGGTGACCGTCGACTGCGAGCCCCTCGGGGTGGACGCTCGGACCGCCCGCGGCCGGCTGGCGGCGGCCGGTGTGGTGCTCGACACCTGCGGTCTGCCGGGGCCCGACCCGAACACCCGCCGCACCGGTCTGCGGCTGGGCACCGCCGCCGTCACCACGCAGGGGATGGGGGAGCCGGAGATGCTCCGCGTGGCCGCGCTGGTCGCCGCAGCGGTGCGGGACGGGAACGTCCCTCCGGGAGCGACGGCGGACCTGGTCTCGGCGTTCCCGCCCTACCCCGACCGGTGACGGCGGCCGGATGCGTGCGGACCGTCCGGTGACGGCGTCCCCGTCGGAGGCGGGCGGTCCGCGGCGGGGCGGGGGCAAGGCGCGGACGGCTGCGGGTGCGCCGGGCCACCGCCGGCCGCCGGCCGGCCGGCACCCCTTCGCGGGCCCGCCGCCCGGCCCGGCGGGGGGCGCGGAGCCGTCCCGGGGCCGCCGTCCCCCGTGGCGAGGTGGCCGGATGTGGCCGTATGTGGCCGAGTGCGGCAGGAGGTGTGGACGGCGGGATGCAACCATGGAGGCTTCCCCTCTCGTCGTAGAGACCATTCACGGGGGAGGGACGAGCACACTTAAGCTGTGTGGCTGAACATGGCCGGCGACATCGATGGGGCAGCCCGTGCGTGAATACCTGCTGACGCTCTGCGTCACGGCCGCGGTCACTTATCTGCTGACCGGACCGGTACGCAAGTTCGCGATCGCGGCCGGTGCGATGCCGGAGATCCGGGCACGGGACGTCCACCGTGAACCGACACCGCGGCTCGGCGGGATCGCCATGTTCGGCGGGCTGTGCGCCGGCCTCCTCATCGCCTCCCACCTGACGAACCTCTCCAGCGTCTTCGAGACCTCGCACGAACCCCGGGCGCTGCTCTCCGGCGCCGCGTTGATCTGGGTGCTCGGCGTCCTGGACGACAAGTGGGGCGTGGACGCGTTGATCAAGCTGGGCGGCCAGATGATCGCCGCCGGCGTCATGGTGCTCCAGGGCCTGACCATCCTGTGGATTCCGGTTCCGGGCGTGGGGACGGTCGCGCTGACCCCGATCCAGGGCACCCTGCTCACCGTCGCCCTCGTGGTGATCACCATCAACGCGGTGAACTTCGTCGACGGCCTCGACGGTCTCGCCTCCGGCATGGTCTGCCTCGCCGCCTGTGCGTTCTTCCTCTACACCTACCGGCTCTGGTACGGCTACGGCGTGCAGCAGGCGGCCCCGGCCACCCTCTTCGCCGTGGTCCTGATGGGCATGTGCCTCGGTTTCCTCCCGCACAACATGCACCCGGCCCGGATCTTCATGGGCGACTCCGGATCGATGCTCATCGGCCTGGTGCTGGCGGCCGGCGCGGTCTCGGTCACCGGCCAGGTCGACCCGGACGTGCTGCGGGCGCAGGTCGGCGGTTCGCGGGAGGTGGTGCACGCGATGGTCCCGGTCTGGATCCCGCTGCTGCTGCCGCTGACGATCATCGCGCTGCCGGTGGCCGACCTCGTCCTGGCCATCGTCCGCCGCACCTGGGCAGGCCAGTCGCCGTTCGCGGCGGACCGCGGCCACCTCCACCACCGGCTGCTGCAGATCGGGCACTCCCACAGCCGTGCGGTGCTGATCATGTACTTCTGGACCGCGCTCATCGCGTTCGGCGCCGTCGCCTACTCGGTGAACAGCACCAGCATGTGGATCCTGGTCGGCGTCATGGTGCTCAGCGCGGTCGGGCTGGTGCTGCTCCTGCTGCCGCGGTTCAGCCCGCACGCTCCGCACTGGGCGGAGCGCCTGGTGCCGCCGCGCTACCGCCGCACCCACCGGGACGCGGCCGGTGCCACCGACGAGGCGATGGAACGCGTCGCTGCGGAGATGGAGGCCCAGGAGGCGGTGGCCGCACAGAGCGTGGTCACCGGCCCGGGCGGACCGGAGGCGCCGGAGCGGCCCCGGCACCAGGACGCCGACCACCCCGAACCGGTGGCGGCCGGCCTGCACGGCGCCACCGCCATCGGCGAACGCGCGCGCTTCGCCGACCGGCGTGGTGCCGGTCTGCGCCGCTGACCCCAACGCCTGTTTTCGGCCACCGGGTTGGCCAGACCGGTGCCGGTACGACCCCGGGAGAGGGCAGCCGGACGACGGGTGCCCCGCCCGGACCGCCCCAGGTCGCCCCCCCCGCGTCGCGGCGGCCCCCGGGGCGAGGCGGCTTCGGCCCTCCTCGTAAAGTCAGGGGTGACAGGCGTCATCCCTGCCGCGCAAAGAGCGGTTCAAAAATCCGGCGTCTCGGGCCAATACCAGACAATGCCCTCCCTGTCGCTGCACTAACGGGCGGTATCCCGCTCACGTGTGACGGGTAGCACACGATGTAGGTAAAGACCTCATCAAATAGTTTGTGCTACCGTTCACAAAAACCCGGCAACCGAGCCGAAGGCCCTTCATCTGACGGTCCTTTGGGGAGCAGTTCCGCCCTCGTACCGGGTTTACGCTCGTCCCGGACGACCCCCCATTCCCACCCGCCGGAGCGCCGCCATGCCATCGAATGACGCCCGACTTCTCCTCACCGCAGCCCTGCCCACCGCTGGCACCGGCGTGATCGCCGTCGCCGTCAGCGCTGCGCTGGCCGGCGGCAAGGGGGCGCTCGGCGCGGTCGTCGGTGTGCTCGTCGCCGCGGTGCTCATGGGGTCGGGGATGGCCGGGCTGCAGACCACGGCCCGGAAGTACCCGCACCTGTTCCAGATGATGGGGCCGGCGATGTACGTCGTCCAGGTGCTGCTGATGGCCGTCGTGTTGGCGGTCTTCCGGGGCACCGAGCTCTTCAACCCCCGTGCCTTCGGCTTCTCGATGCTGGCGGCCACCCTGGTGTGGATCACCGCCCAGGCGTGGAGCTACAAGAGGGCCAAGATCATGTACATCGACCCCGACGCCGCCCGGAACTCGGCGTGACGCGTAGGACCGGGATAAACGCCCACGACGTGGCCTGCTATCGTCCGGTGCCAACTGCGGCACCTCCGGCATCTGCGGCCGAACACTCGGAACCTGTGGGACGGGATCGAGCGTTCACCCCGGCCTCGTCGGTCCGCCGTCACGGCCTGGCGCCGTGCCGCCGCCGTCCCCTCCATCGCCAGACCAGTCCAGTGCCGCTCCGTGGCCGCGCGCCGCGCCGACACATTGAGGTAGCCGTATCCATGCGCCATGCAGAAGGAGCCCGCGGTGAGTGCTGACCTGATGCTCGCCTCCGAGGCCGATTGCCACATCTTCAGCGGTTGCGGCTTCCCGGCCCCAGGGCTCAACTCGTTCATCTTCCGGCCGCTGTTCACCGTCGGCGGCTTCGAGTTCAACAAGACGATGCTGCTGGCGCTGCTGTCCACGCTGGTCATCGTCGTGTTCTTCTGGATGGCGTTCGGCCGCGCGAAGGTCGTCCCCGGCAAGCTCCAGATGATCGGTGAGGCCGGCTACGACTTCATCCGCCGTGGCGTGGTCTACGAGGCGCTGGGCAAGAAGGAGGGCGAGAAGTGGGTGCCCTTCATCGTCTCGCTCTTCTTCTTCGTCTGGATCATGAACATCTGGGCGGTCATCCCGCTCGCCCAGTTCCCGGTCACCTCGATCATCTCCTACCCGCTCGGCCTCGCCCTGCTGGTGTACGTGCTCTGGGTCGGCCTGACCTTCAAGCGGCACGGCTGGACCGGCGGTTGGAAGAACCTCTCCGGCTACGACAAGTCGCTCGGCCCGATCCTGCCGCTGATCATGGCGCTGGAGCTGCTCCAGAACCTCGTCGTGCGGCCCTTCACCCACGCGGTGCGGCTCTTCGCCAACATGTTCGCGGGCCACACCCTGCTGCTGCTGTTCACCATCGCCAGCTGGTACCTGCTGAACGGCATCGGCATCGTCTACGCCGGCGTCTCCTTCGTCATGACCGTGATCATGACGGCGTTCGAACTCTTCATCCAGGCTGTCCAGGCGTACGTGTTCGTGCTGCTGGCCACCAACTACGTCCAGGGCGCGATGGCCGAGGGCCACTGACCCTCAGGCCCACCTGAACGTCCCACCCCACAACCGTCCGGTGGCCAATCCCCACCGGGTCCGTGAACGAGAAGGAAGTAACGAGCATGTCTGCTGCTCTCCAGACCCTCGCTGCCGGCACCGTCAACATCCAGGGCAACCTGGCCGCGATCGGCTACGGCCTGGCCGCGATCGGCCCGGGCATCGGCGTCGGCATCGTCTTCGGTAACGGCACCCAGGCCCTCGCCCGTCAGCCCGAGGCTGCCGGTCTGATCCGCGCCAACCAGATCCTCGGCTTCGCCCTCTGTGAGGCGCTGGCGCTGATCGGTCTGGTCATGGGCTTCGTCTACCCGGCGAAGTGACGCGGTAGAACGCCCCTTTTCGACGAAAGGCACTGATGTGAACTCGCTGGTACAGCTGGCGGCGGAGGGAGGGACTCAGAATCCCCTCTTCCCCCCCATCCCAGAGCTGATCATCGGCCTGCTCGCCTTCGTCATCGTCTTCGGCTTCCTCGCCAAGAAGCTCCTCCCGAACATCAACAGGGTTCTGGAGGAGCGCCGCGCGGCGATCGAGGGCGGCATGGAGAAGGCGGAGGCCACGCAGGCCGAGGCCCAGCAGGTCCTTGAGGACTACCGCGCCCAGCTCGCCGACGCCCGCCACGAGGCGGCCCGTCTGCGCCAGGAGGCGCAGGAGCAGGGCGCCGCGCTCATCGCCGAGATGCGCGCGGAGGGCCAGCGGCAGCGTGAGGAGATCATCGCTGCCGGTCACGCCCAGATCGAGGCCGACCGCAAGCAGGCCGCGCAGACGCTGCGCCAGGACGTGGGCCGTCTGGCCACCGAACTGGCCGGCAAGATCGTGGGCGAGTCCCTTGCGGACCAGGCCCGCCAGAGCCGGACCATCGACCGGTTCCTGGACGGGCTGGAGAACAAGGCGGCCGACCCGGCGAAGGCCGAGGCCGGCCGATGAACGGAGCGAGCCGCGAGGCGCTTGCCGCCGCGCGCGAGCGCCTGGACGCCCTGACGGACAACACCGCCGTCGACGCCGGGGCCCTCGCCGACGAGCTGGCCGGGGTGACCGACCTGCTCGACCGCGAGGTGTCCCTGCGCCGGGTCCTCACCGACCCGGCGCAGTCCGGAACCGCCAAGGCGGATCTGGTCCGGCGCCTGCTGGACGGCCAGATCGGCGGCGAGGCACTCGACCTCGTCTCCGGCATGGTCCGCTCCCGCTGGTCGCGCTCGCGGGACCTGGCCGACACCCTGGAGGAGCTGTCCCACAGCGCCGACCTGGTGGCGGCCGAGCGTGCCGGATCGCTGGACGACGTCGAGGACGAGCTGTTCCGGTTCGCCCGGATCGTCGCCTCCTCCACCGAGCTGCGCTCGGCGCTGACCGACCGGCGCGCCGGCCGGGACGCCAAGGCGGAGCTGCTGCGGCGCCTGCTGGGCGGCCGGGCCGACGCGGTCACCGAGCGGTTGATCGTCCGGCTCGTCTCCCAGCCGCGAGGCCGTAGCCTGGAGGCGGGGCTCGACGCCCTCTCCAAGCTGGCGGCGGCCCGCCGCGGTCGGCTGGTCGCGGTCGTCACCTCTGCGGTGCCGCTCAGCGACGCCCAGCGGGACCGTCTCGGTGCTGCCCTGGCCTCGCTCTACGGCCACCAGATCCACCTCAACATGGACGTGGATCCGGAGGTCGTCGGCGGAGTGCGGGTGCGCATCGGCGACGAGGTGATCGACGGGACCGTCTCCGAGCGGCTCGCCGAGGCCTCACGACGGATGACCAACTGACCCACCGGTCGACGGCACGGACGCAGACCCCACGGCGTCCGGCAGGCAGCACGCAGCCGTAAGCCACACAAGCCAAGAACAGTCACGGCGGCCCGGGTTGGGCCGTGGAGACGCAGACATACGACGGGCGCAAGCCCGCAGCCTGCGGTGGGGGGTGGCAGGCACAACCCCCCAGACAATCGGGCCCAACAAGGAGAGCAGGGAACCCAGATGGCGGAGCTCACGATCCGGCCGGAGGAGATCCGGAGCGCGCTGGAGAATTTCGTCCAGTCGTACGAGCCGGACGCGGCCTCCCGCGAGGAGGTCGGCACGGTCAGCGATGCCTCCGACGGCATCGCACACGTCGAGGGTCTTCCCTCGGCCATGGCGAACGAACTGTTGAAGTTCGAGGACGGGACCCTCGGCCTCGCACTGAACCTGGACGAGCGCGAGATCGGCGCGGTCGTCCTCGGCGAGTTCAGCGGCATCGAGCAGGGCCAGCCGGTGCAGCGCACCGGTGAGGTGCTCTCGGTCGGTGTCGGTGAGGGCTACCTCGGCCGCGTCGTCGACCCGCTGGGCAACCCGATCGACGGCCAGGGCGAGATCGCCACCGAGAGCCGTCGCGCCCTGGAGCTCCAGGCCCCCACGGTCATGCAGCGCCAGTCCGTCGGCGAGCCGATGGCCACCGGCTACAAGGCCGTCGACGCGATGACCCCGATCGGCCGCGGTCAGCGCCAGCTGATCATCGGCGACCGCCAGACCGGCAAGACCGCGCTGGCCGTCGACACGATCATCAACCAGCGCGACAACTGGCAGTCCGGCGACCCGAGCAAGCAGGTCCGCTGCATCTACGTCGCCATCGGCCAGAAGGGCTCCACCATCGCGTCCGTGCGCGGCGCGCTGGAGGAGGCCGGCGCGATGGAGTACACCACCATCGTCGCGGCCCCCGCGTCGGACCCGGCGGGCTTCAAGTACCTGGCGCCCTACACCGGTTCCGCCATCGGTCAGCACTGGATGTACCAGGGCAAGCACGTCCTGATCATCTTCGACGACCTCTCCAAGCAGGCCGACGCCTACCGTGCCGTCTCCCTGCTGCTGCGCCGTCCGCCGGGCCGCGAGGCCTACCCGGGCGACGTCTTCTACCTGCATTCCCGGCTGCTGGAGCGCTGCGCCAAGCTCTCCAAGGAGATGGGCTCCGGCTCGATGACGGGTCTCCCGATCGTCGAGACCAAGGCCAACGACGTCTCGGCGTTCATCCCGACCAACGTCATCTCCATCACCGACGGCCAGTGCTTCCTGGAGTCCGACCTGTTCAACGCGGGCCAGCGCCCGGCGCTGAACGTCGGTATCTCGGTCTCCCGCGTCGGCGGCTCGGCCCAGCACAAGGCCATGAAGCAGGTCTCCGGCCGGCTCCGGGTCGACCTCGCCCAGTACCGCGAGCTGGAGGCGTTCGCCGCCTTCGGTTCCGACCTGGACGCGGCCTCCAAGGCCTCCCTCGCCCGCGGACAGCGCATGACCGAGCTGCTCAAGCAGTCGCAGTACGCGCCGTTCCCGCCCGAGGAGGAGATCGTCTCCATCTGGGCCGGCACCAACGGCAAGATGGACGACGTGCCGGTGGCGGACGTGCGCCGCTTCGAGCGCGAGCTGCTCGACTGGATGCGCCGTGAGAAGAAGGACCTGCTCACGGGCATCCGCGAGGGCGGCAAGATGTCGGACGACACCCTCCAGGCCCTCTCCGAGACGGTCGACACCTTCAAGCAGCAGTTCGAGACCTCGGACGGCAAGCTGCTCGGTGAGGGCACCGAAGCCGGCTCCGACAAGTGACGACGACGGAAGGGACCTGATCCATGGGAGCGCAGCTCCGGATCTACAAGCGTCGCATCCGATCCGTCTCCGCGACCAAGAAGATCACCCGGGCGATGGAGATGATCGCCGCCTCGCGCATCGTCAAGGCGCAGCGCCAGGTGGCGGCATCGTCGCCGTACGCCAGTGAGCTCACACGCGCGGTGGCGGCGGTGGCGAAGGGCTCCACCACCAAGCACGCCCTGACGACCGAGGCGGAGAACCCGACGCGCGCCGCGGTGCTGCTCGTCACGAGCGACCGCGGTCTCGCGGGCGGCTACTCCTCCAACGCCATCAAGGCGGCGGAGCGGCTCACCGAGCGGCTCAAGGGTGAGGGCAAGGAGGTCGACGCCTACATCGTCGGCCGCAAGGGCGTGTCGTACTACACCTTCCGCGAGCGGCCTGTCGCCGACTCGTGGACGGGGTTCACCGACAACCCGACCTACGCGGACGCCAAGGCGGTCGCGGGCCCGCTGATCGAGGCCGTCGTCAAGGGCTCCGCCGAGGGCGGCGTCGACGAACTGCACATCGTCTTCACCGAGTTCGTCTCGATGATGACGCAGACGGCCGTCGACGCCCGGCTGCTGCCGCTCAGCCTTGAGGAGACCGCCAAGGAGGCCGAGGAGGCCACCAAGGGCGAGCTGATGCCGCTGTACGAGTTCGAGCCGTCGGCTGAGGACGTCCTGGACGCCCTGCTGCCCCGGTACGTCGAAAGCCGCATCTACAACGCGCTGCTCCAGGCCGCCGCCTCCAAGCACGCCGCCACCCGGCGCGCGATGAAGTCGGCGACCGACAACGCCGAGGAGCTCATCAAGTCGCTGTCGCGGCTTGCCAACGCGGCCCGCCAGGCCGAAATCACCCAGGAAATCAGCGAGATCGTCGGTGGCGCGAGTGCCCTGGCCGACGCGACCGCGGGGAGTGACTGACAACTATGACCACCACTGTTGAGCCGACCGCCGGCGCGGGCGTGGCCACCGGCCGCGTCTCCCGGGTCATCGGCCCGGTCGTCGACGTGGAGTTCCCCGTCGACGCGATGCCGGACATCTACAACGCGCTGACCGTCGAGGTCGCCGACCCGGCCAACGCCGGCGAGCGCAAGACCCTGACCCTCGAGGTCGCCCAGCACCTCGGTGAGGGCGTGGTCCGCGCGATCTCCATGCAGCCCACCGACGGCCTGGTCCGCCAGGCCCCGGTGACCGACACCGGCACGGGCATCACCGTCCCGGTCGGCGACTTCACCAAGGGCAAGGTGTTCAACACCCTCGGCGAGGTGCTGAACGTCCCCGAGGAGAACGCCAACATCGGCGAGCGGTGGACCATCCACCGCAAGGCCCCGAACTTCGACCAGCTCGAGTCCAAGACCGAGATGTTCGAGACCGGCATCAAGGTCATCGACCTGCTGACCCCGTACGTCAAGGGCGGCAAGATCGGTCTGTTCGGTGGTGCGGGCGTCGGCAAGACCGTCCTCATCCAGGAGATGATCTACCGCGTCGCCAACAACCACGACGGTGTGTCGGTGTTCGCGGGCGTCGGTGAGCGCACCCGTGAGGGCAACGACCTCATCGAGGAGATGAGCGACTCCGGCGTCATCGACAAGACCGCGCTGGTCTTCGGCCAGATGGACGAGCCCCCGGGCACCCGTCTGCGGGTCGCGCTGGCCGGTCTGACGATGGCGGAGTACTTCCGCGACGTCCAGAAGCAGGACGTGCTGTTCTTCATCGACAACATCTTCCGCTTCACCCAGGCCGGTTCCGAGGTCTCCACCCTGCTGGGCCGCATGCCCTCCGCGGTGGGCTACCAGCCGAACCTGGCGGACGAGATGGGCATCCTGCAGGAGCGCATCACCTCCACGCGTGGTCACTCCATCACCTCGATGCAGGCGATCTACGTCCCCGCGGACGACCTGACCGACCCGGCGCCGGCGACCACCTTCGCGCACCTGGACGCCACCACCGTCCTCTCGCGTCCGATCTCGGAGAAGGGCATCTACCCGGCGGTCGACCCGCTGGAGTCGACCTCCCGCATCCTGGACCCGCGCTACATCTCGCAGGAGCACTACGACTGCGCCTCGCGCGTCAAGGGGATCCTGCAGAAGTACAAGGACCTCCAGGACATCATCTCCATCCTGGGCATCGACGAGCTCGGCGAGGAGGACAAGCTCACCGTCTTCCGCGCCCGCCGCATCGAGCGCTTCCTGTCGCAGAACACCCACGTGGCGAAGCAGTTCACCGGTGTCGACGGCTCGGACGTGCCGCTGGACGAGTCCATCGCCGCGTTCAACGCGATCGCCGACGGTGAGTTCGACCACTTCCCGGAGCAGGCCTTCTTCATGTGCGGTGGCCTGGAGGACCTGAAGAACAACGCCAAGGAGCTGGGCGTCTCCTGACGCCTGCCGCACTCGGCACCACCGCCGTAACCCGGCCCGGGGGCGGGCCCGTCCCGCCCCCGGTGCCGAGCCCCACTAGTATGTGACCCAACACCGGCCCGGACCGCGGCCGGTGTCAGACCCGAGGAGCCATCGTGGCTGAGCTGCACGTCGAGTTGGTCGCCGCCGACCGTCAGGTCTGGTCCGGCGAGGCCAGCCTGGTCGTCGCGCGCACCTCGTCGGGCGACATCGGCGTCATGCCCGGACACCAGCCGCTGCTCGGCGTGCTGGAGTCGGGTCCGGTGACGATCCGGACGACCGGTGAGAGCGGGGACGGCACCGTCGTCGCCGCGGTGCACGGCGGCTTCATCTCGTTCGCCGACAACAAGCTGTCCCTCCTCGCGGAGGTGGCGGAGCTGTCCGACGAGATCGATGTCCAGCGTGCCGAGCGGGCGCTGGAGCGGGCGAAGACGGAGGCCGACACGGTCGCCGAGCGCCGCGCCGACGTCCGCTTGCGCGCAGTGGCGGGAACTCACTGAGTTTCTACTCAAGGAGAGAACCCCCACACCGAGGAAGTACCTCAGCCGCGGGTCGCCTGGAGCCTTCTCCAGTGCGGTCCGCGGCTTGAGTCGATGCGGCAGTGGTTTCGGTACGAGGCGAGGAGGTCAGCGACGGTGATCCTCGCTCTGACCGTGATCGGTGTCATCGTGGTCCTGGCGCTGCTGGGGCTCTTCGTCTTCGGGCTGCGGAGGCGCCTGATCCAGCGGTCGGGCGGGACCTTCGACTGCTCGCTGCGCTGGGACGTGGCGCCCTCCCCGGCCTCCCCGCCCGGTGCCGCCCTGCCCGCCGGGAACACCGGCTCCACCGCTGTGGCCACCGAGCCGGGCGGCAAGGGCTGGATCTACGGCGTGGCCCGGTACAACGGGGACCGCGTCGAGTGGTTCCGCGTCTTCTCCTACGCCCCCAGGCCCCGCCGCGTACTGCGCCGCGGGGCCATCGAGGTGGTGGAGCGCCGTTCGCCCGAGGGCGAGGAGGAGCTCGCGCTGCTCTCCGACTCGATCGTCCTCACCTGCCGGGCCGCCGGCACGCCGGTGGAGCTCGCCATGAGCGAGGACGCCCTGACCGGGTTCCTGGCCTGGCTGGAGGCGGCGCCCCCGGGCCAAAGGGTCAATGTTGCTTGAGGCGCGGTCCCTTTGGGTGGGGGTGCCCCCGGACGGAGTCTGGGGGAGGGTCAATGTGGCCTAGAAGACTGATGAAGATCTTGGTGCGGGGCTGTCCGGCCGTAGGCCGGGCGGCCCTGTTCGCTATGCCGTGGCTGGAGGGAGTTGCCAGGTGCCGTCGGTGTGGGTGAGTCCGAGGTTGATCAGTCGGCGGAGGTTGAAGGCGGCTGCGCGGGTGTGGAGCCATGCATTGTTGGCGATGGTTCCGCGGTAGTGCAGGCGGCGGTTGCCGTGCTGGACGAGCCAGGCGACGGCTCGTTCGACCGGTGGCCTCCAGCGGCGGTAATCGGCCTGCCAGTCGGGGTCGGTTGCGGCTTGGTGGCGGGTGGCGGTCTGGAGGTCGTGGTGCGGGCGGATCGTCACCACTCGTCCGGTCTTGGCCTTGGTGCATCGCTCACGCAGGGGGCAGCCGATGCACAGGTCTTTGAAGGAGGCGGTGCGCTGGTCGTGCCGGCCGCCGGGTGCCGAGAGCGGGACGGTGTGCCCGGCGGGGCAGGTCACCAGGGATGCGGTGGTGTCGATGGCGAAGTCGTCGAGGGTGAAGCCGCCCGGGACGGCGGGCCGTAGCGGGGCGGGTTTGAGGAACAGTCGGTGACCTGCGCCATCGAGGCTGTGGCGGGCGTCGCCGGTGGAGTAGGCGGTGTCGCCGAAGACGTCGAGCGGGATGTCCTCGTCGGCGAGCAGGGCCAGGCCGACGGCTGCCTCGTGATGCTCGGGTCCGGCCCCGGGCGTGAGGGCGACGGCGGTGTACAACCCGGTCTCCGGCTCGATCGCGAGGTGGGCTTTGTAGCCGTCCTGCTGGTGGGTGCGGGGCTTGTGGACGTGGCGGGACTGGGGATCGACGGTGGAGACGGTCCGGTCGTAGGCGGGGCCGCGGGTGATGCGCCAGCGCCCGTCACGGCCGTCGGAGTCCTCGGCCGGCTCCACGTCCTGCCCAGCGACCAGGGCCAGCAGGCCGACTGCATTCGCCGCCTTCTCGCCCAGCTCCCGCTCGGGCAGATGCCCCAGCAGCCTGAGCGCGTCGGTGACCAGGGCGTCCACGAGATCAGCGCGGGCCTGTTCATCGTTCCAGGCGATACGTGGCTTACCGGGAACGGTGTAGTCGTGGGCGGTGCACTGCACGGCCGCGACATGGTCGGCGCCGGGGACCTCGCGGATCACCGCGCGGATCGCGGCGACGAGCTGGGTGACGGTGTCCTGGGTGGCGACCGCATCGTCCAGAACGGTGGAGTCCAGAGCACGCCGGTGTTTGCCCCTGAGCACCCCGGTGGCCCTCACCACCTCCCGCACGGCTTCGAAGACGCGGTTCGGGCGCCCCGAGCAGGTCAGACGGCGGCGGAAGTAGGCCAGCAGCGACGGGTCGAACGCCATGTCGTTGAGGCCCAGCCCGCAGGCGGCCTTCCACCGCAGGTCGCACCGCAGTTCCTGCACCGTCTCGAAGTCCGACAGACCGTGCAGGGCCTGCAAGGTGATCGCGGCGGCCAGGATCTGCGGCGGCATGCTCGGCCGTCCGTTCGCCGACGGATACATGTCCGCGAACATCTCCACCGGGAACAGCTCGCCACGGTGCTCGGCCAGGAACGCGAACACACTCCCCGCCGGAATCAGATCCCGGCACGTCTCCCACACATCCGGCCCGATCGTCTCGCCGCCCCACTCGCCCATCGCCACATGACGAGTCTGGTCCTACCGCTGACGCGGCAGGACCAGAACCCAACATCTCCATCAGTCTTCTAGGGCCCTCTGAGACCCCGCCGGAACGGACGCATGCGCCGTTCGAAGGAATCAGGTGGCAGCCCTGTGGGGCGGTGACAGCGGAGCCTGGCGGTGTGCGGGGATGCCACTGAGCTGTTTCCAACCTCAGTTTGAGCAGGTCAGGTGCAGGTGAGGACGGTCTGAATGAGCTGGGTGATTTGGGTGGTGCTGCAGCGGATCTTGCGCAGGAGGCGCCAGGTCTTGAGGGTGGCCATGGCCTGCTCGACGAGCGCGCGGATCTTTGCGTGGGCGCGGTTGACGGCTTGCTGACCTGCGGAGAGCGTCTCCCAGCGGCCTCAGTAGGGCAGCCGTATGGTGCCGCCGGCACCGCGGTAGCCCTTGTCCGCCCAGCACTCGACGCCGACCTCGGTCAAGGCGTCGAGGATGCCGTGGGTGCGCGCGGTCTTGATGTCGTGGACCGCGCCGGGCAGCGCAGGCGAGGCCCACAGCAGTCGCCCCACCGGGTCGGTAATGACCTGCACGTTCATACCGTGCTTCTTGTGTTTCCCGGAGTAGAAGGGCCGGTCGGCTGCGACCCGGTCGATCGGCAGCAGCGCGCCGTCCAGCATCACGAACGCCTTGGTGGAGGCGGTCTTCATCGCATCGGCGAGGGTCGGCGCGAGTGCAGCCAGGACGTCGATGGCCTCGGCGACGTACCGATAGGCGGCCGTGGTTCCGACACCGAATCCTGCCGCCAGTTGGGCGTAGGTATGGCCGCAGCGCAGGTGCGCCAAGACCAGCAGGGCCTGGCGGCCCGCGCTCACGCGACGCCAACGCGTTCCACGCTCCTCGCGGCGAGCCCGCAGGCGAGCGGACAGGTACCTCAAGGTCGAGGTGGACACATCGATGCCGGACCGGTAGACAAGCACGCGGAAGCTCCTGGTGGACAGGCGATCTTGGTCGTGAACCCGTCTACCAGGAGCTTCTTCATACCCAGACACCACCCCATCGCCCCCAACCGACCACCCGCCCAGCCAGGTTGGAAAAGGCTCACTCGCTTCCGTGGAGGCGTCTGGTCCTGAGCAGGACCTCACTTTTTTCCGGTCCTGGTCCGTAGGTCCCGTAGCCGGTCTGGGTGCTGTTCTTGTCGACGACTCACCGCGCCTGACTGGAGGGGAGCCGCTTACTGGGGACCGAGGGGCGGGCCTTTGCTGACGTGTCTCTCGCAGAGGGCTTGACCTCAAACGGGAGGAGTTGAGCTCGCAGCGGCTCAACGGTTCTCCCCCTGAGCGTCCTGCGGTAGATGAAGCGGGACGCATGATAAGCACCAATCTTCTCGGGCTCTGAGAGTCAGGTCATTCCCAGCCGACCGGTCATTTGCTGAGGTACCCCCGGTACCGGAAGCAAGTGAGTCATCCCGCTTGCCCGTACGTGCCGTTTGGAGGGCGGCCCCGGGGCCAGGTGCGGCGGTATGACAGAGAAACGTTGCTGAAGCGACAGCCATCGTTACGACAGGGGACACCAGGTTTGTGTCGTCGACCAAGTTCGGTTGATCGCGCCGGGTACTGAGCTTGGCGCGTTAGGGGCTATAAGCGTCCTCGAAGCGCGAAGCCCTGCTTCCTCGGTTATGGGCGAGCCCGTAGGCGTTCGCCATTCCGGCGAAGAATCGGTGCATGCAACCCATCGACGGGTAGGGAGTATCGACCACGTAGATTTGAAGCAGTTGCAAATCTTCTATGTAGCTAAGACCATGTCCTACGTGGTGAGTCGAGCGAGCCGTTTGTAGCAGCAGAGGGCGGCCGCGAGGCCGAGAAAAGCCAGGTAGTTGCGGGGATGGCGTTCGTAGCGGTGGTTGAGTCTGCGGTAGCCGGTCAGCCAGGACATGGTGCGCTCGATGACCCATCTGCGGCGTCCTAATCGTTCGCTGGACTCGACTCCCTTACGGGCGATGCGTACGCCGATGTGCTTTCCCAGAGCCATTTTCGCAGGTGAGGTACGTCGTACGCCTTGTCCGCATGCAGGCGCTGGGGTTTGAAGTAGCGGCCGCGGTGGGGGTCGTGTCTCGTTTGGTGACCCTCGACCATCGGCTTCAGCGCGAGGCTGTCGTGGGTGTTGGCCGGGGCGAGGCCGACGACGAGGGGCAGCCCGTTCACGTCCGACAGGATGTGCATATTGGGCCCCGGCTTGCCCTGGTCCACGGGGCTCGGACCTGTGAGTTCGCCCCTTTTTCAGCCCTGCCGTGGGGGCGGAGTCGAGGACGGCCCGGGAGAGGTCGAGGAGGTCGGTGTCGTCCAGGCGGTGCAGGATCTCCTCGTGCAGCCGGCCCCAGACGCCGGCCCTGGACCAGATCAGGAACCTGCGGTGGGCCGTTGACTTCGATATCCCGAAACACCGTGGCAAGGACCGCCAGGCGCATCCGCTGACCAGGACGTAGATGATCGCGGCGAACAGCGTTTCATCAGGCGTGTCCTGCGTCCCGCCGCCCTGCGGCCGCACCCTCGATGGCGGGATCAGCGGCTCCGCGGTCTCCCACATCCCGTCCGGAACAATCCAACTCCACGTACCCCGCCCCATGACGAGCCCACCGAGCCAGCACCACGTAGGACACGGTCTAAGGGCCAAGGCCGTGAAGTTAAGGCTCGGGAAGGCAAACGCGTGGGGACTGATCTGGTGTGATCCGGGACGTGAGAAGCGGAGCCCCGGTAGAACTGGCA
>NZ_JBHWGP010000007.1:0-295361 GCF_042733155.1 Streptomyces sp. NPDC059740 | reverse complement strand
CCTTTCGGATCTTGGGTAAGCCATCAGATCCAGAGATATTCCTCCAATCTCTGCCCGCTGCGCGGGCTATACGGCACTGCGCCTCGTGGCGCAGACAGGCTGTTGTGCGGGCGGTTGGGCGGGGTCGGCCGGTGGTTGGAGCCGACCGCGACCCACGGTCCGAGACCGGCTGCCTCCCTGGCAATCGCCTCCAGTGGGTCCTGCACCGACGTCCGGTCGAAGTACCAGCCTGGCAGCGCCTCTTTCGCTTCGAGGCCCGAGGAGCAGCCCAAGAGATCGCGCCTTCCGGGAAGTCCACGAGTCGGGCGCCCCTCTCCTGAGCCGCACCATCAGATCGCGGACCGCGCCCCGTTGGCCAGGGGGTCACAGATGACCGGGCCCGCGCGAGTGCCGTCCGCATGCGGCCTGTCACGCCGACAGTTGTGCCCCGCCTCACGGGGCCGGAGAAAGTCGCAGTACCGGCCGAGGGGCGGAGCCGCCACCGGCTCGCCCCCGTCTGCCCGATGCATGTCCGGTGCACGCCGGGTGCGGCCTGTGGGCCTCGCTGCCTGCGCGTCCGGGCGCGGCGGGCCCGGGGTGGTCAGCCGTCGGCGGCGAGGCGGTTCAGCCACTCCGTCAGCAGGAGTTGCTCGGCGCTGCTGAGGGTCGTCTGCTCGGGCAGCGTGGCGACCAGGGCGCGCGCGGCACCTGCCGGGCCCGCGTCCCGGACGGCTGGTTGCCGGGTGGTCACGGCGGCGACCATCGACTCCCGCAGTGTGGTCAGCAGCGCCGGGGCGCGGCGGTCCTCGGGCTGGGACAGCCAGGTGAGGACGGCGCCGCGCACGGTGGCGTGGATGATCTGGGCCGCGAGCTCCTCGTCGACCCGGAGCCAGCCGCCGGCGGCGAGGCGCCGGATGCGGGCCCTGAGAATCTCCATGCCGGCTCGGAAGGCGGCTGAGGGAGCCCGGGTGGGTTCGGTGTACATCAGCGTGAACAGCGCGGGGTTGGCCAGGCCGAACTCGACCGCGACGTCCCAGCCGGACCGCAGGTCCTCGATGTGGTCCTGCGGGTCGGGGTCGACCTTCTTGGTGGCGAGAAACGTGGCGAAGCCGTGCTCGGCCACCGCGTCGAGCAGCCCGTCCTTGTCGCCGAAGAGCCGGTAGATGGCCGGCGGCTGGAGGCCCGCCGCATCGGCGACCGCACGGGTGGTGACTGCGTCTCGCCCGCCGCGCGTCAGCAGGTCGACGGCGGCCTCGATGACCCGCTGCCGGGTCTTCTCGCGGCCTGCGGTGGCGGCGGGGGGGCCGGCGGTGTCGGCACCACCGGTGTCGCGTGAACGTGCTGGCATGCATCCAAAGATACCGCGTTAGTGGTTCCACTGTTAGTTACGCTGATATCGTTCAAGCGATTCCAGTGGAAACATCCACTGGGACCTGTTCTGGCTGCATGCCATCACTCTGGAGCGCATCATGATCATCGTCACCGGGGCCACGGGGAAGCTGGGCCGTCAGGTCGTCGAGCGGCTGCTCGCACGCGTGCCGGCGGACCAGGTCGGCGTCAGCGTCCGCGACCCGCAGAAGGCGCAGGCCCTGGCCGACCGGGGAGTGCGGGTACGGCGGGGCAGCTTCACCGACGCCGACAGCCTCGCCCACGCCTTCGAGGGCGCCTCGCAGGTGCTCATCGTCTCCGTCGACCGCATGGGCGAGGAGTGCGTCGAGCAGCACCGCACTGCGATCGAAGGGGCGGTCGCGGCAGGGGCCCGCCGCCTCGTCTACACCAGTCAGATGGGGGCCGGCGCATCGTCGCACTTCCAGGCCTGCCGTGACCACGCCGCCACCGAGGAGGCGCTGCACGCCTCCGGTGTGCCGTTCACCTCGCTGCGCAACGGCTTCTACGCCACCAGCGCGGTGGACTTCCTCGGACACGCGTGGGAGAGCGGCCGGGTCGCGCTCCCCGCGGACGGACCGGTCAGCTGGACCGCACACGCCGACCTCGCCGAGGCCGCCGCCGCCGTCCTGGCCGACGAGGGCTGCTTCGACGGCCCCACGCCGCCGCTCACCGGCGGGCAGGCGCTCACCTTCGAGGACATCGCCCGCGTGGCCACGGAGGTGACGGGCCGCCCCCTGTCGCGGACCGTCGCACCGGACGACCGGTTCCGGGAGCAGCTGGTGGACGACGGTGTCCCCGCCGAGACGGCGGACCGGTTGCTGGGCATCTTCGCCGCCAGTCGGGCCGGCGAGTTCGCCGCCGTCGACCCGACGCTGGCCAAGCTGATCGGCCGCGAACCCGTCTCCCTGGGCACGGTGCTGCGCGAGCAGCTGTCCCGCAGCTGATCACCGCGGTCTCGGGGGCCCCGTGCGCGTCGGTGGGCCGGAGCGCTGCCGGTGGCCGACGGGTAGCGCACGGGCCGCCTCCGTGGAGCCCGGTGCCGACGGTTGGCGGGGCCCGAGGAGGCTGTGCCGGCGTCAGCATCGTCGCCGCACAGATCGGAGCCCGATGCCGCAGAACGCCGACAACGTGGTGCCCCGCCGGCGCCCCACCATGGCTGACGTCGCCCAGCGTGCGGGTGTCCCGCACCAGACGGTCTCCCGGGTTCTGAGCGACCACCCGCACGTGCGCGCCGCAACCTGCGCCGAAGTGCAGCGTTCCATCGAGGAGTTGGGATACCGGCGGAACATCTCGGCCAGGGGCTGGTCTCCCGCCGCACCCTGACCCTGGGGGACAGGGACGACGCCGGCTGGGCACGGGTTTTTGTGCGGCGCCCTCGTAAGGTCGGCAGCGGAACCGGCGTCAGCACACTGCGCCCGGAGGCTCGTGACGCGCATGCGGAAAGGCCTCAGAGACCGGTGGAACGCGGCGAGAACCCACGGGGGTCCGGTGCCGGGCGTGCGGAGAGGCGCGCTCGGTGGCGCGACGGAGGGCCGGAAGTGGCGGCAGAGGGGAACCCGTCCGCGTCCGGACCGGGGAGGACGCAGCCGTCGTCCCCGGTCCGCGGCGAGCGGAAGGTCGGGGTGCAGACCAGCGAAGCCGGCAGCAGGTGCTGCGCGCAGCGTATCCGTCACCGCAGCGCACGCTGCGGCCCTCCTGCCGGTGCGGCGAAGGGGGCTGACAGCCTGAGGGGGCCCACTTAGGAATCCTTGCCATATGCCCGCCCGGGTCGCGTGGTCTGGCGCCGCACCTCGCGGCGTTGCCGAAAAGCCCTGGTAGCTCCGCTACGAGGCTTCTCCGACGCCTTGCGATGCACGGCACCGGACCACGCGACCTCATCGGACGCTCATATGGCAAGGACTCCTTACCGTAGGCGGCTTCCGCCGGGTCGGACCGGAACGGCAACAGGTACCCGGTACGCCCCGGTGGCACCGGCGGCCGAGCGCATCACCCGTGGTGGCAGCGCTGCCGGACGGTGTCCCCGCAACCGGCCCCCGCACGAGTATGTACATCGATGTAACGCGCTTCTACCGTGTCATCACGCGGCGTTGCGACGTCGTGTGCACGGCACGCACGATGCGCGGCACGCCCCCGGCCGGCCTTCCGGCAGCGGCGGTGCCTCGCAACCTGGAGCACCTCCCCCTGCCTTCCGGGAGCCGTCATGCCCCTCTGCCCTGCGCGCCCTTCGTCCCGGCCACCGTCCCGCCCCCCTGGGCGGCGCGGTGCCCTGCTCGCCACCCTGCTCACCCTCGTCGGCTGCCTCCTGGCCCTGTCCGTCCCGCCCGCCGGGGCGGCGAGCGGTACTCCACTGCGTGAGGGCACCGGCCTCTACCCGCGCGCCGTGCGCCTGGAGCACAACGGCTCCGCCGACGGACAGATCCTGGCCTCGGTCGTCGCCTTCGACGGGAACAACGGCCTCGGCGAGATCTACCGCAGCACCGACGGCGGTGCCAGTTTCCAGCACGCCGGCACCGTGCGGGACCCCGAGGCCGCGGGCGGCCAGGGCCTGTGCTGTGCCACGCTCTACGAACTCCCGCAGGCCGTCGGGGGCCTGCCCGGGGGCACCCTGCTGTGGGCCGCCTCGGTCGGCCAGGACGAGACGAACCGGCGGATGGCCCTGCGGGTCTTCGCCAGCCGCGACCTCGGGACAACCTGGTCCTACCTGTCGACGGTGGCCACCTCGCCCGACGAACGCGGCCTGTGGGAACCGGAGTTCTCCGTGGACGCGCAGGGCGACCTGGTGTGCCACTACTCGGACGAGACGGACGGCGCACACAGCCAGAAACTCGTCGCCGCCCGTTCCACCGACGGCCTGACCTGGAGCGGCCACCACGACACCGTGGCGAGCGCGCTGAGCAGCGACCGCCCCGGCATGGCGGTGGTCCGCAGGCTCCCGAACGGCACCTACTTCATGGCCTACGAGATCTGCGCCGCGGCCGGGCAGTTCAGCTGCGTCGTGCACTACCGCACCTCGGCGGACGGCTGGGACTGGGGCGATCCCGCGTGGCTGGGCATCCGCCCCGAAACCGCCGACGGCAAGTACTTCAAGCACGCCCCGACCGTGGCCTGGGCCCCGCAGGCGGGAAACGCACAGGGCAGGTTGCTGCTCGTCGGCCAGGTCATGTACAACGCCGACGGCTCGGTCGCCTCCGCCAGCAGGCGCACCGTGTGGTCCAACAGTACTTCCGGCACGGGGAGTTGGCAGGAGCTGGCCGCACCCGTCGCCGTGCAGTCCGCCACCGTCGACTACTGCCCCAACTACAGCTCGGCGTTGCTGCCCTCCGCCGACGGCAGCCGCCTCCTGGAAATCGCGACGGACTACGACGGGACCGTCTGCAAGCCCTACTTCGCCACCGGAACCCTCGGCTGACCAAGGCGGCACACCCGGTCGCCTCCCGGCGCCACCGTCCGGGAGGTGCACCGGTGGGGGACGGTCCGTCCGTCCCGCCCCCACCGTCTCCCGACGCATTGACAGTCCTCGCGGCCCGCGGAAGCATCGCGCTCCGCGAGGAAGACCGACAACGATGTCGACGCCCTGTCGGCACTTCCCAGGAGGAGTCCATGAGCTCAGCCGAACAGCGTTCCCTCCTGTCCCGGCGCGGCGTCCTGCGGGCAGGCGCGGTAGTTGGCCTGGCCGCTTCGGGTGCCGTGCTCGGCGCCCCCGCGAACGCCGTGACACCGGACGGAGGGAGCGGGGAGGGGCGCCCCGAGCTCCGGTGCTCCGGTGCGCGGGGCGCGCTGCTGGACGGCGCCTACGCGGCAGCGCTGAAGAACCTGCTGGACGTGAACACCGTGCCCTACGACCCTGCCGAGTACGACCAGACCGGGTTGATGGCCGACCCACCGGGGACCTTCGTCCGGGCGGGCGCCGGTTACGAGCAGCCGTGGACCCGGGACGCCTCGGTCAACGCGTGGAACGCCGCGAGCCTGCTCACCCCCGACACGGCCCGCAACACCCTGTGGGCGGTGTGCCGACGGCGCAGCGACGGCACGCTCGTCGTGCAGCAGGACAACCAGTGGTGGGACCAGATCATCTGGGCTGTCGCCGCCCACCACCACTACCTGGTGACCGGCGACCGCGTCTTCCTGCGTGACGCCCACCAGGCGGCGACCAACACCCTGCTCGCCAACCGCGCCCAGCACTTCAACAGCGCCTACGGCCTGTTCGAAGGACCTGCGTTCATGCAGGACGGCATCGCAGGCTACCCCTCGCCGCCGTACGACCCGCAGAACGACTCCTCCTTCGTCCTCGACCACCCCGGCACCGACAAGATCATGTCGCTGTCCACCAACTGCCTCTACCACGCCGGGTACTTGGCGCTTGCCGCCATGGCCGACACCGTCGGGGACCACGCGGCGGCGCGACGGTGGCGAACGGATGCCGCCGCGCTGCGGAAGGCGATCAACGCCCGGCTGTGGATCGAGGAGGACGGGGTCTACGGCTACTTCCTGCACGGTGCCGGAGAGCAGGCGGGCCGGCTGGAGCCCTACCAGGAGGGCAACGGGCTGGCCTTCGCCGTGCTGAGTGGGGTGGCTTCCGCCCGGCAGACCCGCCTCCTGCTGGCCCGCACCCACCACGAGCCGTACGGCGTGGTCAACGTCTGGCCGCACTTCGCCAGGTTCGACGACGCGCACCCGGGGCGCCACAACGTGACGGTCTGGCCGATGACGCTCGGGATGTGGGGTCACGCGGCGGCGGTCGGCGGGCGCCTCGACCTCCTCGACCGCACCCTCACCGAACTCGCCGGGCTGTACCGCCGGGACGGACACTTCTGGGAGCTGTACAACGCCCGGACCGGAGCGGCGGACGGCGGGTGGCAGAACGGCAGGCAGTGGCCCTCACAGGAGGACCAGACCTGGTCGGCCACCGGTTACCTGCGGCTGGTCCACCACGGTGTGTTCGGCATGGTGCACGAGCCCGGGGGCCTGCGGTTCGCCCCGGGCCTGCCGCCGGGCTGGGGCCCGGTCGCGCTCTCCGGACTGCGGTACCGGCGGTCCACGCTGGACCTCACGCTGTCGGGGTCGGGCCGTCACCTCCGCGCGCTCACGCTTGACGGACACCGTGCGCCGTACGTCCCCGCCGACCTGCGGGGCCGCCACCAGGTGCACCTCGAGGTGGCCTGACGCACGCGACGCCGCCGGCCGGGGCGCGGGAGCAGGCCCCCGCCGGCGGTCGGCCGGCACTCCGTGTCGCGCCTCGTCGGACGCGCTGTCACCGCGCCGGCACCTCGGACCCCGGCCTCCCCCCGGCTCCGGTCCACCCGCTGTCCGCCGCGCGGGGCCCGGTTCCTGCTTCCGGTGACCCGTGCAGACCGACGCGGGTTCGCGCAGGCCGCCGGGCGTACCGGCCCGCGCGCCCCTGCCGGCGCCGAGTCCGACTCGCCCGGACCGTCCCGACCTGTCCCGGAGAGACACATGTCTCACCGGGACACATGTCCCGTGGGGACATTTTCGGAGTACGGTCGGGAGCATGACGGCACTGGAGCCCCCCACCCCACCCGCCGGCACCACCGGACCGTCCGAGGACGACGGCCGGCGGCGCAAGGCCCGGCGGACGCGGAACGCCCTGGCCGCGGCGGCCGTCGACCTGCTGCTGGAGCGCGGCCCGGCCGCGACCACGGTGGAGGCGATCGCCGAGCGCGCCGACGTCACCCGCCGCACCTTCAGCAGGTACTTCACGGGCAAGGAGGACGCCGCGCTGGACTTCGTCCGCAGCGACAGCGAGCGCATCAACGCCCTGCTGCGCTCCCGTCCCGCCGAGGAGCCGCCGCTGCCGGCCTACCGCGCGGCGGTCCGCGCCTGGCTGGCCGACCCCCACGCCCCGGCCTGGCACGTACGTCCCCGCATGCGGCGGTTGCTGGCCCTGGTGGACGCCGACCCCGCCCTGTTCGCCGCCTACGAACGCATCCGGGTCGACGCCCAGGAGGAGTCGATCCGCATCATCGCCACCCGACTCGGCACCGACGACGTGGCGGACATCCGCCCGGCCGTCGTCGTCGACGCCGCCGCCGGAACCCTCACCGCCGCCCTTCGCAACTGGGCGCGCCGGCAGGGCGACCCGGCATCGGGAGCCGCAGACCTCGCCGCCCTCGTGGAGCGGGCCTACGACGCCCTCATCGAGGAGGCCGCAGCCGCGGCCGCCCTTCCCACGACCGGAGAGTGAACACCCGCCATGAGCACCACTTCCGCCACCGACCTTCCCACCGAGTTCGCCGGCCGGACCGCCCTGGTCACCGGCGCCGCCTCGGGCATCGGTCTGGCAACCGCCCGCCGCCTCGGCGAGGGCGGGGCCGCCGTCGTCATGGCCGACCACAACGCGGAAGGCGCCGAGAAGGCCGCCGCCGAGCTCAGGGCGGACGGGCTCTCGGCCGCCGCGGTGGCCGTCGACGTCACGCGCCCGGACTCCGTCGAGGCGGCCGTCGCCTACGCCGTGGAGACCTTCGGCGGCCTCCACCTGGCCGTCAACAACGCGGGCATCGGCGGGCCGAGCGCCCCCACCGGCGCGTACGACATCGAGGCGTACGACCGCGTGATCCGCACCAACCTCGACGGCGTCTTCTACTCGATGCGCTGGGAACTGCCGGCCATCGAGGCCGCCGGCCGGGGAGGGGCGATCGTCAACGTGGCCTCCATCCTCGGGTCCGTCGGCTTCGCCGGTTCGCCCGCCTACGTCGCCGCCAAGCACGGGGTGGTGGGCCTGACCAAGACCGCCGCCGCCGAGTACGCGCCCAGGGGCATCCGCGTCAACGCGGTCGGCCCCGGGTTCATCGACACGCCGCTGCTGCGGACCATGGAGAAGGAGGCCTACGACGGGCTGGTCGCACTGCACCCCGCAGGCCGTCTCGGGCGCGCCGAGGAGGTCGCGGAACTGATCGCGTTCCTGCTCTCCGACCGTGCCTCCTTCGTGCAGGGCAGCTACCACCTCGTCGACGGCGCCTACACGGCTCTGTGAACCACCACGCGCCCGCGGCCCCGCTGCTGCCCGTCGCGGGCGCGACACCCCATGCCCGACGGGGCCGGACCACCGGCCTCGGCACCCGTCGGCGGACGAAGGAGTCCTGGACATGAAGGCACTGCAGTACCGCACCATAGGCGCCGCCCCCGAGGTGGTGACCGTTCCCGACCCCGAACCCGGCCCGGGCCAGGTGCTCCTGAAGGTCACCGCCGCCGGCGTGTGTCACTCGGACATCGCGGTGATGAGCTGGCCCGCCGAAGGCTTCCCCTACCCGCTTCCCCTCACCCTCGGACACGAGGGCGTCGGCACCGTGGCCGCGCTCGGCGCAGGTGTCACCGGCCTGAAGGAGGGCGACCCGGTCGCGGTGTACGGCCCCTGGGGCTGCGGGGCCTGCGCCAAGTGCGCCGAGGGCAAGGAGAACTACTGCCTGCGCGCCGACGAACTGGGCATCCGCCCGCCCGGCCTCGGCCGGCCCGGGGCGATGGCCGAGTACCTCCTGGTGGACTCGCCCCGCCATCTGGTGCCCGTCGACGGGCTCGACCCGGTCGCCACCGTCCCGCTCACGGACGCGGGCCTGACCCCGTACCACGCGATCAAGCGCTCCCTGCCCAAGCTGGTTCCCGGGACGACGGCGGTGGTGATCGGCGCCGGCGGGCTGGGCCACGTCGCCATCCAGCTGCTACGGGCCCTGAGCCCGGCCCGCGTGATCGCGCTGGACGTGAGCGCGGACAAGCTGCGGCTCGCCCGCCGGGTAGGTGCCCACGAGACGGTGCCGTCCGACGCGGGTGCCGCGGCGGCGATCCGGGAGCTGACCGGTGGGCTCGGCGCCGAAGCCGTCTTCGACTTCGTCGGCGTCGCGCCCACGGTGGCCACCGCCGCGGCCGCCGTCGCGGTGGAGGGCGACGTCTCCCTCGTCGGCATCGGCGGTGCCGCCCTGCCGGTCGGTTTCGGCCACCTGCCCTTCGAGGTGTCGGTCACGGCTCCGTACTGGGGCAGCCGCAGCGAACTCACCGAGGTCCTGGACCTGGCACGGTCCGGTGCGCTCGCCGTCCACACGGAGACCTTCTCCCTGGACGAGGCCCCGCTCGCCTACGAGCGGCTGCACTCCGGCGAGATCGAGGGCCGCGCCGTCATCCTGCCCCACGGCTGACCGACGTGCGGGGCCCGGCCACCAAGGCCGTGCCCGCGCAGTCGCCGCCGCGGCGGTCCGCACGCGCCCCTGTCCCCGACCGCCCGGGCCTGCGACGGCCGGGGACGCAGGCGGGTGCGGACCGCCCAGGTCATTCGGCTTCCGCTCCGGCACGCCGTCGCCGACGCGCACGTGCCAGGTGGTGGGCGCGGGCCAGCAGTTCGCGGGTCGCCGCCCCGGAGTGCTGCCCCGGACAGACCACCGCCAGCCACCCCGCGGCGCCGTGGACGGGGTGTGCGAGGACGGTGTCGAGGGCGGCGAAGTCCTCGTCGCCGGCCGCCTCCCGCGGCGCATGCCCGGTCCAGCGGACGAAGGCCTCCCGCCCGGCGGCGATGTTGACGCGGAAGACCTCCGGGCGATCCAGCCGCGATCCCTCGTCGCCCGGGTAGTCCTTGGTCACGATCGTCGCGAACGGCTGGGTGCGCTCGGGCAGCACGCCGTCAGGTGCGTGGTAGAAGAAGGTGTCTCCCCAGCTGATCTCCGGGGAACCGTCCCCGGGCCCCGGCCGGACGGTCAGGACCCCTTCGAAGCCGGTAACAAAGCCGATGATCTCGTCGATGGTCATGTGGTCAAGCGTTTCACCGAAGTGCTTGTGGAGACTTCGGACGGAGAAGCAAGGAGATTCTGCTGGAAACCCTCAAGTCCGCCCTGCGCACGGTCGACGTCGCGCGGACCGCCGGATACTCGGTGCAGCAGGTGCGGGACCTCGAACACGCCGGTGTGCTGCCACCGGCGACGCGCACCACCAGCGGCTACCGGCAGTACGGCACGGTCCACCTGCACTCCGCGCTGGCCTACCGCTCCCTGGCCGCGGGTACCGGACCCACCGAGGCGCGGCGGATCCTCCGCGCCGTCCACCGGGCCCCGGCCTCCGAGGTGCTCGCACTTCTCGACGCGGCGCACGCCCGCCTCGACCGGGAACGCAGCGGACTGCTGCTCGCCCGGGAGGCCGCCGAGCTGATGAGTGCCGAGCCGGTCGAGGACGCCCGCGCCTCGGACGCCATGAGCGTGGCCGAACTCGCCGTCGCCCTCGGGGTGCGCCCCTCCACGCTGCGGCACTGGGACGCCGAAGGGCTCGTGGTACCCGACCGGGTGCCGCCTCGGGCCACCCGCCGGTACTCGCCCGCCCAGGTCAGGGACGCTCGCATCGTCCAGCAACTGCGCGGCGCCGGATACCGCGTCGAGTCCCTCAGGGCCCTGATGCCGGACCTCCCGCGCGGACGCCGGTCGCAGGACGTGGCAGCCGCCCTGGCGGTGCGGGACACGAGCATCACCACTCGCTCCCTCGCTCTCCTGGAAGCAGCTGCGGCGCTCCACCGGCTCCTGGTTGCCCGAACCGGGTAGCGCATCGGGGGCGTACGGCCGCCACCTTCCGGCGAACCTGTGTTCGTTCTGCCGCAGATGGCGATATAACGCCCCGGTATGACCGATTCCGTACTGGGGGGAGTTCTCCCTCTCCGCAAGACTGCCGATCGGCCCGTCGACCGGCGGGCAGACCGGAGAAGTGACGGGGGAAGCACCATGCGAGCGATGTTCCGCAGGACCGCGGCGATCGCGGCCGGTACCGCGGCGGCGGCCGTACTGACCTTGGGCACGGCGCAGGCCGGCACCACGGACGCCTGGGCCGGCTGTCCGGACGGCGCGGTGTGCGTCTATCCCGAGGGCCAGGACCCGGCGGTCACACCGAGCCTGACCTTCTGGAGCTACGGGGCCCACAACCTCAGCGGCCAGTACGGGGCCCACTGGGTCCTCAACAACCAGTACGGCGGCGCCCACGCCAAGCTGTGCAGCGGCTACAACGGCACCGGCACCTGCCACCACGACATGGCACCGCAGAACGGCTGGCGGACCGACCTCACACCGGTCAACTCCATCGTGCTGTACGTGCCGTAGGCGGGGCCGGCCGGCGGGCCCGAGGCGTCTGCGACGGCCCGCCGCAGTACCGGTGTCCGCCGGGCCGGGCGCCCCTTCGGGAGGGCACCCGGCCCGGCGGAGCCCACCGCCCGCTGTCGCCTCGCGCCCGCCCCGGCGGGGAGACGGCGCCCTGCACCGCGGCCGGCCTCGCCGCTCGCGCGTCCGCATCGCAGCGAGCCGTCACCGCCAGTCGAAGAAGTCCTGGTCCTCCGGGGACAGGTACCTGCGCGCCTCCTCCTCGACGAGCGTGACGCCGAGCCCGGGCCGCTCGCTCACCGTGACGTGACCGTCGGTCACGATCGGCTGGGACCAGCCGTCCACGATGTCGTACCACCAGGAGTGCTCGGGGACCGGGTACTCGAAGGCGACGAAGTTGTCCGGCAGGGTCGAGCAGACCTGCGTCAGCGCCGCGAGGCCGATCAGACCGTCGTAGACGCCGTGCGGGGCCATGAGCAGGCCGTGCAGATCGGCGTACTCCGTGATCCACTTCAGCTCGGCGAGGCCGCCGACATCGGCCGGGTCGGGGCCGAGGACGTCCACCGCCCGGGTCTCGATCAGCTCGCGGAAGCCCTGCCGCAGGTAGAGCTGCTCGCCGGTGTGGATGGGGGTGGACGTCGCGGTGGTCAGGTCGCGGTAGGCGGCGGTGTCCGACCACGGCACGTAGTCCCCGGTCAGCAGGTCCTCCAGCCAGAGCAGGTGGAAGGGCTCCAGTTCCCGTGCGAAGGTCACCGCGTCCGTCACGGTCCAGCCGGGACCGCAGTCCAGGGCGAGCCCGATCTCGTCACCGAGGACCTCCTTCATCGCGGCCACGCACTCCACGGTGTGCCGCAGCCCGCGCTCGGTCAGCCGGCCCCGGTAGGGGTGGGGCCCACCGGTGCGCACCTCGGAGTAGGAGTAACCCGGTATCCGCCCGGCCATCGGGTCGTGGTACCCGATCGCCTGCTTGATGAGGGTGAAGCCCTCCGGGGTGGCCTTCAGCTTCCTCATCAACTCGGCGAAGTCCTCCGGCTCGTCGCCCGCCCGGGGGAAGCGCACGCCGCCGTTGTAGACCCGCACCCGGTCCCGCACCTTGCCGCCCAGCAGCTTGTGCACGGGCAGGCCGGCGGCCTTGCCCGCGATGTCCCAGATCGCGGTCTCGATGGCGCTGACCACGCAGCCCCAGGGCTTGGTCCCGCCCAGGCGGCGGACCCTCAGCATCACCGACTCGACGTTGGTGGGGTCGCCGCCGAGGACGAACTGCTCGAAGTAGGGGACGAAGGCCCTGGCGAACGGCTTGTAGGACTCGATCTGCCCGTACCCGTCGACGCCTTCGTCCGTCACGACACGCACGACCGGGCTGTCACCGATCAGGGCGCACTTCACGGCGGTGATTCTCACGTTGTACCTCAGGTCCTCTCGTGGTGGGGAATCCCCCGTTCAGTCGCCCGACGTCGCCGGTGCGTGTCCGCCTTCTGCGGCGGGGGAGGCCGGACGGGACGTCCCGCCCGTCGCCGGGGTGTCCGTTGCCGGGGTGTCCGGCGCCGTGGGGTGCGACGCCTGCCCGTCCGGCGCCCTCGTCTCCTCGGCGGTGACCCGGTCCCGCTCGGGCTCGTCCCGGCCGAGGAAGAACAGCATGACGAGGGTGGTCAGCACCGCGACACCGCCGGCGACCAGCCAGATCGGCGTCCAGTCGGAGAGCCGGGAGTGGGTGGCGTCACCGATCACGCCGTTGTAGATCGAGCTGGCCACCAGGGCGCCCAGCAGGCTCCCCACGCCGAGCTGGAAGAAGAAGACCAGGCCCTGCGCCTGCGCCTTCAACGCCGGTGCCACCATGCGGTCCACGTACATGTAGATGGTGACCATGAAGAAGTCCGTGGTGATGCCGTTCAGGGCGACGACGGCCATGGCCAGCCAGACCTGCCCGTGGGTGAGGACGAGGAAGATGCCGCACCGCACCACCCAGGTGCAGGCCCCCGTGATCAGGATGCGGCGGTAGCCGACCCACTTGAGCAGGCGCGGGAGCAGGAGCATGAAGACGAACTCGGCGGCCTGGCCCAGCGACATGATGGAGGCGACGTTGTGCACCCCGGCCGCGTCCAGGTACGTCGAGCCGTAGTCGTTGTACGTCGAGATCGGGACGAAGGTCAGCAGCACACAGACCATCAGCACCAGGAACCTGCGCCGGCGCAGCAGCGGGAAGGCGCCGATCCCGATCACGTCGCCGGCCCGGAACCGCTCGCCACGCTGGAGCGGCGGCGTCGAGGGCAGCGTGAAGGAGTAGACGCCGAGCACCGCCGAGACCGCGGCGGCCAGGTAGAAGATCTGCGGGCGGGCGGACATGCCGTTCTGCCCCACCACCAGGCCGGCCACGATCCAGGCGAGGGTGCCCAGCGAACGGATGTAGGGGAAGACCCGCATCCGGCCCAGGAGGTGCGCGAAGGAGATGTTGTTCGGCATCGCCTGCGTCGGCTGGAAGAACAGCATGAAGACGAAGAGCAGAACGACGAAGAGGGCGCTCTCCCGCTGCTCGACCGCCTGCGGCATGAGCGCCAGCAGCACCGCCCCCGCCAGGTGCAGCACCCCGAAGACCTTCTGGGCGGGGAAGAACCGGTCGGCCAGGGCGCCCACGAACAGCGGGGAGAGGATGGCGGCGACCGCCGAGAAGACGAAGACGACACCGATGAGGCGGCCGAGCCCGTTGCTGCTGAGGACCAGCCCCATCGTGGGTTTCCAGGACCCGAAGGCGAAGTACTCCAGCGCCATCATGGCGCCCAGGCGTGCGTAGAGTCCGGTGGATCTGCTGCTCATCGAAGGCTTCTCCAGGCATTGCGTCCGAGCGGGGAGCGGGCTCGCCGAGTCGGCCCGCGGACGCCGCTGCGTCACCTTCGGGCTTCTCCAGGCGGTGGGTGGGGGCGTCGGTGCCACCGTCCGGTCCCGCCGCCGACGAGGTTCCGGGCGGTCGGCGGCCGGGCGGCAGGGGCGGGACGCGGGCAGGGCCTCAGGTGGTGTCCCGGCCCCGGCGGGTGACGGCGCCTGTGCGCCGGTCAGGTCGCGGCGGTGGCCGTGGTCGCCTCAGCGGTGGGCGGGAGGGTGTCACCGGCCGGCACGGAGGTCACCTCGGACGTGTCGCCGGGGCTCGCATCGAGCGTGCCGCTCGGGCCCAGCGGCGGCGGGACGTCACCGCCGGAGCGCTCCTTGCGGAAGAGGACGGCGAAGAGCACGAGGGTGACCAGCGAGACGGCCGCGGCCAGGAGCCACAGCGTGTTCCAGTCGCCCAGCGTCGGGGTGGTGCGCCCCGCGACCGCGTGCGAGTACAGGGCGTCGGCGAGGAGCGCTCCGAGTCCCTGTCCGACGCCGATGCTCAGGAAGAAGACCAGGGCCTGCGCCTGCGCCTTCAGAGCGGGGGTCACGAGGCGGTCGACGAACATGCAGGCGGTGATCATGAAGAAGTCGTTGCATGCGCCGTGCATGCCGACCACGACGTAGGCCAGCCAGTGCGGCCCGCCGTCCATGGCGAGGAAGAGAGCGCACCGCACCGTCCAGGCCACCAGCCCGGTGGTGAGCACGCCCCGGTAGCCTACGGTGCGCAGCAGCACCGGCAGCACGAGGATGAAGAGCAGCTCGAAGGCCTGGCCGAGGGACATCACCGAGGCGACGTCGTCGACCCCGGCGGCCGACAGGTAGGTCGACCCGTAGGCGTTGTAGATCGAGATGGGCACGCTGATCAGCAGCATGCACCCCATGACGAGGACGAACTTGGGGCGGCGGAAGAGCGCGAAGGCCCCGCTGCCGACGAAGTCACCGATCCGGAACATGGCGCCCCGCTGCTGGGGAGGGGTGGCCGGCAGGGTGAAGGCGTAGACGCCGAGCAGCACGGACCAGCCGGCCGCCAGGTAGAAGATGACGGGACTCGCCGAGAGCCCCAACTGGCCCACCACCAGCCCGGCCACGATCCAGGCCCCGGTGCCCAGGGCCCGGATGTAGGGGAACACCTCGGGCTTGTCCTGGAGGTGGACGAAGGCGATGTTGTTCGGCATCGCCTGGGTGGGCTGGAAGAACAGTGTGAAGACGAAGAGCAGGACGAGGAAGAGCCCGTCGTTGCCCGAGGTGACCGCCGAGGGAATGAACACCAGCACGGCCGCGCCGGCCAGGTGCAGGGTGCCGAAGACCTTGTGGGCGGAGAAGAAGCGGTCGGCGAGGGCGCCCACGAACATCGGGGAGAGCACAGCCGCCACGGACGAGAAGACGAAGACCAGGCCGATGAGGTCGCCGAAGCCGTGCTTGCTCAGTACCAGGCCGACGGTCGGGTACCACGACCCGAAGACGAGGAACTCCAGGAGCATCATCGTGCCCAGACGGGCGTAGAGGGGGGTGTTGCGGTGCTGCATCGGTGGTCCTCTCCGTTGAGAACTCAGCGGGCGCCGGGGAGGAGGGACGGCGTTCCGTACGGGGGGTGTCACCCCCGCGCGGGTGCGGAGCCGGCGGGGGACACGGCCGGCCGGCACCGTCGGGCACCGGGAGGCGCGGACGGCTGCGGGGGTGGCCGCGGTGGCGGCCGGCGGACTTCAGGGCTGTTTGATGCGCAGGTGACGCCAGCGGCAGGCGGCACGGGGGCCCCAGCGTTCCGCCCCCATCCGCCGGTCGGTGTCGTGCACCTCCAGGGCCAGGTGTCCCCGCTCGCCGAGCAGGGAGTGGACGGCGTCGGCGTCGTAGTGCGGCGCGGTCAGGGGCGCGAGGTCGATCTCCGCGACCAGCAGGCCGTTGACCCAGGTGGTGACGCGCGGCCTGGCGCCGACGCAGCGGATGCGGAACTCGTTCCAGTCGTCCCAGCGCCACACGTCGAGGAACTCCCGCACCCCGCAGGACCGGGTGAGCATGGCCCGCTTCTCCGGCCCGCACGGCTCCAGCGTGGTCGCCGGACCGTCCTCGCGCAGGCCGACGGGGTCGCCCGCGGCGTTGCGTTCGGCGTCCAGCGCGAAGGGGACGGCGTGGAAGGCGCCGATGCCGTTGCCGTAGAACCCGCCGATCGAACCGGACCTGCGGTGGTCCACCACGATCTGCAGGCCCTCCCAGGCATGGCCGCGGCGCCGGACGAGGACACCGGTGTCGGCAGGCCAGTCCGGCCTGGCCTCCAGACGGAGCTCGAAGTCGCCGAAGGTGCGCTCGGAGACCAGGTAGCCGCCGTATCCGCTGCCGGGCGGGTCCTGCCGCCCGACGATCGCGCCGTCCTCCACCGTCCACTTCGCCGGGTGGGCGTCGGCCTGCGTCTGGTAGTCGGCGGGCCAGTCCCCCTGGTCCAGGACGTGGGGTCCGCCCGGCCACTGCGGTCCGTAGCTGCGGGGGACGGCGTACCAGCCGTCCAGGGTCGCCCCGTCGAAGAGGCTCTCGTAGCCCTGCTCGTCGTTCATCGCGCACCGCCGGACGTGCCGGGGGCCGCCGGGCCGGGGCGGACGGACCGGACGGGGGCGCTGGTCGCGCGGTTCACCGGACGCCGTCCTCGACCGGGTAGGAGACGAACGCGAACCGCCTGCTGTCGGGTGCCCAGCTGTTGACGTTGAGGGTGCCCTGGCCGCCGAAGAGCGGGAAGCTGTGCAGCGGCCTGCTCCAGTCGTCGACGGCCACCAGGTGCACGGTGACGTCGAGGTTCTCGGGGTGGCCGAGCGTGCCGGCGGGGAAGGCCACGTAGGTGGCGAGGGTCCCGTCGGGGGAGAGGTGGGGGAACCAGTCGACGGTTTCGGAGGCCAGGACGCGTTCGGCCTGCCCGCCGTCCGCGGCCAGGCGCGCGAGCTGGGCGTGGCCCGGCGCGGTGGTGAAGGCCTCGCTGTTGAGGTAGACGAAGCGGCCGTCGGGGGAGTACTCCGGTCCGTCGATGTGCCCCTCGCCGGTGTCCACGAGGGTGCCGGGTCCACCGGCGGCGGGCATCAGGGCCAGCCTGCCCGGTGCGCCCTCCACGCTGCGGTCGATCGAGACGTACGCGAGGGTCCGTCCGTCGGGGCTGATGCCGTGGAGGAAGTGCAGGGTGCCGTCCTCCTCGGTCAGGCGCCTCCCCTGACCGCCCGTGGCGGGCGCGGAGTAGAGGTGTCCGTCCATGCCGGAGACGTAGACCGTCGCGCCGTCGGGGGAGAGGACGTGGTCGTTGTTGATGGCGGGGACACCGTGGAGCGGTACCTCCACGGGCGGGACGCCGCCTTCGACGTCCAGCCGCCAGAGCCGCCCGTCACCGTTGAGCAGCAGGTGGGTGCCGTCCAGGCTCCAGTTGGGCGCCTCGAAGAGGATCTCCGAGGTCTCCAGCAGCAGGGTCGGCGTGGCGGAGGTGGTGGAGGCGATCCACACGCAGGTCCGCTGTCCCGGCTCCAGGGTCCGGGGACGCATCCCGGTGTCTTCGCTGTCTGCCATGGGTTCTTCCCGTCTCTCGTTCGTGGCCGGCCGCGGACCGCTGGGGCGGGGCGGCCTTCCGGATGCCGTACGACGCGGGCATGGACGCCGTGTCGGCCACGTGGCCCGACGAAGCTCGGGGGTGGCGGCGGCGCGAGGCGGAGGGCGTGGTGACACCACGCGGCGCTCGGGGCCGCGAACATCCGGTAGGACGAATTCCGGGTGTGAGACGCGAGGATCATGTGCCGCCGCGTCTTCGCCTGTCAAGCCCTGGTGACCAGCCCCATCCCCGGCCTTCCGGCTGCGGGGACGAGACGCCCACCGCTTCCTCAGGCCGTGGCCTCCGCCACCAACTGCGCGAAGTTCTCCGGCGAGAGCACCGTCTCGACGCCCGCGGCCACCCCGCCGGCCGCCCCGGCGGGCTCCCCCAGCACGCTGTGGTCGAGCAGCAGGTTCCGGGTGGCCAGCGGCAGAGCCCGGCGGTAGACGACGCTGCGCACGCCGGCCAGGACGTCGTCGCTGGCCGCGCTGACCAGGCCGCCGAGGACCACCGTCCGCGGGTTGTAGAAGTGCACCAGGGCCGCGACCACCTCGCCGATCGGCTCGGTGGCGGCACGAATCGCCCGCACCGCCGTCGCGTCCCCGGCCCGCAGCCGCCCGGCGAGGTCCTCGATCGTCCGCAACTCCTCGTCGTGCTCGTGCAGTCGGCGCAGCACCGCACCTGCCGAGGCCACGGCTTCGACGCAGCCGACGTTGCCGCACTGGCAGACCACGTGGTCCGCCCCCGCCACCCGCACGTGCCCGATGTCGCCGGCGGCGCCGTCCGCGCCCCGGTGGAGCGCACCCTCGGCATCCACCAGGCCACCGCCGATCCCCGTCCCGATCTTGATGAACAGCAGGGGGGACCGCTCGGCGGAGAGCGCACGGGCCTCACCGAGCGCCATGAGGTTCACGTCGTTGTCGACGAGCACGGGGCAGCCGAAGCGGTCCCGCAGCGTGTCGCCCACCGGGAAGCCGTCCCAGCCCGGCAGGATCGGCGGCCGCACCGGCCGGCCCAGGTGGGAGTCGACCGGGCCCGGCAGTCCCACGACCACACAGCGGACCTGGTCGGGCGCCATGTCCGTACCGGTGAGCAGGTCGCGCAGAGCGGCCGTCAACGCGTCCAGGTAGGCCACCGGGCCCTCGGCCACGTCCAGGGGGACCACGCGGTGGGCCAGCAGGCGCTGCCCGAGGTCGGCGACGCCCAGTCGGGCGGAGCCGGTGTCCACGTCGGCCACGAGCACCGCGCCGCTGCGGGCGGCCAGTGCCAGCCGGTGGGCCGGCCGCCCCCGGCCCCCGTCGGCCGAGCCGCCCCGCTCCACGACCACACCGGCCGACAACAGGGTGTCCAGGTGGGTGTTGACGGCCGTCCGCGACAGGCCGGTGGTCCGCACCAGTTCCACCCGCGAGTCCGCGGTCCCGGAGGCGATCAACCGCGCCAGTGAGGCGCGGACCGTCGCGGCGTCGGTCCGCCCCGATATCTGCGGCAGGGCCAGGCGCACCGGTTTCCACATGAAGACTCTCCAACCCGCGAGATTCGGTCACATTAATGACCGCAAAGAAAATAAAACAGAACTCTTGCGTGTGTAAATGGCCGAGACATAGCTTCAGCGAAGGCGAAACCTGGGCGTGAGACACCCGAAGTGAACGCCAGATGCAAGGAGCCACCGGTGAGCACCACGTCACCGCCCGGGCCGCTGCGCGCGCAGCGGCCGCCCGAGACCACCGACGCGACCACACCCCGTCCCCGCCGCCCCCGCGCGGCGCTCGTGGGGGCCGGAATGATCGCCGCGGTACACCGGCGGGCGGCGCTCCTCGCCGGCGCCGAGATCACCGGAGTCCTGGCGTCCACCCCGCAACGCGCCCGCGCCACGGCCGAGGAGTGGGGCGTGGCCCACGCCTACCAGGACTTCGAGCAGGTGCTGGCCGACGACCGCGTCGACGTGGTCCACATCTGCACGCCCAACGCCACCCATGCCCCGTTCGCCGAGGCCGCGTTGCGGGCCGGCAAACACGTCGTCTGCGAGAAGCCGCTCGGCGTCTCGGCGGCCGAGGCCGAACGCCTCGCCACCCTCGCCCGGTCGACGGACCTGGTCGCCACCGTGCCCTTCGTCTACCGCTACCACCCCCTGGTGCGGGAGATCCGCGCCCGGCGCCAGGCAGGCGAGTTCGGCCGCTGGAACCTGCTGCACGGCAGCTACCTGCAGGACTGGATGCTCCCTCCCGAGGCCTCGGGCTGGCGCGTCGACCCGGCGCTCGGCGGTCCCTCCCGGGCCTTCGCCGACATCGGCTCCCACTGGTGCGACCTGGTGGAATGGGTCTCCGGCGAACGCTTCAGCGAGGTCTTCGCCGCCACCTCCGTCGCCGTGCCCGAACGGCCCACCGGCACCGCCGTCAGCTTCTCCGGCCCGGCTGACGAACCGGGCCGGTGCGCCCCGGTGCAGACCGAGGACTCGGCCACCGTGCTGCTGCGCACCGCCGAGGGACTCCTGGGTTCCACGACGGTCTCCCAGGTGGCCGCCGGCCGCAAGAACCGCCTCTGGTTCGAACTCGACGGCTCCGAGGGCAGCGCCGTCTTCGACCAGGAGAACCCCGAGGC
This sequence comes from Streptomyces sp. NPDC059740, assembly GCF_042733155.1. NCBI lineage: Bacteria > Bacillati > Actinomycetota > Actinomycetes > Kitasatosporales > Streptomycetaceae > Streptomyces > Streptomyces sp. NPDC059740. The sequence continues at coordinate 274,904 of NZ_JBHWGP010000007.1, read as the reverse complement.
GGTCTGGCTCGGCGGCACGGACGGCAACCGCGTCCTCGTCCGTGACCCCGGCCACGGCAGCCCGGAGCAGCGCCGCCTCTCCCACCTCCCCGCCGGCCACGCGCAGGGCTACGCCCAGTGCTTCGAGGCGTTCGTGGCCGACACCTACGCCGCCATCGCCGGTGCCGCCCCCGACGGCCTCCCCACGTTCGCCGACGGCCTGCGCTCAGCACGCCTGGTCGACGCGGTGCTGCGCTCCTCCCACGACCGAACCTGGACCAAGGTGTGACGATGAAACTCGGAATGCTCACGGCCTGTCTGCCGCAGTGGAGCCTGGACCGCATCGCCGAATGGGCCGCCGGCGCCGGGTACCAGGCGCTGGAGGTCGCGGTCTGGCCCGGCACCGGCGGACGCGACTTCGAGGCCAGCCACCTGCCCGTCGCCGACTTCGGCCCCCGGCAGGTGGAGGAGACCCAGGCGCTCTTCGACCGGCACGGCCTGGAACTGTCGGCCTTCGCCTACTACGAGAACAACCTCCACCCGGATCCGGCACGTCGCGCCGAGATCCACACCCACCTGCGGCACGCCGTCGACGCGGCACAGGCGCTGGGCGTGCCCTACGTCGGCACCTTCGTCGGCCGTGACTGGACGAAACCGGTGGCCGACAACCTCGCCGAGGCCGAAGGCGTCTTCCCCGCCCTCGTCGAGTACGCCGGCGAACGCGACGTGAAGCTCGTCATCGAGAACTGCGTCATGGAGGGCTGGCACCCCGACGGCTACCCCGGCAACCTCGCCTACTCCCCGGAACTGTGGGAGTGGATGTTCGACCTCGGGCTGTACCTCAACTGGGACCCCTCGCACCTGACGTGGATCGGCATCGACCCCGTCGAGACCATCGCTCCCTACGTGCACCGGATCGTCCACGCCCAGGCCAAGGACGTCGAACTCTTCCCCCAGGCCCGGCAGCGCTACGGCTCCTTCGGCAAGGTCCACAAGAACGGGCCCTGGGACATGGGCTGGTGGCGCTACCGGGTGCCCGGACTCGGTCAGGTCGACTGGAACCGGGTGGTCGACCGCCTCCACGAGTGGGGGTTCACCGGCGTTCTCTCCGTCGAGCACGAGGACCCCGTCTGGAGCGGCGACGAGGAGCGCATCACCCGGGGCCTGCGGATCGCCCACCGCACCCTCAGCCCCCTGGTGGGGGAGTGAACCGGGTCCGCCCCCTGCCCACCCACGCACCACAGAACCACGGAGCACCCATGAGCCACCCCCGCGCAGCGGCCCCGCTCTCCGTCCAGCTCTTCAGCGTCCGTGACGCCCTGGAGGCCGACCCCGACGCCGCGCTGGCCCGCCTGGCGGAAACCGGCTTCCAGCACGTCGAACCCTACGGTCTGTGCAGGCCCGACCGGACCCCGGCGGAGAACCTCGTCGCAGTGCGTCACCTCCGCGCCGCACTGGACCGCGCCGGACTGGGGGTCTCCGCCGTGCACGCAGGCCTTCCCGAGGACCTCGGTCAACTCGCCGAGGCATGCGCGGCCCTGGAAGCGGACACGGTCTTCGTTCCCCACCCCCACATGGTCACCGCTGCGTCGCCCTTCGACGAGGCCACGTTCACCAGTGGTGACACCACCGCCCTGGACGCCTTCGCCGCGCGCCTCGGTGAGGCAGCCGCCGCAGCCGACACCCACGGGCTGCGCCTCGGCTACCACAACCACTGGTTCGAGTGGGCGATCCTGCCCGACGGCACGACCGCCTGGGACCGGTTCTGGTCCAGGGCCGGGGAACACCTCGCCGCCGAGGTGGACCTCTACTGGGTGGCCGCGGCCGGAGCCGACCCCGTCGCGGTGCTGGACCACCTCGCGGAGCGGACGCTCTCGCTGCACCTGAAGGACGGGCCGGCCGAGCCCTGGCAGCCGCAGACCCCGCTCGGTACCGGCCGGGTCGACGTCGACGCGGCTCTCGGCCACGCCCCGGACAGCGTGCGATGGCACGTGGTGGAGGTCGACTCCACCGATCTCGACCCGTTCGAGCTGCTGGCCGGCAACGCCCGCGCCCTGGTGCGGCGCGGTCACAGCACCTGGCAGGGGTGACCTCCCCCGGTGCCCGCTGCCGCCGGTGACCGGCCGGCGGCCATCCGGCGTCCCGCACCGACAGCTCGCCACCGCCCGCGCCGGCGACCGCACGGCCCGCGGCTGCGGACGGCCCGGGCCGCGGGCCGTCCGCCCCCGGGCCGTCACAGCCCGCCCGCACGCAGAACACAGGAGACCGACGTGAAGAACCCCCTGCCGCTCAGCGGCTTCATCCAGATCGCACTCGTCGTCGACGACATGGACGAAGCCCTGGACACCTGGTGCCGCCTGCTCGACGTGGCGCGCCCCGACGTCCGCGTCACCGCGCCCCAGCCGAACCCGAACGAGTCCTACCGGGGCCGAACCGCCTGCTACGGGCTGAAGTTCGCCGTCCTGGAGTGCGCGGAGCGGGGATTCGTCATCGAACTCCACGAGCCCGACGACAACCCCTCGACCTTCAAGGAGTTCAAGGACCGGCACGGGCCCGGCGTCCACCACATCGGCTTCGAGGTCGGTGAGGCCCGCGACGCCGTGGTCGAGGAGCTTGCGGCCCTGGGCCACCAGCCCCGCACCGTCGGCCACTACCCCGGGGGCAGCTGGACGGTCATCGACACCGAGTCGGTGCTCGGCGTGAACCTCAACATCAAGCCGCGGGCCTGAGTCGCCGGGCCCCGGCCGCAGTCGGGGCCTCCCGGGGCGAGGTGGTGACACCGCACCCGGCCCTCCCACGCGCCCCCGGCTGGACGGGACCTGCCGACCGGAGGCGTCCACCGACCGGAGGCCGGGCCGCCCCCGTGTTGCCGGCGGGCGGCCTCAGCCGGTGCCGGGCCCCTTCGACATGGCCTTCATCCAGGCATGGGCCGCATCGGCGAGGGCGTCCTCGGAGAGGTTCTCGAAGGCCCGGAGCCTGAGGAAATGGCGGGCGATCGTGAGCCCGAGGATGCTGCTGACGACCAGCGCGGCCCGCGCCTCGGCGTCGTCGCCCTCGAACGAAGCCGAGAGGTTGCCGACGCGCTCGTCGAGGAAGTCCCGCATGGACGCCTCGGCCTCCGGAACCGTCAGCATCGAGCGCACCAGTGCCCGGGTCTCGGGAGGCAGCTCACCCATGCGGACGCCGAGGACGTCGACGAGGTGGTCCGTGGCCGCCTTCTGGTCCTCCTCCGGCAGCCGGACGGCGATCGCGAAGAGCGAGGCCTTGGAACCGTAGTGCTGCATGACGAGCGAGGCGTGCACTCCGGCCCGCTCTGCGACGGACCGGATCGTCGCGCCCTCGAAGCCGTGGAGCGCGAACTCCTCCTGGGCGGCCTCCAGGATGCGTTGCGCCGTCCGGGCGCGCTTGGCGTCCCTGCTGTTCCCGTTCACGCCCCCAACTGTACAAGCTCGCTATACAAGCGTTTAGCGAACCTGTTAGGTTCCTCGCTAAACATCCGTTCAGCGAAAACCCGTCTCCCCACGGAGGGCCGGTCATGACGTTCGTCGCGATCGAAGAGCACTGGACCACGCCGCAGTTGACGGCGGCACTGCGGAAGCTGCCCGAGGAGAGCCGCGACGACAGCCTGGCGTTCAACGAGATGGGCGACAACCTCTCCCGCCTGGAGGACATCGGCGAGGCCCGCATCGCCGCCATGGACGAGCAGGGCGTCGACATCCAGGTCCTCTCGCTGGCGCCCCCGGCGACGGGCCCTCTGGCCGCTGCCGACGCGGTCCCGCTCAGCAGGGACACCAACGACCTCGCCGCCGAGGCGGTGCGGCGCCACCCCACCCGCCTGCGGGCGATGTGCACCTTGCCGATGGCCGATCCGGCAGCCGTCGCCGGAGAGCTCGAACGGGCCGCGGGGCTGGGGTTCGTGGGGGCCATGGTCTACGGCCGGACGGGGGAGACCGCGCTCGACGACCCCTGCTACGAGGACCTGTTCGCGACGGCCGCCGCCCTCGGCCGGCCGATCTTCATCCACCCCCAGATTCCGCCACGCGCTGTCCGGGAGGCGGCCTACGGGGGCTTCGAGCCGATGACTTCGCTCGCCCTGTCCACGTTCAGCTGGGGGTGGCACCTCGAGGCGGCCCTCGCCGCGCTGCGCCTCATCGCCCGGGGTACCTTCGACCGCCACCCCGACCTGCAGATCGTCCTCGGCCACTGGGGCGAGCTGCTGCTCTTCTGGAGCGACCGCACCGACAGCCTGGCCCGTATCGCCGGCCTGGAGCAGAAGACGTCCGACTACCTGCGCACGAACGTGCACATCACCAGCTCCGGCATGCTCAGCCCCGCCCTGCTGCACCACGCCCTGGAGGTCACCACCGTCGACCGTCTGCTCTTCTCCACGGACTACCCCTTCCAGCGGCCCGGCAGGACGGAGATCCGGCAGTTCCTCACGGAGTTCGGGACCGAGGAGGAGCGGCACAAGTTCACCTCCGGCAACGCGCGGAAGCTCTTCCGGATCGACGCCTGACCGGGCCTGGCACCGGGCCCGGCGACCCGCCCGTGACCGGCGGAGGCTCGGGCAGCGGGCCCACCGAGGGATGATCCGTCCGGCGGACGGGTGCGCCGCCGGGGGAGCGGGAGGCGGGTCAGGCCGCCAGAGCGCTGACGCCCAGGGCCAGCAGGGTGAGCACCTTGAGCGACTCGGTGGCCACGTAACCCAGGTGGGCGCGGGAACGCGGGGTGGACGACCCGGCGAGCACCTGGTCCGAACGGCGTGTCAGCCGCGGGCGGACCACGAGGAGTTGGGCGACCAGGAGCAGCGCGGCAAGGGCGGTCAGCACGACCACGGGCACGGGCGGACCCCCCACGGCCACAGCGACGATCACGGCGAGGGCGAGGACGACTTCGACGCGGTTGAGCGCGCGGAAGACCAGCCGGCCGATGCCCAGGCCGACCGGCAGGGTCACGCCCGGAGCCCGGAACTTCAGCGGCGTCTCCAGGAAGGAGATGCCCAGGACCATGCCGAGCCAGACGAAGGTGACGGCGGCGGCCGTGGCGGCTGAGGCGGCGTTCATGGGGGACTTCCCTTCTGCTTGCGTCCGGAACTGCTCCGGGACGCACCGGAACTACTCGTGGCCGAGCCACAGGTCGGGGCCGAAGACCTCGTAGTGGATGTGGCCGGCGGGCACACCCCGACCGAGCAGATCACCGCGCAACGCGCGCAGGAACGGCAGGGGGCCGCAGAGGTAGGCGGTCAGCCCGTCGGGGAGGTCCAGCCCGGTGAGGTCAACCCTGCCGCTCCTCGCCTCCCGCGGCCGGTCGCCCGGGTCCTCGTACCACAGGTGCAGTCGCGCGTTCGGGAGGGCCTCGACGAGGTGCAGGTGCTCCGCCCGGTGGGCGTGGTCGGCGGGGGAGCGGTCGGCGTGGACGACCGTCACCGGCTGCCCGGCCTCCCGGGCCGCCAACCGGTGCAGCATCGCCAGCACCGGTGTGCAGCCGATCCCGGCCGAGGCCAGCAGCAGCGGCCCCTCGCCACCAGCGGGCAGGACGAGGTCGCCGAAGGGAGCGGAGACGGTCAGCGCGTCGCCCACGCTCGCCTGCTCGTGCAGGAGGGAGGAGACCTCCCCCGCCGGCGTAGCTCCGGCCCCAACTCGCTTGACGGTGATACGCCACCGCGGCCCGGGGGCACCGGAGAGGCTGTACTGACGTGCCTGCCGGGCCCCGTCGGGCAGGCTGACCTGCACGCTGACGTACTGGCCCGGGCGGAAGGGGCCCGCAGGGCCGCCGTCGGCACGCCGCAGGACCAGGGAGACCACGTCGGCGGTCTCCTCCCGTCGCTCGACGATCTCCATCTGCTGCCAGACCTCGCCCTTGGCGATGCCGGCCTCCTCGTGGAGCTGAGCCTCCAGTGCGATCAACGCGTCGGCCATGAGCCAGTAGACCTCGTCCCAGGCGGCGGCCACCTCCTCGGTGACCGCCTCACCGAGAACCTCGCCGACGGCCGAGAGGAGGTGCCGGTGGACGAGTCCGTACTGGTCGGGGGCGATGCCGAGCGAGGCGTGCTTGTGGGCGATCCGCCCGAGCAGCACATCCGGCCGTGCCCCCGGGTGCTCCAGCAGCATGGCCGCGAAGGCAGGGAGGGAGCCCGCCAACGCCTTCCGCTGCTCCCCGTTGGCCTGACTGCCCCGGTTGAACACATCCCTCAGCAGTTCCGGGCGGTCCTCGAAGAGCCTGGCGTAGAACAACGCGGTGATGTCCCCGATCGCCGCGCGGACGGCGGGCAGGGTGGCCCGGACGACGGGGATGGACTGCTCGGAGAGCACAGCAGCTCCTGAAAACTGGTAAATGATCTTCGTGTTTATGGACGTGTGCAGCGACCACGCCGACGGGTGCGGATCACTCGGTGCGGCGGCCTGCCAGGCCGACCAGGACTGGTCCGGTGGGCGAGGCCACCAGGTCGGTCACGGTCAGCGGGTCGAGGGTGGCGTAGAAGGCCTCCTGTGCCTCACGCAGTGCTCGCCGCAGCCGGCACGCCCCGCGTAGCGGGCAGGGTGCGTCGCCGTCGCAGGCGACCACCTCGTCCTCCCCCTCCAACTCCCTGACCAGCCAGCCGACCGAAGCCTGCCGCCCCAGACCGGTCAGCCCGAGCCCGCCGCCACGGCCCCGCCGGGCCTCCAGCACGCCCAGGTGCCGCAGCCTGGTGATGGCCTTGGCCATGTGGGCCTGGGGTACGTCCATGGCCTCCGCCACCTCTCGCGTGGTCAGAGGCTCGGACTGTTCGGAGACCGCCAGGCGCATGACGGCACGCAGCGCCAGGTCGGTGAACTTCGTCAACCGCACCTCTGCACGCTAGCAAACACGTATCTGAGGTTCCGGTTATGGGGTCGGGGCTCGCCGTGGCTTGCGCGTCGCGGCCCTCCGCTGCGGGGTTCCGGCGGCGGGGCTCCAGGGGCCGGATGCCGGCGCCGCCGTGCGCTCCGCCCGGTTCGGGCGGACCTCCCGGACGGGGCGCGGCGGTTGCGGTCGTCGCGCAGGGCCGGGGGTGCGGGCTCGGGGGAGTGAAGTGCGTCACAGTCGCCGTCGGTGGGACGGTGCCCCTGCGTGCCACCGTTCGGCCCGACGGAATGGCGGGAAGCGGCCTTCACCTTGGCGACCGGTGATGGCACTGCGTGTCGCATCGGTTTGCAGCTGCGACCAGTGGGGCGGCTGGTGCGAGGCCCGCCGTGAGCCTCTGAACGAGGTCGGCATTTTTCTTGCCATCGCGTTGCACGTTTGACCACCTCCCTTCGAAATCCTGCCGTTGAGGGCGGTCTGCCCTCCGGCTCCGGGGCGCATCGTCCGCCCGGTGCCGCCATCGAGCAGAGGGAAAGAGACCGTGACACCCACCGACATCCCCACCGCGCTGGCCGTCGCCACGGCGCTGCGCGTCTTCGCCCCGGACCTGCGCCGCCTCACGCGCCGTGCCCTGCGGGAGGGGGTGCGGGCAGGGGCGGCGGCACTGGTGGAGGAGGGGCGTCGGAGGCCCCCCGGCCGGCGTGGCCCGCTCGCCTCCGCGGTGCGGAAGGAGGAGAGCTGATGCTTCCTTCGCCGCAGTCGGACGACAACGCCGACCGCCCCGTCCCCCACACGCTTCCCGCGCCCTTCGGCGCCCTGGAGGAGCTGGCCGCGGTGCGCTACACCATGCCGCCGGCACTGGAGGCCTTCCACGACCTCTACATCAGGTCCTACCTCAACTACGCCCACAGCATGCTGGGCGACAAGGGCGCGGCCCAGGCCGTCGTCCACCGCTGCTTCTCCCACCTGGCCCTGAACTGGGACAAGGTGATACGCCAGCCCAGCGCCGAGGCCTACGCCTGGGCGTTGCTCAAGCAACGAGTAGCCACCCATCTGCGGCTGACCGACCTGCGCCCGCAGATGGTGGAGACCGCGGCCTTCCAACGCACTGCACGAGCCCTCCTGGAGGACTTCCGCCAGCAGTTCGAAGTCATGGAGAGCGCGCTCGGTCTCTACACCGCCATCGCCTCGCTGCCTGAGCGGCAGTACGACGTCGTCGTCCTGCTCTTCGTCCTGAACTACCCCACGGCCCACGTCGCCCACATCATGGGGGTCAAGCCGGAGACCGTCCGCTCCCACGTGCGCCTGGCCCGCGTCCGCATCGCCACCAGACTCGGCCTCCCCCTCCCGACCGACGACGTCAAGGAGTAACCGTGCCCGCGTACGACATCGACCAGGTCCTCGCCGACGCCCACATTCCCGACGCCTTCGCCGACTACGACCTGGAGGCCTCCAAGCGGGCGATCACAGCCGAGGTCTCCGGCGCCCTGTGCAGGAGCGGCCGTGCTGCCGGCTGCTCCCCGGCCCTCCACGACCGCCTCACCGCCGACCTGTACGCCCTGTCCGCCCAGGCGCTGCACCGCAGTGACGCTCCCCAGCGCCTGGCCCGCCTGGTCAACAACCGCCGCATCGACCCCGACGGCGCGCTGCACTTCGCCTGCCTCCTCAACCTCGCCGACTACCCCGACGCGGCCCAGTTCTGGTGGCAGTTCGCCGCCGGCGCCGGCAACGCCACCGCGGCCCACCTGCTGTCCCTGCTCCACCTCCGCCGCGGTGAGTACCGCGACGCGGAGCACTGGGCGGACCAGGCGGACGAACTCGCCGACACCTCCTGCGGACGGCGTCCCACCTACCGGCGTCCCGAGTCCGCCCTCGTGGAGCCCCCGCGCCCCAACAAGAACCTGAAGGCCGCCATCGCCCACCTGACCATCGACGAGGACGAGGAGTTCGGCCCGGTTCCCCATCCCGACCCGAAACTGGCCGAGCGGATAGAGGAACTCGCCGAGGCCCTGTGACCGCGAGCCCGAGGGCGGGGGCCGGTGTTCGTCGTCACATCAGGGAGATCCACCGCGGCCGGTGCGGGCCCGGCGACCGGGCTGCCTGACGCACCATCACGCCCTGCCCGAATCCGACCGGGCTGCTTCAGGCCAGCCAGAGCAGGTCCGTCACCCGGACCTCACGCGAGGACGGGTGGGAGGTGTAGGAGATCAGCACCGGGAGGCGCGGGACGTCCACGTTGTGGCGACCGTCGCCCATCGGGAGCCCCGGCAGGGTCTTGTCCGCGTCGGCCGCTCCACCTGCCTCCAGGGCCAGCGCCCGGAGAAACAGGACCATTTCGCGGTGCAGGTCCAGGTCGGCGGCGCGCATCGTCTCCAGGACGTCCGCAGCGTGGTCGGTGAGGAGCAGTGTCCAGCGGTGGCGGTGGGCGTCACTCACCCGGGGCGCCCGGAAGCTCGGTCAGCGGCACCAGGCGGTGGCCCGACGCGGCGTCGGCCAGCCGCTGCTCGCGTCCGGGGACGCTGTCGAACATGGCCTCCATCCACCACTTCCGCAACACCGCGTTGATCGGTTCCCCCTCTTCGGCCTGCCCGACCTCGGCGTAGAACGCCATGCGCTTGGCGCCGGCGAGGGCGGCGGCGACGGCATCGATGGTGTGGGGGAGCGGGCGGACCCCGACGTCGGCGGGGTGCTCGGGCTGGGCGCTCACGGCTCTCCTTCTCGCAGACCTTCTCCACCGAGAGTAGAGCAGCCCGCGACGCGGCGGGGCCGGCCGGCGGGTTCGAAGCCGGCAGGCGCGCCCTCCCGGGGGCTCGCGACCGCCGACCGGAGCCGGCCCCGGGGCAACCGCCACCCGCGCCCCTTCTCGCGCTACTGCCCGATGCCGTTCTCCTGCAGGGCGCCCGCGCCGGAGAGCGTCACCTTGGCGATGTCCTGGCAGGTGTCGCTGAGGGAGCTGCCGGTGTAGGTGCCGTTGCCGGCGCTGGTGGTGGGGATGCCGAAGAGCAGCCTGGAGTACCTGGCGTCGGCGCAGACCGTCGAGGGGTCGTTCCAGTCGAAGTACTCGGTCCAGCTGTCGAAGCCGTCCTTCGCCATCGGGTGGGTGCCGTCGATGGAGATGGTGCCCAGGGTGATGGTGGTGCCGGCGGTGCGGTCGTTGATGCTGAACGTCCAGTTGCTGCCGGACTGCTGCGCCGAGAGGGCATAGGCGTGACCCTTGACGGGGCGCGTGTCCAGGCGGCAGGTCTTGCCGGTGCCGTCCTCGGCGAAGTTCTGGCAGTAGGTGCCGCTGCCGCCGGGGGTCGCGGCGCTGCCGTTCCAGACGGAGACGAGGAACATGCCGCCGCCGTCCTCGTGGGTCTGGAAGCCGAAGTAGCCACTGGCCTGTGATCCGGAGAAGGCGAACTGGGTGGACCAGTAGGCGTTGTAGTCCCCCGGATCGACCTGGAGGGTCATGGGCATGGAGAAGGAGGTGACGTCGGCGGGGGCGCTCCACGTGGCGTAGGTGCCCGGGGTCTGTCCGGTCGCGGCCTCCGCGGCCGGCGCCGGCCCGGCCACCAGTGCGGAGGCGCAGACCAGTGCGGTGGCGGCGCCGACGGCCGCGCCGCGTGCGGTGAGAGATCCGATCAGCTTCACGACAGGTCGTCTCCTTCAGTGGGGCGGGCATATGGCAAGGACCCCTAAGTGCCGTCCACCGGGCCGGTGTTGCCGGAGCCACCCCGCAACCGTCGCGCGCGGAGATCTGCGGAGCAAGCGCCTCCGGCTCACACCGCAACGAAAACCCAACCGGTGGGGAAGGAAAGTCCAAGCCGGCGGGGGCGGGCCTGCCGGGCACCGGCCGGGAGGTCGGCGCGGTGCGGGGCCGGGCCGCCGGCGAAGCGGGCCCGGAAGACGGCCGAGGTCCTCACGGTGCTGTTCGGACCCGTGGGCGACGGCTCCGGCGTACCGGCCGAGCAGCGTCCGCGGGCACCTCTCGGTGCCGGCTGTCCCCCCGCCGATCGGTCCGGTCGGGCCCATCCGCCGGTCGTGCGGGTCACCGACCCGCCGGGAGAGGCCGCGGCGCCGCCGAGCCTGCACCCGGCGGGTGGCGTGGGGCCCGGCCACGCGCAAGCTCGCGGCGCTCCCCGATGCGCAGCGGACGTCCTGCCACGGGCACGGGCACGGGCAGGGGAAGAGAGGGCTCCCTGCCGTGGGCCGCCCGGACGACCGGCACGCCTGCCGCGGGCCCGGACGACCGGCACGGCGGCGGCACCGGCGGCGGCGTGTGAGCTGCGGAGACGCGGCTCGGGTACGAGGCACCGCCGAGGGTCGGTACCGTGGAGCCTCCACGACTTCGAGGTGAACGCTGCGTGTCTACTGAGAGACGGAACATAGCCGGCCGATACATGATCCTGTGGGGGCTCGTCCTCCTCGGGTTCCTGGTCGTCCTCGGTCTCGCCGCCAAGACGGCTGCGGTGACCAGCGCGGACGTCCATCTGAACGAACAGTTGCTGCCGCTGCGGGACGGACTGCCGACGGCCCTGGCCAAGGCAGCCACCACGGCCGCCTCCTCCAAGGTCGGGGTCGCGGCGGCGGTGCTGGTGCCGGTCGTCCTGTGGGTCGCCCGCCGACGCGTCGACGCCGTCCGGGTGCTCTTCCTGATCGGCGGCACGCTGGCCGTGGCCTTCGCCGCCAAGCTGCTCATCCACGAGCACCGCCCGCCGCAGCGGCTCTGGCTCATTCCGCCGGACAACGCGCAGAGCTTTCCCAGCGGTCACACCGCCGTCGCCACCGCACTGGTCCTCACCGTGATCTTCCTCACCCGCGGGGCCTGGCGGTACCTGTTCGTCGTCCTCGGCGCCGTGGCCGTGGTGGGCGTCGCCTTCGCCCGCATGTACCTGGGCGTGCACTACCTCCCGGACGTCATGGGCGGCTTCACCTCCGGACTCGGCTCCCTGCTGCTGACCGGGGGCGTGGCCAGGCTGCCCGTGGTCAGCACGCGGCTGGAGGCGCTGGATCGGGCCCGCAGCCGAGGCCGCCACGCCGCTCCCTCCGACCCGGGCGCCTCGCACCAGGAGCCGGCCCTCCACCGGTAGGAGGCCGGTCGGGGGCCGGCTCAGAAACACTCGGGCCGGCCTCCCCGCAGTACCCCAGAAGCCCCGGACCACTGGTCCGGGGCTTCCGCGTGGGCGGCGACGGCCTCGACCGCGCGCCTTCCGGGCACTGCGGGGGAGGGGGACTCACTGCCCCGTCACCTGAGCCACGGTGGGCCCTGTGGTCCAGCCGCCGTCCACCGCCAGTTCCGCGCCCGTGACGTAGGACGCCGCGTCGGAGAGCAGGTAGACCACGGATCCGGCGATCTCGTCGGGTTCGCCGACGCGGCCCATGGGGGTGTTCGGGTACTTGCCCTCGCCCGTCTCGATGCCGACGGCCGCGGTCATCGGGGTGTACGTCATCCCCGGGTGCACGGAATTGACCCGGATGCGTGCGGTGCCGAGTTCCACCGCACCGATCTTCGTCAGGCCCCGCACGCCCCACTTCGAGGCGCCGTACCCGGCCGTGAGCGCGAGGCCCATCAGGCCGGCCGCCGAGGAGATGTTGACGATCGACCCGCCGTGCTCCCTCATCGCGGGGATCACGGTCTTCATGCCGATGAAGACACCCGTGAGGTTGACGTCGAGGATCTTGCGGAAGTGGGCCACGGACTCGGTCTCCAGCGTTGTGCCGGCCGAGATGCCGGCGTTGTTGACGAGGCCGTGGATCCCTCCGAACGTCTCGGCGGTGAAGTCGGCGACGCGACGCCAGTCCGCCTCGGAGGTCACGTCGTGCCGGAGGAAGCGGGCGTGGGCGCCGAGGCCGGCCGCGAGGGCCCGGCCCTCGCCCTCCAGGACGTCGGTGATCACCACCTCGGCTCCCGCGGCGACCGCGTGGCGGGCCGCCGAGGCCCCCAGGCCACGGGCGCCTCCGGTGACGATCACGGTCCGGCCGGTGAGGTCGTTCATGACGGGCTCCTTGCGTGTGGGATGGCGCGGCGGGCCGCGGTCAGAAGTGGGTGCCGCCGTCGACGCGGATCTCGGTCCCGGTGAGGAAACGGCCGTCCCGCGAGCCGAGCATCGCGACCACCGAGGCCACCGTGTCGGGAGTGGCGAACCCCTGGCCGAGCGCCGGGGAGAGCTTCGCGAACAGGGAAATGTCGGCGTCCTCGGGCAGCCCAGGCCCGGAGCTCTGTCCGCTGACACCGCTGCCGTCCGTCATGCCGGAGGAGATGGAACCGGGCTGTACCGCGGTGAAGCGCACGCCCTGCTTCGCGTACTCGCTCGCGAGCGCGTGCGTCATGGACTGGACGCCGCCCTTGCTTGCCGCGTACGCCGCCATGTACGGGTGGGCGAACGCGGCCGAGGTCGAGCTGAAGTTGACGACCGCGGCGTCCTGGCCTCGGAGCAGGGCGGGCAGGGCCTCACGGATCACGAGGAAGGTGCCCACGAGGTTGACCCGCAGGATGCGGGTGAAGTCCTCGAGGGTCGTCTCGTGGGTGTGCGCGGAGCGCAGGATCCCGGCCGCGTTGACCAGCACGTCCAGTCCGCCGAGCCCGGTGACTGCCGCACTGACGCCCTCGCGCACCGACTCCTCGTCGGCGATGTCCACCACGAGGGTGCGGAGCCGGGCGGCGTGCGCACCCGCCTTGCCGGCGAGCTCCGCGAGCCCCGCCTCGCTGATGTCCGCGGCGGCGACCGTGCCGCCCTCGGCCAGCAGGCGCAGGGCGGTGGCCTGGCCTATGCCCGAGCCGGCCCCGGTGATCAGGACTCGGCGGTCTTCGTAGCGGTTCACGTGCTCTCCCACCTGGTCCGCCGTCCTCCGGCGGGCCTGCCTGGCGCCGGCCTCCTACCGCGCGGCGCTCCGATGGCACGCTACGCCTAAGTGGCACGTTTTGCCAGATGGGCGTCAGGTGTCGGCCCGGGTCCGTCGGCCGTACTCTTCTGGGGTGAGCACCAAGCCGTCCCCCTCCCTGACCGAGCGCCGGAAGGCCGCCACCCAGCTCGACATCGCGCATGCCGCGGCCGAGCTCTTCGCCACCCGCGGCCCCCACGAGACGACGGCAGAGGAGATCGCCCGGCAGGCAGGCGTCGCCCTGCGGACCTTCTACCGGTACTTCCGCTCCAAGCAGGACGCGGTCAGCCCGCTGCTGGCCGACGGCGCCGACCGCTGGCGGGCGCACCTGGAGGCCGCGGAGCCGGGGACGCCGCTGCCCCGGGCGCTGGAGGCCGCCGTCGAGCACGCGCTGGCCGCGCCGGACGAGGCGGCGGCGCAGGCACTGCTCCGTACCCGGGGGCTGTTGCGGGCAGCGGCCGACGACCCGGCGCTGCGAGCGGTCTGGTACCGGGTCAACCAGGAGTCCGAGGAGCGGCTCGCGCCGGTCGTCGCCCGGTTCGGCGACGGGCACGCCGAAGCCGTCGAGGTGCGCCTGGTGGCCGCCGCCGCCACGGACGCGATCCGGATCGCCCTGGAGACCTGGGCCGGTACCGGGGCCGGAGTCCAGGGGCCCGGGTCCCCAGCCGAACTCGCCGTCCACTGCCTGCGCCAACTCCTCACCGGGGTGAGCCCGATGGCAGCGGGCGGCCAGGACCTCCGCTGAGCTGCCGGCGCCGCCGCAGCACCAGCGCCCCGGTCCGCAGTCGCATCCCCGGCCCGTTGCCGGTGAGTCGTCGCGGTCGTGACGGCCCTGCCCGGCCGGACGCGACGGGCGAGTGCCGCCGGCTCCCGGTGGCACGCACTCCCAGCGGTGTGACGGACCGGGCCCGGGGTATTCGGGACGGGCACGACCTGTGCGAGTGGCGGCGACAAGGGAGACCCCGGAATGCTGATGGCACACCCCGCAGTGCTCAAGGACCTGATCGAGCAGTACGAGACGCTGCGGACCCTGCACGCCGGGGACGGCAGCCCGCAGGCGCGCTCGCGCATGGACGACGTCGCCTACACCCTGTGCGTGTCGACCGGCACCCGCGACATCGACGCGGCTCTCGTCGCCGCCCGTCACCGGCTCCCCGGCGCCCGCACCGGGGACGAGTCCGTGCTCACCGGCTGAGCGGCACAACTCGCCCCGCAGGAACGGCCGGTGGACGCCTCGACGGCAGCGCACGGCCGGGAGTGCGCCCACCCGTCCGCGCCTCGGCGCCCCGCGTCGGCCGGGGCTCCGGCGACAACGGCCTCCGCACCTCCGCACCTCCGCACCTCCGCCGCTTCCGCCGCTTCCGCGAACACCGCCTTCGACCTGACCGGACGCCGTCGGCCGTGTGACGAGCCCGCGGCGGCGGCGAGCAAGTCCCTGCGAGGCGGGCGGGGGAGTGGTGGCCTCGTGGGGCGCGCCGCCGCGTTCCCGGCACCGTGGAGGCGCGGAAGGCCGGGGTGACCTCCACGACCGGGACCAGTGGTCCGGGAAGGCCTTGCGCAGCAGTGACCGGGCGGCCCGGGCCAGCGGCAACCGGGCGTCCGCCGCCCGCACCGACCGCTCGGCCGCGTCCTTCGCCCGGTCCGCCGCGCGTGCCCGTTCCCTCTTCAGCAGCACCTGTGACCCTCCCGCCCACCGTGGTGTGTCCGGCATGAGCGGTACCCGCTATCGCACCGACATCCCCTGCTGAGGAACTACGGCTTTTGCGGGCCCAACCCCCGCTCCCCGGAGACCGCTTGACCGGCGGGCAGGTCCACCCGGGGGCGCCACGCGTCGGCCCCGGCCTGCAACCGAGGTGCTTCCGTGATCGCTGTGTGATCAACCCCCCGTAGTCTCACCGGGCCGAGGGGACACACAGGGCGGAAGCGGGGGGCGGACACCACATGACATACCGACGCGCGGTGACACCGGCGCTGGTGGGTGGCGCGCTTCTCGCGGCGTTGCTCTGGTGGGCGGGGGCGAGCGCGCACCTGCTGGGCCTCCCGGGCGTCGGCCGGACGCTGGGTGTCGAGAACGCGGCCCAGCTGGCCGGCTGGCTCACCCCCTGGTCCTACGACCTGCCGGGCGCCTCACCGACCGCTACCGGGACGGGCGCAACGGGAACGGCGGGGGCGAGCACCACCTACCTGGCCCTGCGCCACACCGCGGTACAGATCCGGTTCGGCGCGCTCTTCGTCTTCTTCGTGGCCGGGACGCTGCTCCTGCTCCGCAGGCTCCCACCGGTGCGCGGCCGCAGGGTCGTCGCGTTCCTGATGGTGTGGGCCTGGGGGCTTGCGGCGGGGACGCTGGCGGTCGCCGTCTCCTCGCCGTGGTGGGTCGCCGCACAGGGGAACGGCAGCTTCCGGCTACTGCCGCAACTCGCCGGTGCCATGTCGGCGGGAGAGCAGAGCGTGGTGGTGACCGCGGTGGCCGCGGCCCTGGTGACGGTGGTCCTCGCCGGTCTCGCCGCCGGGGGCGAGACCGGCGCGCCGCCCACGGCCGTCCCGGCGCGCGCCGCCCGGTCGGCGGCCACAGCGGGCACCACGGTGATCGCTCTGTCCCTGCTGGTCCTCTCCTACCAGCCGGTGGCCGCGGCCATCCAGACCATCTCGCCGCGCATCGGGCTGCTGTCCGAACCGGGCGACCTCCTGCGGGAGTGGTTGCTGCTGGGCGCCTGGGCGAGCCCGGGCGAAGCCCCGCTCGGCGGTTGGCTCCTGCAGCGGGCCGTCGACGTGCTGCTGCTCGTGGTGGTGTGGTGGCTCCTGCGGCGGTTGCCGGCGCTCCTGACCCGGGCCACGGTCCCGGTGGTGGTGACGGCCACCATCTGTGCGACCGTCCTCGCCCTGCTGGCTGCCCAGTTGCTGCGCATGGCCACCCGGGCGACGGAACCGTACGCCGGACTGCTGCAACTGGCCGCCGGTGTGGTCGACCACGTCCCGGCCGCCCTGACCTGCGGCCTCGTGGCAGGAGCGGCGACTGCTCTGACGCTGCGCCTGACAACCGGGCAGGCGCCCCCTGCCGCCGCCGACGCGGCCGGGACGGAGAACGCCGCCCTGTCCTGACAGGGCCGGGCCGCACCGCCCCACGGGGCCCGCCGCTACGGGAAGGGGGAGGTCGCCGGTGGCGCCTCGCGCGCCGGGCCATGCCAGGCGAGCGTCCGTGAACCGTGGGCCCGTACGCGGCACCGGCCCCGGTCCGCCCTGGCCCCGGCCGCCCTGTGGCGGAGGGTGACCGGGCGGCTGCACAACAGCGTCCTGGGGCGGTCAAAGGCCCGGCCCTGCGCGCCGGTTGTGGGGCCGGGCACAGGGCCCAGATCACATCAGGGGCTGCCTAGTAGGAGCCGTCCCCGTTGCGGCCCCTGCACAGGGCACCGGCGTGACCGGTCGCGGCCCGGCTCCTACGCGCTTTCGTAGGTCACATGTTCGCGCCGGTGGGGAGCCGGTTCCCAGGGTGGTGGACGTACCGGGGAGCCAGCGCCGGACACGGGCGGGAGTCCTTCTCGCCTGAGCCTGACACCGGCCCCATGACGCGCCCGCCGCGTCGGGCACGCACCGGAGCCTTCGGGCCTGGGTGCTGCCGCCGACAGCCTGTCGGCCTCCCCACGATGTCCCCCGTAGAGAGGTACGCCATGACTGCCACCACCACCGCCACCCGCTTCCGCAAGTACACCGTGGCCGGTATCGCCACCGCCGGTGCCGCCGCTGCCGCCGCCACGCTGGCGCCGACCCCGGCGCATGCTGCCCCGGTGCACGAGGCCAAGCCTGCGGCTGTCTCCGTCGCCCACGGCAAGAAGGCCGATGCGAAGGACGCGCAGGCCAAGGAGGCGGCGAAGGTCGCCAAGCTGGTCGAGCAGGGCAAGAAGAAGCACGGCGACGACCTGGACGGCTGGATCCGCACGGCGCTGGACGTGATGCACTACGAGCACATCCCCGGCAGCTACCACGGGATCCACAAGAACATCATCCGTGAGTCCGGCGGCAACCCGACCGCGCAGAACAACTGGGACGTCAACGCCCAGAAGGGCGTGCCGTCCAAGGGTCTGCTCCAGGTCATCCAGCCCACCTTCGACACCTACCACGTCAAGGGCACCAAGGACTCGCTGACGGACCCGGTGGCCAACATCGTGGCTGCGACGAACTACGCGGCCGACCGGTACGGCTCGATGGACAACGTCAACTCCGCCTACTGATCAGGCCGAGCGGACTGACACAGCCCGCCTGAGCTCCGGGGACAGCTGCCCCGGTAGCCGGGAGCGGCGGGGCTCAGGCACACCGGTGAGGCCGGGCAGGGAGACACCTGCCCGGCCTCACCGACGTCCGCGTGCCCGACCGGGTACCAGTGCGGGCGTGGGTTCCCGCGTGGGTGAGGCTGGTGTGTACGAGCCGGTCCGGCGGTGAGGGGCGACGTCGCGGCCCTGTCGGTCCGGCGGGGTTCACTCCTGCTCCAGCAGCATCCGCTGCAACTCCCGGGCGGCCCTCGGCGGGGCCACGTCGCCGCGGTGGGCCAGTGCGATGGTCCGGTGCAGGCCGGGGCGGGCGAGTGGCGTGACGCGCAGGTCCAGCCCTGAGCGGACGGCGACCATGCGCGGGACGACGGCCACCCCGAGGCCGGCCCGCACGAAGCCCAGCACCGCGTCCATCTCACCGCCCTCGACCGCGAAATCGGGCTCGAAACCCGCTGTGCGGCACGCCGCCACGGTCAGTTCCCGCAGGTCGTAGCCGTGCCGGAACATCACCAGACGCTCGCCGGCCAGGTCGGTGATCCGCACCGGTCCCTTCCCACCGCTCCGGCCCGGCGCCGAGGTGTGCGGCGAGGAGACCACCACGAGGTCCTCGCGCAGCAGCTCCACCGTGGTCAGCGCGGGCGAGGGCGTCGGCAGCGGCAGCACCACGAGCGCGAGGTCGAGGGCGCCGCGGGCCAGCTCGCGCACCAGGTCGTGCGAGCCGCCCTCCTCCACCAGGAGGCGGATGCCGGGGTAGCGGTCGTGGAAGGTGCGCAGCACGTCCGGCAGCAGACCGGTGCACAGGCTCGGGGTGGCCCCGAGCCTGACCCGGCCGCGGCGCAGCTGCACCAGCTCCTGCACCTCCTGACGGGCGGTGTCCGCATCGGCCAGGATGCGGCGGGCCAGCGGCAGCAGTGCCTCACCGGCGTCGGTGAGCGCGATGTTGCCGCGCGCCCGTCGGAACAGGTCGGCGCCCAGCTCCTGCTCCAGCGAGCGGATCTGCTGGGAGAGCGAGGGCTGCGCCACGTGCTCCTGCTGGGCGGCCCGGGTGAAGTGCCGGGTCTCGGCCACGGCGACGAAGTACCTCAGCTGCTGGAAGTGCATGGGGCAAGAGTAGAGGCACGATAGGTACAGCCTATGGAGACGAGGAGAACCATGTCTTAGACGTATCGGAGGGGCCGGCCCTAACGTCCTGTCCATGGCTCTGGCAACGGGGACGGACCGACGGTCGTCCATGGCACGCACCATCTGGCAGTCGTCCGTCGGCAAGAAGACCGTGATGGCGGTGAGCGGCCTCGTCATGCTGCTCTACCTGGTCGTCCACATGTTCGGGAACCTGAAGATCTTCTTCGGGCCCGGCACCTTCGACGGCTACGCCCACTGGCTGCGCACCGTCGGCGAGCCGTTCATGCACTACGAGTGGACCCTCTGGGTGATCCGCGTCCTGCTCGTGGCCGCCGTGGTCGCGCACGCCGTCTCCGCGTACCAGCTCAGCCGCCGCGACATCAGGGCGCGTCCCACCGGCTATGTGCACCGGCGGGCCCGGGCGAGCTACGCCACCCGCACGATGCGCTGGGGCGGCGTCATCCTGGGGCTCTTCGTCGTCTGGCACCTCCTGGACCTCACCACCGGCACCGTCCACTCCGGCGGCTTCCAGCCCGGCCACCCCTACCAGAACGTGGTGGACACCTTCTCCACCTGGTACGGCGACGTCATCTACATCGTCGCCATGCTGGCGCTCGGACTCCACGTCCAGCACGGGTTCTGGAGCGCCGCGCAGACCCTCGGCGTCGGCAGCCGCAGCCGCGACCGCGCCCTGAAGGTGACCGCGAACCTCCTCGCGCTGGTACTGACCCTCGGCTTCGTCGCCGTGCCCGTCGGCGTCATGACCGGATTGGTGAGCTGAACATGACCTCCTCCACCTCCTCCCCGCAGCCCGGTACCGGCGAGTACACACGCTTCACCACCGGTGAGCCGGTCGCCGACACCAAGGCGCCCGACGGCCCGGTGCAGGACCGCTGGGACACCCGCCGCTTCCAGGCGAAGCTGGTCAACCCCGCCAACCGGCGCAAGCACACCGTGATCGTCGTCGGCACCGGCCTGGCGGGCGGCTCGGCCGGCGCCACCCTCGCCGAACAGGGTTACCGCGTCGTCCAGTTCTGCTACCAGGACTCGCCGCGCCGCGCCCACTCCATCGCCGCTCAGGGCGGCATCAACGCGGCGAAGAACTACCGCAACGACGGCGACTCGGTCCACCGCCTCTTCTACGACACCGTCAAGGGCGGTGACTTCCGCGCCCGCGAGTCCAACGTGCACCGGCTCGCGCAGATCTCCGTCGAGATCATCGACCAGTGCGTCGCCCAGGGCGTCCCGTTCGCCCGCGAGTACGGCGGCCTGCTCGACACCCGCTCCTTCGGCGGCGTCCAGGTCTCCCGCACCTTCTACGCCCGCGGCCAGACCGGCCAGCAGCTGCTGCTCGGCGCCTACCAGGCGCTGTCCCGGCAGATCGCCGCCGGCAACGTGGAGATCCACCCGCGCACCGAGATGCTCGACCTGGTCGTCGTGGACGGCCGGGCCCGGGGCATCGTCGCCCGCGACCTGGTCACCGGGAAGATCGAGACCCACTTCGCCGACGCGGTGGTCCTCGCCAGCGGCGGCTACGGCAACGTCTTCTACCTGTCGACGAACGCCATGAACTCCAACGCCACCGCCGTCTGGCGCGCCCACCGCAGGGGCGCCTGGTTCGCCAACCCCTGCTTCACCCAGATCCACCCCACCTGCATCCCCCGCACCGGCGACCACCAGTCCAAGCTGACGCTGATGAGCGAGTCGCTGCGCAACGACGGCCGGATCTGGGTTCCCCGGGCCCGGGGCGACGACCGGCCGCCGAACGAGATCCCCGAGGAGGAGCGTGACTACTACCTGGAGCGCCTCTACCCGTCCTTCGGCAACCTGGTACCCCGTGACATCGCCTCCCGCGCCGCGAAGAACGTGTGCGACGAGGGCCGCGGCGTGGGCCCCGGCGGCCAGGGCGTCTACCTGGACTTCGCCGAGGCCATCGCCCGGATGGGCCGCGCGGGGGTGGCCGAGAAGTACGGCAACCTCTTCGAGATGTACGAGCGGATCACCGCGGAGAACCCCTACGAGGTCCCGATGCGGATCTACCCCGCGGTGCACTACACGATGGGTGGCCTCTGGGTCGACTACGACCTCCAGACCACGGTGCCCGGCCTGTTCGCCGTCGGCGAGGCCAACTTCTCCGACCACGGCGCCAACCGGCTCGGCGCCTCCGCCCTGATGCAGGGCCTCGCCGACGGCTACTTCGTCCTGCCGTCCACCATCAACGACTACCTCGCCCGCCACCCCCACCACGACGAGGTGGGCGGCGACCACCCCGCGGCTCTCGCCGCCGTCCGGGAGACGGAGGAGCGTCTGGCCCGGCTGCTGGCCGTCGGAGGGGACCGCACACCGGACTCCTTCCACCGGGAGGTCGGCGAGCTGATGTGGGAGTTCTGCGGCATGGCCCGGACCGAGGAGGGGCTGCGCAAGGCACTGGACCGCATCCCGCAGATCCGTGAGGAGTTCTGGCGCCGGATCCGGGTCCCGGGCACGGGGGAGGAGCTCAACCAGTCGCTGGAGAAGGCCAACCGGATCGTCGACTACCTGGAACTCGCCGAGCTGATGTGCCTGGACGCCCTGCACCGCGCCGAGTCCTGCGGCGGCCACTTCCGCGAGGAGTCCCAGACGCCGGACGGTGAGGCGGCCCGCCGGGACGAGGAGTTCTCCTACGCCGCCGCCTGGGAGTTCACCGGCACCGGCAACGCCCCCGTCCTGCACCGCGAAGACCTCGTCTTCGAGTACGTCCACCCCACCCAGCGGAGCTACGCATGAAGCTCACCCTGCGCGTCTGGCGGCAGAAGAACGCCGACGCCGAAGGCGCCATGTCCACCTACGAGGTGGACGGCATCTCCTCCGACATGTCCTTCCTGGAGATGCTCGACACCCTCAACGAGGACCTCATCCTGGCGGGCGAGGACCCGGTCGCCTTCGACCACGACTGCCGCGAGGGCATCTGCGGGGCCTGCTCCCTCGTCATCAACGGCGAGGCGCACGGCCCGGAGCGCACCACCACCTGCCAACTCCACATGCGCTCCTTCCGCGACGGCGACACCATCGACGTCGAGCCCTGGCGCGCGGCGGCGTTCCCCGTCGTGCGGGACCTGGTGGTGGACCGGTCCGCGTTCGACCGCGTCATCCAGGCCGGCGGCTACGTCACCGCGCCCACCGGTTCCGCGCCCGAGGCCCACGCCACGCCGGTGCCCAAGCCGGACGCCGACTTCGCCTTCGAACACGCCGAGTGCATCGGTTGCGGCGCCTGCGTCGCCGCCTGCCCCAACGGCTCCGCCATGCTCTTCACCTCGGCCAAGGTCAACCACCTGAACGTGCTGCCGCAGGGCGCCCCCGAGCGCGAGACGCGGGTGCTGGACATGGTGGCGCAGATGGACGAGGAGGGGTTCGGGGGCTGCACCCTCACCGGCGAGTGCGCCACCGCCTGCCCCAAGGGCATCCCCCTGGTGTCCATCACCGGTATGAACCGCGAGTGGCTTCGCGCCACCCGCAAGGCCGGGTCCCGCCGCTCCGGCGCCTGACCCCCAGTCGTTCGCCACCCCGGTGGACGGGCGGGGCCGGCCGTGGTGCTCACACCCGGCCCCGCCAAGAACCCTCCCCGCCGGTGCCGCCGGCCGCAACCGGCATCCGGGAACTCCCGGGAGCGCGTCAGGCCTGCCGCGAGTGCACCGGGTTGTTGGCCACCTCGTCGGGGCACCGGGCGCGCCGCCGGCGGGCCCGCCGGTCGCGCCGCCAGTCGAACACCGCGAGACCCAGGGAGGTCGCCATGCCGACGAGGGAGGCCCCCAGCACGGTGACGGTGGCCCTGCGGTAGTCGTCCCCCCTGCTGAGCACCAGGTAGAAGAGACCGGGCAGCGCGGCGGTACCCACCGCCGCGCCGAGCCGCTGCCCGGTCTGCAGGGCGCCGCCCGCAGCTCCCGCCATGCGCACCGGCACGTCCCGCAGCGTCATGGTGATGTTGGGGGAGACCACGAACCCGCCGCCGACCCCGCCGAGGAAGAGCGCCGGGGCGGCAAGCCACGGAGCGACGTCGAGGGGGGCGAGGAGGAGCAGCAGCGCGGTGCCGCCCAGACCGGCGATCACACCCGTGAGACCGAACACGGTGAGCAGCCGGCCGAACCGGTCCACCAGCCGGCCCGAGACGAGGGCGGCACTTGCCGACCCCAGGGCGAAGGGCGTCACGGCCAGACCCGACCGGAGCGGCGAGAAGCCGAGGCCGTGCTGGTAGAAGAGGGCGAAGACCAGCCACACCCCGCTGAAGCCGATGAAGTACAGCGTGCCCACACCGGCGCCGACGGCGTACCCGCGCACAGTGGTGAACAGGCGCGGATCGAGCAGCGGCTGGGCGCCCCGGGCGACGAGGCGACGCTGCCACTGGACGAAGACGGCCAGCAGCGCGGCGCCGGCCGGGAACAGCCACCACAGACGGCCGATGCCGCCGGAGTCCGCCTGCACCAGCGGGTACATCAGCGCGAGGACGCCGAGACCGAGGAGCGCGACACCGGGCAGGTCCACCCGCCCGCGACCGGACCGCCGGGTACGGGGCAGCAGCCTGCGGCCGAGCAGGACGGCGAGGATGCCGATGGGGACGTTGACGTAGAAGATCCAGCGCCAGCCGTCGGCGCCGGAGGCCAGGGCCAGGATCAGGCCACCGGTGAGCGGGCCGGCGGCGGAGGAGACACCGACGGTCGCGCCGAAGAAACCGAAGGCCCGGCCGCGTTCGGCGCCGCGGAACATCTGCTGGATCAGCGCCGAGTTCTGCGGGGCCATGAAACCGGCCGCCAGCCCCTGGGCGAGGCGGGCCACCACCAGCAGCGTGATGTCCGGGGCCGCACCGCAGGCCGCGCTGAAGACCACGAAGCCGCTGAGTGCCAGCAGGAAGATGCGGCGCCGGTCAAGGGCGTCACCCAGACGCCCGGCCGTGACGAGGGCGAGTGCGAAGGCGAGGGCGTATCCGGACACCACCCACTGCACCTGGGCGGGCGTGGCGTGCAGGTCGTGCTGGACGGTCGGCAGGGCGACCGCCACGATCGTCACGTCCAGCAGGCTCATGAAGCCGGCCACCAGGGTGACCCACAGCGCACGCCACCGGCGCGGGTCCGGCTCGTACCCCGGTTCCTGACCGCCCGTTCCCGGACCTCCTGCCGCTGACGCCGACGCTGTCACTTGGCTTCCTCTCCGCAGGGCCGCACCCGGGCGAAACAGATTCCCCCGCAGGAGCACGGGCACACCTCGGTCCCGGTGGGCGCCGGCTGCCCGCGCCCACGGGCGGGCCGGACCTGCGTCCCGGGAGAGCGGCCCGCCCGCACGGTCCTCCGGCCACCGCCACGGGGACGCCGCCGCGGGGCAGGACGGGCTCTTTCCCCGTCAGGCCAGTGCGCCGGGTGGGGCACTGGCCACGAGGACGGCGAGCGCCGCCTGCAACTGCTCCTCGGTCAGGTCGGCCCGGGCGGTCAACCGCAGCCGGGAGACGCCGTCCGGCACGGACGGCGGACGGAAGCAGCCCACGTGCAGCCCGGCGGCGCGGCAACCCTCCGCCCACTCCAGGGCGGCCCCGGGTGAGGGCGCCCTGACGGACACCACGGCGGCGTCGGGACGGGCGGTGGTGAACCCCGCCTCGGTGAGCCGGCGGTGGAGCTCGGCGGCGACCGAGCGGGCCCGTGCCGCGCGCTGCGGTTCCTCACCCAGCAGGCGCAGCGCGGCGAGTGCCGCGCCGGTCGCGGCGGGAGCCAGACCCGTGTCGAAGACGAAGGTCCGGGCCGTGTTCACCAGGTGCTCGATGACCCGGGCGGGACCCAGGACGGCACCGCCCTGACTGCCCAGGGACTTGGAGAGGGTGACCGTGGTGACCGTCGCGGCGTCGCCGGCCAGCCCCGCAGCCTGCGGCGCGCCCCGCCCCCCGGTACCGAGGACACCAAAACCGTGGGCGTCGTCGACGAGGAGGGCTGCGCCCTGATCCCGGCAGGCCGCGGCGAGGGCGGGCAGCGGCGCGGCGTCACCGTCGACGGAGAAGACGGAGTCGGTGACGGCCAGCGCCCGCCCCGCATGGCCGTCGAGTGCCTTGTGCACCGCCTCGGGGTCGGCGTGCGGGACGACCACGGTCTGCGCACGTGAGAGGCGGCAGCCGTCGATCAGGGAGGCGTGGTTGGCGGCGTCGGAGACGAGCAGGGTGCCGTGGTCGGTGAGAGCGGTGACGGCGGCGAGGTTGGCGGCGTACCCGGAGGACAGGACCAGGGCCGCCTCGGCGCCGCAGAACGCGGCGAGTTCCGCCTCCAGGGCGGCGTGCAGCTCGGTGGAGCCGGTGACCAGACGGGATCCGGTGGCACCTGCGCCCCAGCGACGCGCGGCGCGGGCGGCTGCCTCCGCCACCTGCGGGTGGCGGGCCAGCCCCAGGTAGTCGTTGCTCGCCAGGTCCAGGAGCGGCGAGTCGGCAGCCCGGGGGCGGAGCGTGCGGACCAGGCCGGCCCGCTCACGCGCCGCGCGGGCCGTCTCGAGCCAGCCGAACGGGTCGGCGTGCACCCGCTTCTCCGGCGAGCTCATCGATGTCGGAAACCTGTCGGACATGGAGTGGCCGTTCCTCGTGCGGACTCGTGCGGAACGCCACGCAGGGCGGCACGAGGGGGGGTGGTTTTGTAGGAGGTCCATAGACGTTAGTGGCTGAGGTCGGGCTGCGGGATGCAGCAGCGCACAGAGTGTCGCCGTGCGGTGTTGTGGACTCTCTCCTTGGCCCTGACCGGCCACATCGGCGAGGATCACCGCCATGGACCTGCTGAACACACTGGTGGACAAGGGGCTCCGGCGGGAGCTGCCGACCCGCGCCGAGGCACTCGCCGTATTGGCGACCTCCGACGACGACCTGCTCGACGTGGTGGCTGCGGCCGGCAGGGTACGGCGGCACTGGTTCGGGCGACGGGTCAAGCTGAACTACCTGGTGAACCTCAAGTCGGGACTGTGCCCCGAGGACTGCTCGTACTGCTCGCAACGGCTGGGGTCGAGGACGGAGATCCTCAAGTACACCTGGCTGAAGCCGGACGAGGCGTCAGCCGTCGCGGCGGCGGGCGTAGGGGGCGGAGCCAAGCGGGTGTGCCTGGTGGCCAGTGGACGCGGACCGACGGACCGGGACGTGGACCGCGTCGCGGAGACCGTCTCCGCCATCAAGGAGCGGCACCAGGGCGTCGAGGTCTGCGCCTGCCTGGGGCTTCTGTCGGACGGGCAGGCCGAACGGCTCCGCGCGGCGGGCGCCGACGCGTACAACCACAACCTCAACACCTCCGAGGCCAACTACGGCGACATCTGCACCACCCACGACTTCGCCGACCGCCAGGAGACGGTGCGGCGGGCCCGGAGCGCCGGACTGTCGGCGTGCTCCGGTCTCATCGCGGGCATGGGCGAGACGGACGAGGACCTGGTCGACGTGGTGTTCGCCCTGCGGGAGCTGGACCCGGACTCGGTACCCGTCAACTTCCTGATCCCCTTCGAGGGCACACCGCTGGAGAAGGAGTGGAACCTCACCCCGCAGCGGGCCCTGCGCATCCTCGCCATGGTCCGTTTCGTCTGCCCCGACGTCGAAGTGCGGCTGGCGGGCGGGCGTGAGGTGCACCTGCGCTCGCTGCAGCCGCTCGCCCTGCACCTGGCCAACTCCGTCTTCCTCGGCGACTACCTCACCAGCGAGGGCCAGGCCGGCAAGGCCGACCTCGACATGATCGCCGACGCCGGCTTCGAGGTGGAGGGCACCGACACCACGACCCTGCCCGGACACCGCACCGACGCCGAGGGCCTGGTCGCCGTCCGGCGGCGCGGCGCGGGCACGGAACTGCCGCCCAATGCCTGAGCGCGACCCCGGCCCGCCCCGGCCGGGCCGCCCCGCCATGGATCCCGGGCGGTTGCGGGCACTGGACCGGCAACACGTCTGGCACCCCTACGCCCCGATGCCCGGTCGCACCGACCCGCTCGTCGTGGAGTCCGCGGCCGGGGTGCGGCTGCGGCTGGCCGAGGAGGTGCACGGGCAGCGGGAGCTGGTGGACGGCATGTCCTCGTGGTGGTCGGCGGTGCACGGCTACAACCATCCCGTGCTCAACGAGGCGGCCCGCGGCCAGCTGGAGCGGATGAGCCACGTCATGTTCGGCGGCCTCACCCACGAGCCGGCCGTACGACTGGCGAAACGGCTCGTGGACCTCACCCCGGACGGTCTGGAGCACGTCTTCCTCGCCGACTCCGGTTCGGTGTCGGTCGAGGTCGCCGTCAAGATGTGCCTGCAGTACTGGCGCTCGACGGGCCGCCCCGCCAAGCGGCGTCTGATGACCTGGCGCGGCGGCTACCACGGCGACACCTGGCAGCCCATGTCGGTGTGCGACCCGGAGGGCGGCATGCACCAGCTGTGGTCCGGAGCGCTGCCCCGCCAGGTGTTCGCCGACGCCCCGCCCCCCGGCTTCGACGCGCCGCCCGACGAGGCGTACCTGCGCCACCTGGCGGAGACCGTGGCCGCGCACGCCCACGAGCTCGCGGCCGTCGTCGTCGAACCGGTCGTCCAGGGCGCGGGCGGGATGCGCTTCCACTCCCCGGCGTACGTGCGGGCGTTGCGGGAGATCTGCGACGCACACGACGTGCTGCTGGTCCTGGACGAGATCGCCACCGGCTTCGGGCGGACGGGCGCCCTGTTCGCCGCGGAGCACGCCGGGATCACGCCCGACGTGATGTGCGTCGGCAAAGCGCTGACCGGCGGCTACCTGACGCTGGCTGCGACCCTGTGCACACCCCGGATCGCCGAGGGCATCAGCCGCGGCGAGGTCCCGGTACTGGCACACGGCCCGACCTTCATGGGCAACCCGCTGGCGGCAGCCGTCGCCGACGCCTCCCTCGGACTGCTGCTGGCCCGGGACTGGGCCGCCGAGGTCGGCCGCATCGAACGGGGGCTGCTGACGGGCCTCGCGGCGGCCGCCGAACTCCCCGGGGTGCGCGAGGTCCGGGTGCTCGGCGCGATCGGGGTGCTGCAACTGGACCACGACATCGACATGGCGGCGGCGACCCGGGCGGCGGTGGGGGAGGGCGTGTGGCTGCGGCCCTTCCGCGACCTGGTGTACGCGATGCCGCCGTACGTGACCGGGGACGAGGACGTGGCGCGGATCTGCACGGCGATGTGCGCGGCCGCGAGGGAAGGATGAGGGAATTGGGTGTGCGGGAGACGGACCTGGACGGTGTGCTGGTCGTCACCGGTACGGGGACCGAGATCGGCAAGACGGTCACCACGGCGGCGCTGGCAGCGGTGGCGAGGGAGGCCGGCAGGTCGGTGGCCGTGCTCAAGCCGGCGCAGACAGGCGTCGCCCCCGGCGCGCCCGGTGACGTGGCCGAGGTGAGGCGACTGGCCGGAGGGACGGTGACGGGCTGCGAACTCGCCAGGTTCCCCGAGCCGTTGGCGCCGGCGACGGCTGCCCGCCGGGCCCGGATGCAGCCCGTGGGACCTCAGCAGGTGGCCGAGGCGGTCGAGCGGCTCGCCGTCTCGCACGACCTGGTGCTGGTGGAGGGCGCCGGCGGGCTGCTGGTCCACTACGACGCCGCGGGCACGACACTTGCAGACGCCGCACGGCTCCTTGACGCCCCGGCCCTGGTGGTCGCGGCGGCGGGACTGGGAACGCTCAACGCGACGCAGCTCACGGCCGAGGCCTTGCGCGTCCGCGGACTGCGTTGCCGCGGGGTGGTGATCGGAGCGTGGCCGGACGCCCCCGACCTGGCAGCCCGCTGCAACCTCGAGGACCTTCCGGTCGCGGCCGGCGCTCCTGTGCTGGGGGTGATCCCACAGGGCGCCGGAGCGTTGCCGCCGGCCGGCTTCCGTGCTGCGGCGGGCCGTTGGCTGGCTCCCGAACTCGGCGGGACGTGGTCGGCGCCGGTGCCGACCACCGCACGCACCACCCTCTGACCGGCAGCTGACCCGTCCCTGAGGGCCGGCACGCCCGCTGCGGTGACCTGGCTCCCGGGGCCGGCGAGGCGGTTGGTGATCCTGTGGGGGACGTCCGTCCGGCCCGCCCCCCCACACGGGTCAGTTCATGGCCCGCCCGATGACGGCAGAGGTGGCCCACCCGGTCGATGGCCTCCTGAAGCGCCCGGGGGTGACGATGGACTCCGCCGGCCCGGGCTCCCCGGCCTCCGGCCCAGCCATCGTCCGGCCGTGGAGGCCGCCATGAGTCATGCCCGTCGTATCCTTCCCTCCCGCAACCCCCGTCCGCCCGCCGCTGCCCCCGCCCCGCCTTCCGCCTCGCCCCGCTCCCGCCACCGGCGTGTGCTCGCCGCACTGGCCGCCTTCCTTCTGGGCGCCGCGGGTCTCATCCTTGCCGGGCCCGCTCCCGAGGCCGCGGCAGCGGCGCAACTGGTGACCTGTCCTGTCGGCACCGAGACCACCACGTACTCCCCGGGCCTGCGCCTGCCCCAGGCCGGCCAGCCGAACGTGCACCTTCAGGCGCAGGGGTCCGTGGGGCCGTGTGTCTCCCTCGACCTCCGTCACACCGGGGGGCAGGTCGTCATCAACGGCAGCGGGCCGCTGAACTGCCTGGGCGGCAACTCCAGCGGCACCGGTCGGCTCACCTGGGCCAACCCCGGCACGCATCCGAGCCTCTTCACCTTCACCGGCGGCATCTCGCTGCGTCCCGACGGCGTGACCGTCCTCGTCCTCACCGGAAAGGTCACCTCGGGCGACTACACGGGCGCCACCCTCGTCCAGACGGTCGTCCTCGCCAGCACCGACCTCACCGCCTGCCTCACACCGGGCGGTCTCACCACCTCCTCAGGTCTGCTCACCGTCACCCTCACCGACCTCTGACACCCCCCGACTCGGGTGCCGCGAATCCGTCCGGCCCAGCCGGCCGCGCCACCCTGGCCCCTGACACTGAAGGCCCGAAGGCTCCCGGCAGCTTCCTGCTGCTGGGAGCCTTTCGCGTTCCCGCCATCCGCCGGCAGCGCCGCGAGGCGGGGTGAGCAGTGGGTGCGGGCCCGCTGCAGCCGCGGGCGAGATGCCCGTGCTCCGCTCCGCCCGCAGACCGGCGCCCGCACCGTGCCCGAGAACAGGGGCGCCGGCAATCGCCCCGCGCCACTTCGGCCCCAACCGCCCTGCCCTCGGCGGTAGTTGGCTCTGTGTATCTCTTGCGAATTTCCGTCGACATCTTGCTGGCATCCATTCGTAACTTGTACGTTGACGTCGCTCATCACGCACCGTCGGCAGTCTCACCGACTGGTGGGACGCGCCAGACCAGCGCCACCGCTCCAGGACGGGAAACCGGCCACCGCTTCCACCCCCTGGGCGCCACCGCGCCTCCAGCCTGCCTGTACACGAGAGGGACCGGCATGTCCCCATCCCCATCAGCAGCCCCCATCCCGCCACCGACGTCCGTACCCCCACCACGCCCGCGACGGGCGCGCGCGTGGGCCGCAGCCTCCGTCGCCGGAGCCGTCGCCCTGATGTCCGGCCTGTTCGTCTGGGGCGTGCCGTCGGTCGGAAACGCCGCGACACCCGTCACCCCGGCCCAGTCGGCGCTCTCCGTCTCCGGCAGGGGGGCGACCGTGCCCTTCACCGAGTACGCGGCCGTCGGCGCCACGAACACCGGCACCCTGCTCGCCGCCAGCCGGACAGCCGACACCCTCGCCTCCGAGGCGTCGGGCCGGCAGGCCATCACCCTGGGCGCCGGCAGCGGCCAGTACGTGGAGTTCACCCTCACCAAGCCGGCCAACGCCGTCGACCTGCACTACAGCGTCCCGGACACCTCCGACGGCTCGGCCTACACCGCTCCGCTGGCCGTCTACGTCAACGGGGCACACGACCAGGACCTGAAGCTGACCAACAAGTACAGCTGGTTCTACGGCAGTTACCCGTTCACCAACTCACCCGGCTCCAACCCGCACCACTTCTGGGACGACGTCCGCACCACCTTCTCCACGACCCTGCCGGCCGGTACGAAGGTGCGGTTCGCCGCCGAGTCCGGCTCGAAGGCCACCACCATCGACGTCGCGGACTTCGAGCAGGTGGCCGCCAAGACGCAGCCCGCCGGCTCCCTCTCCGCCGCCTCCTACGGCGCCGTTCCGGGCTCCTCGGACTCCACCACGGCGCTGCAGAACGCCATCAACGCCGCCGGCTCCCAGGGGAAGACCCTGTGGATTCCCGCCGGCACCTACAACGTCACCCAGCACCTCATCGTCGACAACGTGACCATCCAGGGCGCGGGGCAGTGGTTCACGGTGCTCGGCGGCAAGGGGGTCGGCGTCTACGGCAAGACCTCGCCCGGCAGCACCAAGGTCCACCTCTCGGACTTCGCCGTCATCGGGGAGGTGACCGACCGGGACGACAACGCGCAGGTCAACGCCATCGGTGGAGCAATCGGCGGCGGTTCGACCCTCTCCGGCCTCTGGCTGCAGCACACCAAGGTCGGCATGTGGTTCGACGGCCCCTTCGACGGCCTGACGATCACCGGTGTGCGCATCCTCGACACCACCGCGGACGGCGTCAACCTGCACAACGGCATCAGCCACGTCACCCTCACCCAGAGCTTCGTGCGCAACACGGGCGACGACGGCCTGGCGATGTGGTCCGACACCAACGCCGACCACGACAACGCCTTCACCTTCAACACGGTGGTGCTGCCGATGCTGGCCAACAACATCGCGGTCTACGGCGGCCACGACAACACCGTCAGCGACAACGTGGTGGCCGACACCCAGACCGAGGGCGGCGGCCTCCACGTCGGACAGCGCTTCAACAGCACGCCGCTGGGCACCACCACGCTGGCCCGCAACACCACGCTGCGCGCCGGCGACCTCGACCCCAACTGGCAGTTCGGGGTCGGTGCGGTGTGGTTCGACGCCCGTGACGCCGCGATGTCGGGGAAGGTCTCGGTCAGCGACACCGACATCCTCGACAGCTCCTACGAGGCGATCCAGTTCGTCTCGGGTTCCTCGATCACCAACGTCAGCTTCAACGACGTCAGGATCGACGGCACCGGCACCTTCGCCGTACAGCTCCAGGTGGGCGGGTCGGCCAGCTTCACCGGCGTCACCGCGGCCCATGTGGGCGGACCGTCCGGCATCTACAACTGCATGGGCGGCAGCCAGTTCACCCTCACCCAGGGCAGCGGCAACTCCGGCTGGTACACGGCGAACCCGTACTGCGGGCCCTGGCCGGCCCCGAACTACGTCTACCCGGGATCCGGTGACGGCTCCACACCGCCACCCACCTCGCCCGGCACCTGCGCCACCACCGGCGCCGACCTCGCCCGGGGCAGGACCGCCGGGGCCAGCAGCCACACGCAGAACTACGGGGAGGGCAACGCGTTCGACGGAGACGCGAACTCCTACTGGGAGAGCGCGAACAACTCCTTCCCGCAGTGGCTCCAGGTCGACCTAGGCTGTACGGCAGCCCTGCACCGGGTGGTGGTGAAACTGCCGCCGTCGAGCGCCTGGGCGAAGCGCACCCAGACCCTCTCGGTGCTCGGTTCGAGCGACGGTGCGGCCTTCACCACCCTGAAGTCCTCCGCCGGATACACCTTCGACCCCGCCACCGGCAACACGGTGACCATCCCGGTCACCGGCGACGCCCGCTACCTGCGTCTCAACTTCACGGCCAACAGCGGGTGGTCGGCGGGGCAGGCCGCCGAGGTCCAGGTCTTCGACTCCTGAGCCTTCACCCGCGCCGGACCCGCACGGCTGAACCGGCGCGCCGCCCCACCCGCCGGTGCCCCTCCCTTCGACACAGGGGGAGAGGCACCGGCGTAACGGAGGCCTACTCCGTGACCCGCAACGCGCCCGACGGGCAGAGCGTGCCGGCTTCACGTGCCGCGGCGCGGGCCTCGTCACCGGGTTCGGCGGCCAGCACCGTCACCAGGCCCTCGTCGTCCTGGTCGAAGACCTGCGGCGCCGTCAACGCGCACAGACCCGCTCCCACGCAGACCTCCCGGTCGGCCGTCACACGCATGGCTGCTCCTTTCGTCGCGGTCACCAGGTGACCGGCAGTTCGTTGACGCCCTGGATCGTCGTGCCCGGGCGCAGTTCCAACCGGTCCACCGGCACCGCCAGCCGCAGGTTCGGCAGCCGCTCGATCAACGCGGACAGGATGACCTCCAGTTCGAGACGGGCCAGGTTCTGGCCGAGGCACTGGTGGACCCCGTAGCCGAAGGCCAGGTGGTGGCGCGCTTCGCGCCGCACGTCGAAGGTGTCGGGGTCGGTGAAGACGGAACCGTCCCGGTTGGCTATGGAGTTGGTGATGATGACACCCTCGCCGGCCCGGATGCACTGACCGTCGATCTCGATGTCGGCCGTGGCGAGGCGCGCCCCGGCGATGTCCGCGATCGCAAGATAGCGCAGCAGTTCCTCCACGGCACCCGGCACCAGCGCCGGGTCGTCACGCAACGCGGCAAACTGCTCAGGGTGTTCGAGCAGGGTGATGACGCTGAGCGAGGTCATCGAAGCTGTCGTCTCGTGGCCGGCCACCAGCAGCAGGATGGCGGTCGAGACCAGTTCCTCGCGGTCGATCGTCCCCTTCTCCAACTGCTCCGTGACCAGGGTGCTCAGCAGGCCGGGCCGGGGAGAGCCGCGCAGGCTGTCGACCAGGCCGCCGAGATAGCCCTCCAGCTCGTCGCGGGCGGCGCGGGCACCCGCCGCATCCGGAGACTGGATCAGCCTTCTGCTGGCGTCCTGGAAGAAGTCGTGCTCGGTGTAGGGCACGCCGAGCATCTGGCAGATCACCATGGACGGCACGGGCAGCGCGAACTGGCTGACGAGGTCGGCGGGGGGCCCGGCGGCCACCATCTCGTCCAGGAAACCGTGCACGATCTGCTCGACTTCGGCCCGCATCCCCTTGATGCGCCGGACGGTGAACTCGCTGATGGTCATGCGCCGCTTCGGCCCGTGCTCGGGCGGGTCCAGGCTGATGAAGGCCGGCCGGCGGTCCCGGAAGCTCTCCACCCGACCGGAGGTGGCGGGGAAGTCGGCATGTGTCCGGTCGGATGACAGCCGGGGGTCGGACAGCAGCTTCCGCGCCGTGTCATACCTGGTCACCAGCCAGGACTGCCGGCCGTCGTACAGGGTGACCCGCTGCAGCGAACCCTCCTGTTCCCGGAAGGCGTTGTACTGGTCGGGCAGGTGGTAGGGGCAGGTGCGGTCGCTGGGGAAGGCGGGGGCGCCGGATGGGGGCGTCGCAACGGTCTCGGTCATCGGTCCCTCGATGTGCTCGACGCATAAAGAACGGTCAGTTCTCTAATCGGAGGCTAGGCTGACCCACCGAGAACCACAACAGGCGGTCTACAAATGGCTGGGAGTCATGCCTCCAACCCGCGGTGACGATGTGGCGGACCGGTCGGCCGGTGACCATCGCAGAAACCCCCGCCGTCGGGGTGAGGAGCTGGAGAACGCCATTCTGACGGCAGCCCTGGAGGAACTCGCCGAGGTCGGTTACGCAGGACTGACGATGGAACGGGTGGCCGTGCGGGCCCGTACCGGCAAGGCCGCCCTCTACCGCCGGTGGCCCGGCCGCGCCGAACTCGTCGTCGACGCCTGCGCGGCCCACCGCCTCTCCGAGGGCGACCTGCCCGACACCGGAGCCCTGCGCACCGACGTCCTCGCGTTGTTGCGGCAACTCTCCGCACGCCTGGCCGCCTCGCAGGGCGACATCCTCCGCGGACTGCTCACCGAGGTCATGCACGACCCCGAGTTCGCCCGGCTGGTCCGCGAGCGGGTCCACACCGCCGGCCCGGGGTCGATCCAGGTCGTTCTGCGGCGCGCCGTGGCGCGCGGCGAGATCGCGCCATGGGTCCCGGCCTCCCGGCGCGCCACCGTCGCGATCGACCTGCTCCGCAACCACTACCTGCTGCACGGCGCCCCGATCCCGGAGGACGTCATCTCCGAGATCATGGACGAGGTCTACCTCCCCCTCCTCCTGGCCCCCCGGACGGCCGCGCCGGCGAACGGCCCGGCAGACCCGGCGTAGCCGGCCCCCCGTCACCGGCGCACCGGCTCAGGGGTCCTTGCACTATGCCGACCCGGGCCGCGTGGTCTGGCACCGCACCTCGCGGCGTTGCCGAAAAGCCCTGGTAGCTCCGCTACGAGGACTCTCCGGCGCCTTGCGATGCACGGCACCGGACCACGCGACCTCATCGGGCGCTCATATGGCAAGGGCCCCTCAGTCGCCCCGCGACTATTTGCGCAGGCTGGGCTGCGCAAGTTAGCCTGGGTACATGACCGAGGCCACAGACCCCACCGGCGTGTCCGAGTCGGCCGTGCGCGCGGCACGCGAGTTCCGCGTGGTCTTCAGCCGGCTCCGGCGCCGCATGCGCGAGACCTACGACCCCAGCGACCTCACCCCCTCCCAGACCTCCGTCCTCAGCCGCCTGGACAAGGACGGTGAGGCGTCGGTCAGCGATCTCGCGGCCGTCGAACGCGTACGGCACCAGTCGGTGGCCGCCACCGTCGCCGCCCTGGAGGAGCGCGGCCTGGTCTCCCGGCGCCCCGACCCCGAGGACGGCCGGCGGGCGCTGGTCTTTGTCACGGAGAGTGGCCACGCCTTCCTGGAGGACCGCCGCCGCGCCGGAGAGGGGTGGCTCACCCGCGCCCTGGAAGAACAGTGCACGGAAGCCGAACGACGCACCCTCCTGCAGGCGGCGGCGATACTCGAACGGGTCGTCCGGTCGTGACCGGCAGGGTGACACGCGTACTGCGCCGGCTGCGCCCCGGCTCGACCGGGACGCCGGACGAAGGCTTCGACCGGCGGCTGCTGGCCCCGATGATGCTGGGCTCGGCGCTCAACCCGATCAACTCCTCCATCATCTCCGTCTCGCTGGTACCGATCGGCGCCGCCTTCGGCGCACCCCCCTCCGAGACGGCCTGGCTCATCTCCGCCCTCTACCTGGCCACTTCCATCGGTCAGCCCGTGGTGGGACGCCTGATCGACCTCTTCGGGCCCCGCCGCCTGTTCGTGGCCGGGACGGCACTGACCGGCGTCGCCGGCGTCCTCGGGATGCTCGCGCCCCACCTCGGCGTCCTCATCGCCGCACGGGTCCTGCTGGGTTTCGGCACCTGCGCCGGTTATCCGGCGGCCATGTCCCTCATCCGGAGCGAAGCGGACCGTACCGGCCGCAAAAGTCCCGCCGGCGTGCTGACCGTGCTCGCCGTCACCACCCAGACCATCGCGGTCATCGGCCCCAGCCTCGGCGGCCTGCTCATCGGCGTAGGCGGCTGGCGCGCCACCCTGGCCGTCAACATCCCGCTCGCGATCGCCGGCCTCTACCTCGGCATCCGCCGACTGCCCCCGCCCCGCCCCGTCCGCCGCGACGAGCGCCATCCCGCCGCCGCCCTGGACCTGCCCGGCATGGCACTCTTCGCCACCGCCCTGATCTGCCTGCTGCTGTTCCTCATGAACCCCGGTGGCGGCCAGTGGTACCTCCCGGTGCTGACCCTCGCCGCGGCGGCCGCCTTCACCCGGCGCGAACTGCGTGCCCCGCAACCCTTCATCGACGTGCGGGTACTCGGCGGCAACCTGCCGCTCCTGGCCACCTACGCCCGGGCCCTGCTCGCCTACATCGTCAGCTACGCCTTCCTGTACGGGTACACCCAGTGGATGGAGGAGGGCCGAGGACTCTCCGCCTCCCAGGCCGGACTGGTCCAGCTCCCGCTCTTCGCCACCGCCCTGGTGGTCTCCACCCTCACCGGACGCCGGCAGGCGATCCGCGGCAAGCTGCTGGTGGGCGCCGCCGGACAGATCGCCGCCAGCGCCCTGCTGCTGCTCCTGGGCGCCCACAGCGCCCTGTGGCTCCTGGTGGCCGTCGTCATCGTCCTCGGCGTACCCCAGGGCCTGAACAACCTCGCCCTGCAGAACGCCGTCTACCACCAGGCCGATCCCGAGCGCATGGGTTCCTCCGCCGGCCTCCTGCGCACCTTCGGCTACCTCGGTGCCATCGTCGCCTCCGCCGCCAACGGCGCCTTCTTCGGACAGCGCGCCGACACCGGCGGCCTGCACCACCTCGCCTGGCTCATCCTCGCCGTCAGCATCCTCTTCCTCGTCGTGACCCTCGCCGACCGCTCCCTGGCCCGCGTCGGAGCCCCACGCGAGGACGACACCACCGCCGAGCCCCGGTCCCGGGACGCCGGCCGTTGATCCGGACCTCCGGGCCCCGCCCGTGGAGACCCGCCCCGCGGCACCCCGCCGTGACGGCTTTCCGACCCGCCCCCGCACCACGTGAGGACTCACCGTGACCCACCCCGCCCTGCTCGTGATGGACGTTCAGCAGGCCATCACCGAGCGCGTCCCCGACCCCGACTACACACCGCGCCTCGCCCGCGCCGTCGCCGCCGCACGGAGCGCCGGAATCCCCGTGGTGTACGTCGTCGTCGGCTTCCGCCCCGGCCACCCCGAGACCAAGTCCAGCCCGATGTTCAGCGCCCTGCCCGAGGGAGCCTTCACCGACGGCGACCCCGGGGCCGCCATCCACCCCGACGTCGCGCCCCGACCGGGCGAGAGCGTCGTCACCAAGAAGCGCGTCAGCGCCTTCGCCGGCAGCGACCTCGACCTCGTCCTGCGTGGCGGCGCCATCGACCACCTCGTGCTGACCGGCCTCGCCACCAGCGGCGTCGTCCTGTCCACCCTGCGTCAGGCCGCCGACCTCGACTACCGTCTCACCGTCCTGGCCGACGGCTGCGGTGACACCGACGCGGAGGTCCACCGGGTGCTGACCAAGAAGGTCTTCCCCCGTCAGGCCGAGGTCACCACCGTCGACGCCTGGATCGCCGAACTCGGCTGACGGCTTACCACTCCCGGCCGGCGACGCACCGGAGCATGTCCCACTCCTCGCGGGTGCGGGCGTGCTCCGGTGCGCTTGCCCGCGCGCGGCCCGGCCAGGCCGGGGAGGAGATCAGCTGCCGCGCTTCAGACGTACGACGACGGGCGCGTCGAAAGGGTCACCGGGCTGGTTGACCTGGACGTGTCCTGCGCCCAGCCATTCGTCGGTGCCGGGCACCCGGTGGATCCCGGTCAGCCAGAGCGACTGGTTCGACCCCTTGCGGGCGTCGGTGGACGCAGGGAGGCGGTGGCGCCCGATCTTCACGCACCGGCCGCCGTCCGTCAGGTACCAGTTGCCCTCCAGGAAGAGACCCCCGTGCTCCTGGCCGACCGGGATCCGCTCGGCGCACTGGCCGGGCGCGGCCTCCTGCTCGGCCCACTTCGAGCCGTCCCAGCGCAGCCGGAGGTACTGGTCCTGGGGTTCGTCCTCGGCCTCCCCGTGGTTGAAGCCGTTGATGCCGTAGGCACGCACCTCACCACCGTCGAGTGCGAGGACCCGGTTCAGGCCGGCGCCGGGCTCGGCCGGAACGGGTTCGGGGAAGTGGGCCTGGGGGGTGTCCACCGCTTTCCAGGACGTGCCGTCCCAGTGCGCCGAGGCGGGCTGGCTGTAGGTCTCGGTGCCGTTCAGTACGGTGCCCGGGCCGGTGGTGCGACGGCCGACCGCCCAGACGTCGTCCAGTCCGACCACCGCGAGGTCCGCGGCCGGGAACGGCAGCCGGGTCGCGGTCCACCGGGTGCCGTCCCAGTGCTGCGCGGTCCGCTCGTCCCCGAGAGCCCAGACGTCGTCCGGGCCTGCGCTCTTGATGTCCCTGACGCCGGTCGGCCCGGGGTGCGCCACCGCCGACCAGCGGGCGCCGTCCCACTTCGCCCAGTGCCCGCCGTCGGGGCCGCCGCCGGAGGTGTGCGGTCGCAGCCACAGGGCGTCCGCACCGACCTGGTCGAGCAGGGGCGGGTAGTCGGTGGCGCCGAGGGCTTCGGGAAGCGGCTCCCGCGTCCACCGGGCGCCGTCGTAGTGCAGCAGACGGGCGCCGGCCGAGCTGTCGTGCTCGTCCGCGACCGCCCAGACGTCGTCCGCGGCCAGGACCGCGATATCGGTGAGATCCCCGCTGAAGTCCGCGATGTGCTCGAACTCCCAGGTGAGGGAGGTGGTGCCGGTGCCTGACGGGGACGCGGTGCCGCTGGGGGCCGTGGCCCGTGATCCGCTCGGTCCCCCGCCCGTTCCGCAGGCCGCAGCCGTGAGCATCACCAGCACGGCGACGCCGGCTGTGCCCCTGCGCCTGAGCCCTGCCACTGTGCGCACGATCGCCCTCCCCACTCGCCCCATCCCGAACTGCCGTACGGCGAGCGGGAAGCGTATCCCGGGACCGGCCCGGCGCGCAGGCCCGCCAGCCGAGGCCGGCGGCTGCCGAAGCGCCCCGGGAGGCCGGCGGCGCCCCTGCTCTCCGGGGACGGGTGCGAACGCCGCGGTGTGTCGGGGGAGTCCCACTATCACGTGCGCTTCACGCTGCATCCATGAGCGTTTCAGTTAAGATCGCCGGCAGAGGTGATCCGAGTGTCCCACGACGAACAAGCCCTGTTCAGCGCAGTCGACAACCTGCTCGAACGGGTTGCGCAGGACCCCCTGCCGCCACCTGCCGAACGCAGGCGGCTCCGGGAGGCCGCAGGGCTGAGCCAGGAGCAGATCGCGCAGGCCCTGCAGACGCGGCGCGAGTCGGTCGGCAACTGGGAGTCCGGGAAGACGGACCCGCGCCCACCGAAGCGTGCCGCCTACGCCCGGCTCCTCGACGGCCTCGCCGCCCGGTACCCCCGGCCCGAGACGGACCCGGCCGCCCCGGCCCCCGCCGCACCGGACCCGGCAGTACCGAGTGCCGCTCCGAGAACGTCCGCCACCGAGGCGCGCGCGCAGATGCCTGCCCCGGCGCCGCAGCCTGTGCCGGCCGTTCCCGACCAGTCGGTGCCGAAGACCCCGCCGGCACCGACCTCACGACGCCCCGGGCCGAAGCGGCCGGTGCGCAGGCCCGTGCAGGTGGCGGCGGACAAGCGGTTCGCACACGGCCCGCTGGCGGTCGTCGACGCCGCGGACGGTCAGGTCTCGGCCCACTGCGTCGGCGGCCTGGTCCTGGAGGTGTCCGCCGAGACCCTGCCGGAGCTGGTGGAGTGGACGCTGGCCGAGGCGCAGCTGGGACAGCCACGGCTGCACGCCTGCGGGAAGGACGCCGACCCGCTGCTGGTGCTCACCGCGGCAGCGTGCGAACGCTACGGACTTCCCACGCAGCTGACGGATGCCGAGCGACTGACCGGCCGCCTCCCCGAGGACCACCCGATCCTGCGGGAACTGCGGGACGCCGACTGGAAGCTGACCCGACGCGGCTTCGGACCGTGGGCGCGGATCTACCGTCCGGCCGCCGGCCGCGAACGGCAGTGCGTGCAACTGTGCCTCCCCTCCTGGCAGGCGCTGGAGACCCGCACCTGGGGCCCGGCGGCCCAGCTCCCGCCGGCGGACCTCGCCCGCCTGCTGGGCACCTACGCGACGCGCGTGATGACGCCCCGCGGCTCCACCGCCGTGACCGGCCTGGAGCTGCTGACCGCCACCAACCCGCCCACCCGGGCCGGTGCGCCCGGTGCGGACGGTCGACGGCACTCCGAGCACCGGCCCGGCTCACTGGGCACCGAACCGCTGGACTGCGCGCCGTGCGAGGCGCCGGACGGACACCCGCTCCTCGCGGACCTGCCCCGCTTCCACCAGCGCGGCCCGGCCGAGATGCTGCTGGAGGAGGCCTACGACTGGGCGCGTCCACTGACCGACGAGGAGTGCATGAAGCCCTACCTGGTCGGCATCGACGTCAACCTCGCCTTCGGGGCGGCAGCCAACGGCGCCCTCGTCGGCCTGGCCGGCCCCCCCGAACACGTCCTGCGGCCGGACTTCGACCCGACGCTGCCCGGGGCGTGGCTGGTCGACCTCTCCCACATCGACCTCGCCCACGTCCTGGTCGGCAAGGAGTGGCGCCACCTGGACGGCGACCTGCTGCCCAGCCCGTTCACCCCCACCGGCGAGCGACCGACGGGACCGGCCTGGTACGCCACCCCGACCGTGGCCTACGCGGTGGAGCTCGGCTACGACGTCGTCCCGATCGAGGCGTGGGTGCGGCAGGAGAAGGGCAAGGCGCTCGACGGCTGGTACAAGCGCTTGCGCGACGCCTACGTACTGACCATGGGCGATCTCGGCGTCGCCGAGAAACTCCCCCCCGCCGCCTTCCTGGCGGCGATGGAGGGCCACAAGGACCGGGACGCGGAGATGGCCACCGTGCTGGACGCCGTCAAGTCCACCGTGAAGGGCGGTATCGGCAAGCTCCGGGAGCGTCCGCGCGGCGGCGGCTGGCGGCCCGGACGGCCGTGGCCGGCCCTCTCCCGCCCGACCTGGCGCCCCGACATCCGGGCGGTGGTCATCTCCCGTGCGCGGACCAACATGCACCGCAAGATGCTCAACCTCGCCGCCGCCACCGGCCGGTACCCGGTCGCCGTCCTCTCCGACTGCGCCGTCTATGCCGCCGCCGGCCCCTCGCCACTGGACGTCCTGCCCTACGACACCGACGGCAGGACCGTCCCCGGCAGCTTCCGGCTCGGCGTGTCACCCGGGATGGTCAAGCACGAGGGCACCCAGTCCGTCCTGTGGGGCGAGGGTGTCCACGAGCAGCTCGGCACGGCCGGCGGGAAGGTCGCCAACCTGGCGCGCTACATCAAGACCGGCGAGACCACCGCCGCCGACAGCGGCGAGTGAGGGGGACGGGATGGCCACGGTCGGAGAAGGGCTCGACAAGGTGGTGGAGGGCGCGTTCACCCGCCCTGCCCCGAAGAGCGCCGGAGCGCAGATGCGGTATCTGGTAAGGAAGCTGAAGGGCACCCGGGCGGTGGCGCAACTGCTGCGGGTCTCCCAGCGCACCGTCGAGCGCTACGTCAGGGACCAGATCCGCAAGCCCCGCCCCGAACTCGCCGCACGGCTCGAGCGGGAGGTGAGGAAACGCTGGCAACCGCAGGTCCGCGCCCGGGCCAAGCAGACCGCAGCCACCACCACCGGCCTGATGATCGACACCCGGGCCCGGTTCGGTTTCACCGCTGCCCCCGGCACCACGGACGACGCCCGGCTGCGCCACCTCACCCTGGCGCTGCCCCCGCAGCACGCCGCCCGGCTCTTCGAGGCCCAGGAGGCAGGCGCCGGCGAACAGCGACTGCGGCAGATCGCGGCCGAGGCGCTGGGCGAGGTGTACTTCCGGGACAACGGCCGCCGCGCCCACGGCCTGGAGGTCGAGTTCTCCGACCTGGAGCACCTGGAGTTCGAGCTGTAGCCGCACGCCCTGCCCGGCAGCGACGTTCGGACCGCTACCCGCCGTACGCCCCGGGCACCTGCCGCCGCCCTGCGGCCGGGGCTCGTCGGCGACTCGCAGCTAACAGGCAGGCCGTTACGCGAGTTGACGGTGCCCGAGCGCTCGGTAGGGTCGGGACAAGGACTGTCGGAGAAGAGGGAGCCATGGGTGAGGATCATCCGGCGGACGTGCGGGCGTGGCTCAGAGGCCTGGACGTGTTCGCCGGGCCGCTGGCCTCCTTCGACCCGGCGGCGGCGCCGGCCGAACCGGTCGAGTTGTTCCTCACCTGGCTGCGGGAGGCGGTGGACGCCGGGCTGCCCGACCCGCACGCCATGACCGTCTCGACGGTGGACGAGCACGGCGACCCGTGGGCCCGGGTGCTGATCCTCAAGAACGTCGACACCGCGGGCTGGCAGTTCGCCGCGCACGCCGACAGCCCCAAGGGCCGGCAACTGGCCCTACGGCCCAGCGCCGCACTCACCTTCTACTGGCCGGTGCTCGGACGGCAGGTGCGGGTACGGGGGCCGGTGCACCCGGAACCCGCCGAGCGCGGGGCCGCGGACTTCCTCGCCCGCTCGGCCGGAGCGCGGGCCGAGGCCCTGCTCGGACACCAGAGCCGGCACCTGGAGAGCCTTCAGGAACGGGACCGCGCCATCGGCGAGGCACTGAGCCGCGTCCAGCAGAGTCCCGGCCTGGTGGCCGGGGCGTGGACCCTGCACACCGTCACCCCCGTCTCGGTCGAGTTCTGGCAGGCGGACAAGAGCCGCGTCCACACCCGGCTGGACTACGCACGTGCCACCGCCGGCGGTCCGTGGGAGAAGCACCTGCTGTGGCCCTGAGGGCCCTGCTCCGCCCCCGGGACACCGCCCGCCGGCCGGGTTGCTCAACCCGGTGACGGGTTTCTTCACGTTGCGCGAGTGGGCGCGTGGCGTCAAGAAGTAGGGGCAGGGGTTCCGCTCTGCGGCACGGCGTCCGCGAGGGGCCCGGAGCCGGTCAGCAGGCCGGCCAGGGCGGCGGTTGCCATGGCCGGGTCGCTGCCGCGCCAGGCGACCACCTGGTCGGGCCGCACCAGCATCAGCCCGTCAACGGCCAGGAAGCCGGTCTCCACCCGGTGGACGGGGAGCGGCGTGCGCGGCACCGGCGGGTCGGCGGAGTCCGGGACGCGGGCGGCGGGGCCGGCCAGCAGGGCCCAGTGGGGACCGGCCAGGTCGAGGGTGGAGCGGGTGCGCGGCACGTCGAGCCAGCGGTGGGGCAGGCGGGTGCCGACGCGTCCGGCCGGGTCGAACTCGGTGACGGGCTCCGGGTCCGCAAGGTCCGCCGGGCCGGGGGCGAGCGCCCCGGCCGGGTACTGGAAGCCGCCGGCGGCCAGCACGTAGGGGTGGGCGAGCGTCGGGTCGGGTGCGGTGAGACGGTCACGCAGCGCCTGGGTGCGGCGGCTCGACTGGTCGGCGGCGAACCACCCCGCCGCGCGGCGCTCGGCGTCGTAACTGTCCAGCAGGGCCGGCGCGGCCTGCCCGTGCAACACGGCGGCGAGCTTCCACCCCAGGTTGTGCACGTCGGCTATGCCGGTGTTGGCGCCGCTCGCGGCGAACGGCGGCATGACGTGTGCGGCGTCGCCGGCCAGGTGGACCCGGCCGAGTGAGTAGTGGTCGGCGACGCGCATCTCGGCCTGCCACGGCAGCACACTGAGCACCTGCAGGTCCGGTGCGGGGACACCGAGCGCGGTGCGCAGCAGGCGGGGCCAGTCGCGATCGGTGGCGCCGCCCTGGGCCATGAACACCCACCGGCGCCGGCCGTCCACCGAGACAAGGCCGCCGGGCATGCGGGGGTGTTCGATCTGGCAGATGTTGAACTCCCGGCCCCGTACGACCTCGGCGAGGTCGGCTTCGAAGTAGACGCTGGTGCTCGGCTCCCCGACCGCCCCGCGCCCC
Source organism: Streptomyces sp. NPDC059740 (assembly GCF_042733155.1). NCBI lineage: Bacteria > Bacillati > Actinomycetota > Actinomycetes > Kitasatosporales > Streptomycetaceae > Streptomyces > Streptomyces sp. NPDC059740. Next base: position 230,758 of record NZ_JBHWGP010000007.1, on the reverse strand, counting down.
GACCGGCCGATGCCCAGGGCCTCGCGCACCGGGCTGCGGGCACCGTCCGCCGCCACCAGGTACTGGCAGAGCAGTCGTTCCCGGCGGCCGTCCGTCCGGTCCAGCAGTGTGGCGAGGACGCCGTCCCGCTGCGTCCCGGCCGCGTCCGGGAGCTGCTCGAAGCCGGTGAGTTCGGTGGCGAACCGCACCGTGGCGCCCGCGGCGACCGCGGCGGCGCGCAGTACCGGCTCAAGGCCGTCCTGCGCGATCAGGCACGGCAGTTCCGGGCTCACCTCGAGCCCGGCCCCGGCCGGGCCGGACGGCTGCCACAGCGGGAGGCGTTCGGCCTCGGCGAGCGTGCGGCCGGTGGCCATGTGGTCGTGGCCGGCCAGGTCGCGGGCCGCCTCGTGCACCTTCCCGGCCAGGCCGAGCTCGCGGAAGACCTCCATGCTGCGCATGTGGAGACGCCGTGCCTTGGGCTGGGGTGAGGTGGCGTCCCGCTTCTCGACGAGGGTGACCGCCAGCCCGTGGTGACGGCAGACCAGCGCAGCCGTCAGGCCCACCAGGCCACCGCCCACGACCAGGACCTCCGTCATTGGTGTACGTCGTACATTCATGGTGTACAACGTACACGCCGTAGGGTTCAGCCACCATGCCTACCTCCGACAACCCGACCCGGTCCGGCGGACTCGTGTGGTTCGACGAGCCCGCGGCGCCGCGCGCCACCGAGCAGCTGAGCCGGAAGCGGATCGTGGCCGCCGCGGTGGAACTGGCCGACCGCGAGCCGACCGGTGAGATCACCATGCGTGCGCTGGCGGCGCGGTTGGGCGTGCGCAGCCCGATGGCGCTGTACCGCTACGTGGGCAGCAAGGACGGCCTCGCCGACCTGATGGCTGACGAGGTCTACGGGCTGATCCGGGTGGAGCGCGGCAACGGCTGGCGGGCAGCGCTCGGCGAGCTGGGCCGCACCGGCTGGGAAGCGGTCCGGCAGCATCCCTGGTTCGCCCGGCTCGCCTTCAGCCGGCCCCCGCTCGGGCCCCACGCCCTGCGCATGTACGACAGTGCGCTCGCCGAACTCGAACCGCTCGACCTGAGCGCCGCGGACCGCATGGGCTTCGTCAGCACGGTGCTCGGCCACGTCCTGGGTTCCGGGCTCGCACTCCTGGAGGAACAGGCCATGCGGGCCCGCTCCGGCATGAGCAGCGACGCTGACCTGGAGGCGGCCGTGGCGCCCTACCTCGAACGGGTCGCGGCGGAAGGCGGCCACCCGCACTTCAGCCGCTGGGCCGCCGACCCCGGACGGCACGCACCGGCGCCCCAGTCCTTCGAGCGCATCCTCGACTGGCTGCTCGACGGCCTCGCCACACAACTGGCCGACCGGCGCCCCTGACCAGGCCCCCGGCGGCGACCGCGGACACTGCCCGGGTGCCGGTGCGGCAGGGCAGCCCCGCTTGTCCGCACCGGCACCCGCAGGTGTCCTGCCGGCTCAGCGGCTCCGGTCGGTCACGACCCGGCCGTCCTGGACCACCAGGGGCATGTGGCGGTCGGGGTCGGCCAGCACGGTCACGTCGGAGAGCGGATCGGCGTCCAGCACCACCAGATCGGCCCGGGCGCCTGGCGCCAGTGTGCCGATCTCTCCCTCCTGCCCCAGCAGTCGTGCGGCGATGGAGGTGGCCGAGCGGATCAGGGCCAGCGGTCGCTGCACCTCGGCGCGGATGCGGAACTCCTCGTTCTGGTGACGGTGCATGCCGCCCAGCAAATCGGTGCCGTAGGCGATCCGCACGCCGCCGCGCTCCGCGCGTTCCAGTGCGCCCAGGCCGGCGTGCAGCACCTCGTCGACCTTGCGCCAGCTGTTCTCGGGCAGCCCGAACTCCCGCCCCTCCTTCTGCAGGGCCCAGTAGGTGACCAGGGTGGGGACGAGGAACGCCTGCCGCTCGACGAGCTGGCGGACGCTGTCGTCGTCGATCAGGTTCCCGTGCTCGACGGAGCGGATGCCGGCCTCCAGCGCCCGGTTGACCGCGCGGGCGTGGTAGGCGTGGGCGGCGACGTACCGGTTGAACGCCGTCGCCTCCTCGACCACGGCACGCAGTTCGTCCATCGAGTACTGGGTGGAGTCGATCCGGTCGGTGGGGGAGGCGACGCCGCCGGAGGCCATCACCTTGACGTGGTGGCTGCCCTTGCGCAGTTCGTCCCGCGCGGCGGCCCGGACCGCGTCGACACCGTCGGCGATCCTGCTGTGTTCACCGCAGCAGGGGTGGTCGTCGCGCAGGTGGGCACCGGGCCCCCGGTTGTCCCCGTGGCCACCGGTCTGCGACAGGGCCCGGCCGCCGAAGGCCAGTCGGGGGCCACGGATCGCACCCTCGGCCTGCGCGGCCGCGAGTCCGTAGTCGGCGCCCGCCATGTCGCGGACGGTGGTGAAGCCGCGGTCGAGCATGCCGCCCATGATCTGCGCCGCGTAGGCGCCGACGTAGAGCGGCGAGGTGGTGGCGAGGGAGGCCAGATGGGCGGTGATCGCGGTGACGTGGACGTGTGCGTCGACCAGTCCGGGCAGAACGAACCCGCCCCGCAGGTCGCGGACTTCGGTGTCGGCGGGAGCTGTGAGGCGGGTGCCCGTCTCGGCTATCCGGCCGTCCGCGGCGAGCAGCTCGCCCTCGGTGTACCGGCCGGACTCCACGTCCAGGAAACGGGCGTTCCGGAGCAGCAGGGCGGGGGCGGGAGTGGTGGTCACGGGTGGAGAGCTCCTTGGTCGGTGGGGCGGTCGGTCCGGTCCGCTCCGGCGGGTGGCCGTCCGGCCAGCGCCTCCAGCGAGCGGTTGGCCGTGGGGAGGGCGAAGACGAGGGTGCCGACGACGCCGGCCGCCAGGACGGCGGTGGTGAGCCCGAAAACCCCGGCGAAGCCGAGGGAGGTGGCGAGGGCACCGATGATCAACGGTGCGGTGATGCTCCCGATCCGGCCGAAGCCGCTGGCGTAGCCGGTGCCGGTGGCGCGGATGAAGGTCGGGAAGACCTCCGGCGTGTAGGAGTAGACGCCGGCGTAGGTCCCGTTGAGGAAGAAGGAGAGGACGGCTCCCGCCAGGGTGATGGCGGTCGGGGTGTGCGTCTGGCTGAGCCAGTAGGCGGCAGCTGCGGAGCCTGCCAGGTAGACCGCGATGGTGTTCTTGCGGTCGATCCGTTCGCACAGCCAGGCGGCGGAGAAGTATCCGGGGATCTGGGCCAGGTAGATGACGATCGAGAAGCTGAAGCTCCGGGTCACGGTGATGCCCTGCTGGACCAGGAGCGTGGGGATCCAGGAGAAGAAGCCGTAGTACGCGAAGGTGATGACGAACCAGATGAGCCAGGTGGTGGCGGTCCGGCGCGCCATCGGGCGGGACCACAGGTGGCGCAGGGCGGCGCCGGGGCCGAGCGGGGGCTGCTCCGCGGCGGGGGCGACGGCAGCTTGCTCGGGGACCGGCGGTAGCGGCCGTCCGGTCGAGGCCTCGACCCGGCGCTCCAGATCCGCCACGACCCGTTCGGCCTCCGCCTCCCGGCCGGCGGCGAGCAGGAAGCGCGGCGACTCCGGCAGGGTGCGACGCCACCACAGCAGCAGCAGGATCGGCGCTGCGGTGATCACCTGGGCCCAACGCCAGCCGTCCGGCTGGACCACCACGAACCGGCCGAGGAACGCGGCACCGACGAAGCCGAAGGAGAAGAAACCGGCGAGCGTCCCGACGAACCAGCCGCGTCGCGCCGGGGGCACGAACTCCGAGAGGAACGGTGCGATCACCACGCTCTCCGCACCCGCGCCCGCACCCGCCAGCACCCGGGCACCCAGGAAGGTGCCGAAGTCCGGGGCGAGCGCGGCCACGACGGAGAAGAAGGCGTAACAGACCAGGGCGTACATCATCACCCGGCGGCGACCGACGCGGTCGGCGAGTACGCCGGTGAAGCCCGCGGCCAGGAGGTAGCCGACGGCACTGGCGGAACCCAGCATGCCGAGCTGCCCGTCGGTCAGGTGCCACAGGGCCTGCGTGCTCGGCATCAGGAAGGAGACCACCGCGGCGTCCATGCCGTCGAAGGTGTAACCGAGGCCGCCGAGCAGGAGCAGCAGGTAGTGGGGTGAGGACAGGGGGAGCCTGTCCAGTCTCGCGAGAAGGTTCATCAGCGCGCCTCTCGACACGAGGGGAGGGGGTGCCCCGAGGGCGGTTGCAAGATAGTTTGCATGCCTTCGGATGCGCAATGAATCTTGCTAAGTTGCTCTCGGCCGCCCGACGTGGTCGACCCGGCGTCGTACGATGCAGTGCGATGCGGTGCGCCGGGGGAGCGTACGGGCGATCAGGAGGTGAGGGGGCGGTGGCCGAACCCGAGGAGACGGTCAGGCGCGATGCCGCGCACCCGGCCTCGGAGGTCGTGGGGGAGTGGCTGAACGAGCGGGCCTCCGCGGTCTCGCTGAGCCCCAAGGCCCGTGCCGTCCTGGAGGTTCTGACCACCCAGCCGCGGATGAGCACCTACGGTCCCGCCCAGCAGATCGCGAACGCAGCCGGCGTGAACATGGCCACCGTGACCCGTGCCGCGCAGTCACTCGGGTTCTCCGGCTGGCCCGCCCTGCAAACCGAGTTGCGCGCCCGCTACCTCAGTTCGCTGAGCGTGCCGGAGATCGCCGCCGAGCACGGCGGCCCGGACCGGCGGGGCGCCTTCGCCGACTCGCTGCGGCGGGACGTGGAGTCGGTCGCCCTGGCCGGCCGTCACCTCCGGCCCGAGGCCGTGGAGCAGGTGGTGGCGGCGATCGCCGGCAGTCCGCGCACCCTCGTCATCGCCGAGGGCAGCTATGCCGCGATCGGCCTCGCCCTGGCCCACAACGCCCAACTGGCCGGCTACCCGGTCGAACTCCTCGGCGGCCACAGCAAGTCCGACCTCCTCAACGCGCTCTCGGGCGTCGGCCCGCAGGACACCGTCGTCGCGGTCAGCCTGTGGCGGCTGTACGCCAGGACGGTCCGCTCGGCCCAGGTGGCGCGGGAGCGCGGGGCCACCGTGTGCGCCCTCACCGACTCCGCCAGCACCCCGCTCGCCGAAGCCGCGCACCACGTGCTCGTCGTCCCCGCGGAAGGCGCCGCGTTCTTCCCGGCACTCACCGCGGCTGTCGCAGTCGCCCAGGCGCTGTGTGCCCGGCTCGCCGCACTGGACCCGGCCCGGACCGGCGACAGTCTGCGCCGCGCCGAGGAGTTGTGGGACCGCTTCGACGTCCTCCATGTCCCCCGGGCGCCACGGAGCGCCGAGCCCGGCCGCTGAACAGTCACCCTCGGAGGCCGACCGGGGCCCGAGGACGCGCGGCCTGCCGGGCCGAGGCCGGCAGCATCCTCGCCCGCCGGTAACGCACCGCGCTCGTGCTGCCCACCGTACGATCCGCAGGAGCTTCTGACCTCCCTGACCGGTTGCGCCACCGAGCCTCGCCGCGGCGGTCGGGTATCACTTCGACATCAACCCACGCACCCCGACGACGCAGTCCCCCGACCCGGCGAACCCGTGCGGTCACCGCACTAGCATCAGGGCATGCTCACCCTTGGTGTCCCCGTGATCGGTGTTTCGGACGTCGCCCGCGCTGCCGAGTTCTGGGCAGCAGCACTGGACCTGACCGTCGCCGAGGAGTGGCGGAGCGAGGACTGGCGGACGCTGTGCCGGAAGGACGGCTCCGACCGCGTGCTCGGGCTCATGCGCAGCCGGTCACCGGTCGAACCCCGCCCCCGCGTCCACCTCGACCTGTTCGTGGAGACGACGGCCGAGCAGGACGTCGAGGTCGAACGCCTGCTCACGCTCGGTGCGACGAGGCCGGACTGGGACCTCTACCCGGCCGACCCGGACTTCGTCGTCCTCGCGGACCCCGACGGCAACGTCTTCTGCGTCGTCGACCTGAGCCGCGCACCGAGCAGTTGAGGAAGAACGTCCCCGCTGCCGGTCCGCCGCCCGCGCTCTGCTTCCGTCCGACCGCCATCTCCGGCACCGGCTGCTCCGCAACCGCACCGCCCTGCGTCTGAGGTGACGCTGCGGCCGGCCCCTGCCGAAGATCTCCGCGGTCACGGCGCCCTTCCGTCTGTCCCGCTGACCCGCGTGAGCGGGCGGCCGCCTCCTTGCGGGCCCCTGCGTGCGCTGGATGCGTGGCAGCGAATCTGGAAAAAATTCCAGAACTTCCTGCGCGACCCGCCGCGGGAACGGCATCCTGTCCACGGCCCTCGAGAAGGACCGCGGCACCGAGGGACGTCCTGGACAGCTGAGCCGACTCTGGAAGGTGTCGACGCAATGACACGTGCATCGGACGAGAACGACGCGAGGGGCGGCGGGCACTCCCGCCGTCAACTCCTCAGGATCGGCATCGGCGTCGCCCTGGGGGCGGGCGGCGTCGCCTCCGGCGCCGGGGTGGCGGCGGCCGGCGGACCGAACGACCCGACCAGCCCCACGCTGGCGGTCAAGGTCAAGAACCTGAGCGGCCCGGCCGAGACGGGCCCCTTCGCCTCCCCCTGGACCGACCTCGGCATCCCCGTGCGGTGCCCCGACGGCACCATGCTGTTCGTGGGCGGCGACACCTTCAACGGCGACCACGTACCGCAGCCGGGCGAGCCCGCTGACGACTGGCGCGCCCCGGTCGGGCTGCGTTCCAGCAGTTCGGACCCGAACAACCTGCGCATCGACGGCAGTGTCGGCGGTGGGCACGCCAACAGCCTCGTCGATGAGCCGCACAACCCGGTCGGCGACAAGGCCACCACCGCGATTCCCTCCGACGTCTTCGTCGTCGACGGCGTCATGTACATGCACCTCATGCGAGGCGTCATCTACGACACCCACCACACCGACTTCTGGCGCTCCACCGACAACGGCGAGACCTGGGAGTACCTGTGCCAGTGGCCGGGTGACCTGCACGGCGGCCAGTTCCAGCAGAAGACCTACGCGGTGGCCGACGACGGTTACTGCTACGTCCTGTCCACGGTCTTCAACCGCGGCGCCGACTCCGGAATGCTGCTGCACCGGGTGCGCAAGGAGAGCCTCGGCAATGCCGACGCCTACGAGCCGTGGGGTTACGCCGACGGGGCCTGGCGGTGGGGCGCGCCTCCGACGACCGTCTTCGGCATCCGCAAGTGGGGCGAGATCTGCTTCCGCGCCATGGACGGCAAGTACGTCCTGACCTGGCTGAACATGAACGCGCTGTCGATCCGGGCGATGGTCTTCGCGCTCCCCACCTCGGACCTGACCAGGACGCTGGAGCAGACGATGATCCTGCCCTGCGCGCCGGGCCAGGAGGTGGCCAACCTGGTCGCCAGCCCGTACGGCGGATTCGTCGTCCCCGGCTCGACGTTCGGCAACTTCCACATCGTCGTCAGCCAGTGGTACGACGCGAGGAACTACCGGTTCATGCAGTACAAGGTCAACATGCTGTCCTGAGGCAGGGCCCCGGCCCGGCGGCGTTCCCCGGGCGGCGCGCCCGGCCTGCCCGGCCGGGACGGAGGAGCCGCCCGCCCGGTGCGGCGGAGGGGCGCGGACAGGTGCCTCACGCACCTCCGCCGCACCGGGGCCGGGGTGCCGGCGGCCCGTGTTACCGGGTCGGTGCGGTGGCCGTGACGGCCCAGGTGCGGTGGGGGACGGCGAGGACCTCACCGGGGAAGCGGTCGGCGAGGACCCGGGTGAGGTCGTCGGTGAAGCGGGCCACCTGCTCCGGCGGCAGGCTGGCCCCCACCCCCGCGCTGGCCCGGATACGGCCCACCCACGCCTCGGGGGTGTAGGGGACGTCCAGGTCGAAGGAGAAGGTCTCGATGCCGCCGAAGCCCGCCGTGGCCAGGTCGGTGAGCCAGCGCGGGTACAGGCCCGTGCCGCCGCCCATGGTCCACTCCGGGTTGTAGGAGGTGATCAGCTCCTCGGTGGCGGCGACCAGGTTGCCCGGCAGGGGAAGCCAGTCGAAGTGGGCGATGACCACCACCCCGGTGGGCCGCAGCAGCCGCCGGACCTCGGCGGCGGCCTTCGGCGCGTCGAACCAGTGCCAGCACTGGCCGGCCGTCACGACGTCGAACGAGGCGTCGGGCAGGCCGGTCTCCTCAGCCGTCGCCACCCGGTAGTCGACCTTCACGCCGGCCTCACGGTCCAGTTCGGCGGCCTGCTCCAGCAGGGACGCGGCCGGATCGAGCCCCGTCACGCGGGCGCCGGCCTGCGCACACAGCCGCGCCAGGCTGCCGGTGCCGGTACCGACGTCCAGTACGTCGCGCTCGGACAAGGTGAGTCCGGCGGCGGTGAGACGTTCGACCAGCCGCGGCGGGAACCCGGCGCGGTGGCGGCTGTAGTCCTGTGCGGTGAGCCCGAAGTCGGGGTCGAACTGCTGCGTCATGCGGCGTCTCCAGGAAAGGGGGCGACGAACGGGTGCCGCGGGTGCGGCGCCGGCGCGCACGGAACCGGGGCGGCCGGTCCCGTGCGGATCTTCGAAACCTAGTGGATGACGGTGCCTCACCCAACCTGCGGAGCAGGGGAGTCGAGCCGTTCGGCGACGAACGGCAGAATGCCTCCGGACCGCACGTAGGCCACCTCGCGGTCGGTCTCCACCGCTGCCGTCGCCTCGAACTCCACGGCCGGGCCGTCCGGGCGCCGGACCCGCACCGCCACCGGTCCCCGAGGGCGCAGGAGGTCCAGGCCCAGCAGGTCGATCTCCTCCGAACCGTCCAGGCCGAGACGGTCCGCGTCAGCCCCGGCGGGCAGGACCAGCGGCAACACCCCCATCCCCACCAGGTTGCTGCGGTGGATCCGCTCGAAGCTCTCGGCGAGGACCGCGCGGACGCCCAGCAGGGCGGTGCCCTTGGCGGCCCAGTCCCGGGCGCTGCCGCATCCGTACTCGCGGCCGGCGACCACCACCAGCGGCACGCCCTCGGCCCGGTACCGCTCCGCGACGGAGTGGAGCGAGGCCACCTCGCCGCTGGGCAGGTGACGTGCCCACGGTCCCTCGCGCCCGCCGGCGGCGGCGTTGCGCAGACGGGGACTGGCGAACGCCCCCCGCACCATCACCTCGTGGTTGCCGCGCCGCGCACCAAAACTGTTGAACCTGCTCTCGGGGACGCCGAGGTCGCGCAGGTACCGCCCGGCGTCACCGTCCGGGGGGATGGCGCCCACCGGGGAGATGTGGTCCGTGGAGACGGCGTCCCCCAGCAGCGCCAGGATGCGGGCACCGGTCACGCTGTCCCCGACGGGGGCCGGGCGGTCCGGGCCGAGGAAGGGGGGCTCCAGGAGGTAGTCGGAGGTGGTGGTCCACGGGTACTGCAGGCCCTGCGGCGCGTCGAGGGCCCGCCAGCGTTCGTCACCGGCGGTCAGGTCACCGTAGGCGTCCTCGAACAGGTCAGGGGTCACCGCGGTGCGGACCGCCTCCTCGATCTCCTCCGGGGCGGGCCACAGGTCCGCGAGCATGACCGGGCGGCCGTCCGGTGCGGTGGCCACCGGTTCGGTCGTCAGGTCCCGGCCGGCCGTGCCCGCCAGCGCGTAGCACACGACCAGGGCCGGGGAGGCCAGGTAGGCGGCGCCCACCTGGGGATGGATGCGCCCCTCGAAATTGCGGTTGCCGCTGAGGACCGCCACGCCGGTCAGACCGTCCTCGGTGACCGCGCGGGCCGCCTCCTCGGTGAGCGGCCCGCTCATCCCGTGACAGGTGGTGCAGCCGAAGGCCACCGGGTGGAAACCGAGCTTCTCGAGGGGAGCCAGCAGGCCCGCCCGGTCGAGGTAGGCGGGGACGGTACGACTGCCGGGCGCCAGACTGGTCTTGACCCAGGAGGGCACCGTGAGCCCCCGCTGCACCGCGCGGCGGGCGACCAGCCCGGCGGCGATCATGGAACCGGGGTGCGAGGTGTTGGTGCAACTCGTCAGCGCGGCGATCACCACCGCACCGTCCGGCAGCGGACCGCCGCGCCCCGCAGCGCCGGTCGGTGAGGGTGCGGGGCGCCCCGGTTCACGGCCGGGGGACGCCGGGAGGCTGCCCGGGACCGCCCGCAGCGGCAGCCACTGGTCCGGCCGCCGCGGTCCGGCCACGCCCGGCTCGACGCGCCCCAGGTCGAACTCCACCTGCTCCGCGTACGCCGGCCCGTCGTCGTCGGCGCCTGGGCGGAAGAGGCCCTGGGCCCTGCAGTACCGCTCGACGAGTTCCACCTGCGCCACGGGCCGTCCGGTGGCCCGCAGGAAGCGGAGCGTCTCCTCGTCCACGGGGAAGATGGAGGTGGTGGCGCCGTAGTCGGGCGCCATGTTGGCCAGCGTCGCCCGGTCCGGGACGCTCAGCCGGGCCACCCCCGGCCCGTGGAACTCCAGGATGGCGCCGACCACCCCGAGCCGGCGCAGTCGCCTGGTCAGGGCGAGCACCAGGTCGGTGGCGGTGGTGCCGGGTGCGGGGGCGCCGGTCACCCGCACGCCCACCACGCGCGGTGGGCGCATCAACACGGGCTCGCCGAGCAGCACGGACGTCGCCTCTATCCCGCCCACCCCCCAGCCGAGCACTCCCAGCCCGCCGATCATGGGGGTGTGGGAGTCGGTGCCCAGCACGGTGTCGGGCCGGGCCAGCCGGCCGCCCCCCGGCGCGTCGGTCACCGCCACCACCGGAGCCAGCCGCTCCAGGTTGACCTGGTGGATGATCCCGGTGCCCGGCGGCACCACCCGCAGCGCCGGGAAGGCCTGTTCGGCCCAGCGCAGCAAGGCGTAGCGCTCGCCGTTGCGGGCGTACTCCTGGCCGGCGTTGATCCGCAGCGCCTCCGCGGTACCTGCGGCGTCCACCCGCACGGAGTGGTCGACCACGAGGTCGGCGGGGAGCACCGGCTGCACGCTCTGCGGTGGCAGGCCGCGGCGGACCGCGGCCGTGCGCAGGGCGGCCAGGTCGAGTACCACCGGGACACCCGAGAAGTCCTGGAGCACCACACGATGGGGCAGGAAGGGCAGGTCCGCCTCGGCCCGGCCGGTGACCGACCACGTCGTCACCGCGTCCACCAGCTCCGGCCCCGCCTGGCCGCAGGCCACCGCGTGCAGGGCGTTCTCCAGCAGGATGCGGGCGGTGTAAGGGACCCGGGCCAGGTCGACACCCGCCGCGGCCGCCGCTTCGGGCACCGGATGGCGCAGCAGCGCGCTGCCCGCCCCGCCCAGGGGCACCGGCGCCCGGGTGGACGCCGCGGTCTGCCGGGCCGCAGCGGTGGGCGTCGGCGGGGTGTCCGGAGGGGGGACGCGGGGTGTCGCCGGGCCGCTCGTCGTCATGGTGTGGTGCCCTCCTCGGGTCGGGTGGGTGCCGGGGGTGGCGTGGCGAGCAGGGCGGCACGGTCCAGCTTGCCGTGGTCGGTGGTGGGGAAGGAGGCGGTGTGCCGGACGGTGGCCGGGACCATGTAGTGGGGCAGCGTCGCGGCCAGTTGCCGCCGGAGAGTCTCGGGGTCGGTGCCGTCACCGTCGGACGTGTAGAACAGGGCGAGCTGCTCCACGGCCCCGCCCGCCGACCTCACCGGGACGACCGCGCACTGCCGCACCCCGGGCAGCCGGGCGGCGACCGCCTCGATCTCGGACGGCTCCACCCGGTAGCCCGAGATCTTCAGTTGCCGGTCGGCGCGGCCGAGGAAGTGCAGGACACCCGCGTCGTCGCGCCGGGCCAGGTCACCGGTGCGGTACAGCCGGGTCGGCGTCCCCGAGACCGGTACGGTGACGAACTTCTCGGCGGTGGCCTGCGGCGCCCCGAGGTAGCCGAGGGCCAGGCCGTCCCCGGCGACACAGATCTCACCCGCCTCCCCCTCGGCCACCACCTCTTCCCCGTCCAGCAGGTGCACCTCGGTACCCGGCACCGCCGAGCCGATGGGGACGCCGTCGGGCAGCTCGCAGTCGGCCCGGCGCACTCTGCGGGTGGAGACGAACACGCAGCTCTCCACCGGTCCGTAGCCGTTGACCAGAGCCACCTGCGGATGATGGTCGAGGAAGGCCGCCACGTGGGTGGGCGAGAGCCGTTCGCCGCCGGTCATCACCTGGCGCAGCCCGGTGAAGCACGCGAGGTCCTCGTCCACGAAGAGGTTGAACAGCGAGGCGGTGAGCCACACCGTGTCCACGCCGGTCTCGCGGACCAGTCGCCGCAGGTCCTGGGGGAAGAGGACGTCCCCCTCGCTGATGACGCAGCTGCCACCGGTGGTGAGCATCCCCCACAGTTCGAGGCTGAAGGCGTCCCAGGCGACCGGCGCGGCCTGGGCCATCACCCGGCCCGGGCCGAAGTCGGCGAAGGTCCTGCCGCCGAAGAGCCGCAGCGTCGCACGGTGCGGGGACAGAACACCCTTGGGCTCACCGGTGGTCCCGGAGGTGAAGAAGACCGTGGCCGGGTCGGTGCCGGTCACGGCCACCGGCGCGGGGGCACCGCCCGCCGCGGCGGCGGCCCGCACCCCGCCTCTGCCGGGGCTCCACACCGGCGCCGTGCCCACCCCCGGCCCGTCGGTGACCTGCACCGGCGCAGCAAGCGCCGCCACGACGGCGCGCACCCGCCCGGCCGGCCACCGGTGGTCCACGGCCGCGTAGGCCGCACCGCACTTGAGGACGGCCAGGAGCACCGCCACCAGTTCCGGGGAGCGCGGCAGCATGACCGGTACCCGGGTGCCCGGCCCGACACCACGGCGCTGGAGGGCGGCGGCCCAGCAGTCCGCCGCGGCGTCCAACTCCGCGTAGGTGACGAGAGTTGCGGCGTGCCGCAGCGCCGGGGCCGCGGGGCGCAGGCGGGCCTGCCGGGCCACCGCCGCATGGACCGTCCCGGCGGCCGGCAGGTCGCCCGACCGGGTGGCGTCGCGGCGCAGGGCGGCCACCGAGGCGGCGAACTCCCGGGTGCTGGCGCTGCCCTGCAGCAGGCCGGGGTCCACCCGCACGCCCAGTTCACGGCGGAGCCGTGCGCAGACGCGTACCGCTTGGAGGGAGGTGCCGCCCAGCTCCCCGAAGCAGTCCTCGGGGCGGACCCGGTCGAGGCCGAGCACGCTCGCCACCACCCCCGAGACGGTCGCCAGTTCCGACACGACGTGACCTCCTCCGCTTTCCGGTTCCCTCTGCGGCGCGCCCTTCACGAGGCGAGCCAGGCGAGCCATGCGCCCAGCGTCAGGACGCCGAAGGCCGGCCCGGCCGTGCCGGGGCCGCCCTCCTGCACCCGGCGTACCAGCGCGTCGACGCCCCCGGCCCGCAGACCCGCGTCGACCAGCAGCTCCCGGTGGCCGCGCAGCTCCGCAAGCACGCGGTCGCGGCCGGCGCCCAGCAGCCAGTCGTCCAGCGGCGCACGGAAGGGCTTCTTCACCTCGTCGCGGAAGTGCGGCAGTTCACCGGCGTAGGCCCGGCGCAGCGCCACCTTGGTCTGGCCCCGCGTCACCAGCGCGCCGGACGGCAGCGACGCGGCCAGTGCGGGGACCCCGCCGTGCAGGAACGGGACGCGCCCCTCGACTCCCTGCGCCATCAGCAGGTGGTCGGCTCGGCGCAGCAGCGGCTCCAGGCTGTGCGCGTACTCGAAGTCCCGCACCACCTCGGCGGGCCCGCGGCCGGTGGCCGGGGGCAGCGCCGCATCCAGCGCGGCCTCGGCGGCCCGCAGTGCCCCGGCGCCCAGCAACTCGCCCACCACCTCACGCCGTCCGGGCGTGAGGTAGAAGTCCCGTGCGGCCGCCAGGCCGGCCAGGGCGAGGTAGCTGCGGTACCCGCCGAAGAGTTCGTCCGCCCCCTCGCCCACCAGGAGCACGACGATGCCGCTCTCCCGCGCCAGGCGGGCCAGCGCCGCGTACATCGGGACGCTGCTGAGCGCGGTCGGTTCGCCGAGCGCGGCGACCGCGTCGGCCACCCCGTCCAGCAGGTCGCCGGGGCCGAAGCCGACCCAGTGGTGGTTCCAGTCGCGCCAGGCCGTGCCCGGCAGGCCCAGTGCCGACAGGTCCCGCACCCCGTCGCCGTTGCCCTGCGGCACGACGCTCACCGTCCGCAGCCCGCCCACGCCGCGCCGGGACAGCTCAGCGGCGAGCACGGTGGAGTCCAGGCCGCCGCTGACCGCCAGACCGAGCGGGCGGTCGGAGACCAGCACCCGCTCCACGGCACGTCCGACCGCCTCCCGCAACGCCCCGGGCCCCGGCTCGGCGGCGCCCGGTTCCGCCGGCGAGGGGAGGGGTGCGGCGCCGGCCACCACCTCGGCCCGCCCCTCCTTGAGCAGGAGGCGGCTGCCCGGCGCCACCGGCTCGATGCCCTCGAAGAACGTGCCGCCGTCCACCACCCGGCCCAGCAGCAGGAACTGGGCGAGTGCGGCGGGGCGTACGGCCGGCCGCCCGAAGACCTCCAGCAGCGCCGGCACCTCCGAGGCCACCGCCACACCGCTCGGGCCGCGCCGCAGGTAGAGCGGCTTGATGCCGAGCGGGTCCCGGGTGACCTCGACGGTGCCGTCGGCCGTCAGCCGGGCCAGCGCGTACATGCCGTCCAGGCAGGAGTGGTCGTGTCCGTGGACGGCCTCGGCCTCCTCCAGCCCGCCGGAGGGCACGCGGAAGGGCCCCTGCCCGTCGCGCCCCCCGACGGTGTAGACCTCCCCGTTGTAGGCATGGGCGGGCTGGGCGCCCACGCCGTGGAAGGGCACCTCGTCGGCCGGCCGGCTGCGGACCCGCAGCCGTGCCATGGCGACCGCGGAGCGTTCCGTACCGCTCACCCCGAACCCGTCGGGTCCGCGGTGCAGGAGGCGTTGCACGGCGCGCCGGGCGAGCAGCCGGGCGTCACTGCCGGCACCCGGCCCCGTCTGCGGGGCCAGGCTGACGGCGACGATCCCGCACACCGGCTCAGACGTCCCGGCCGTCGGCGACGGCCTCGGCGGTGTACATCCGGGTCTGCGGCGCCTGCCCGAACTCCGTCGAGGAGACCAGCCGCAGGGCCCGCCCGTCGACCGCGGCCCCCGAGACCAGCGCGATCACGTCCTGGTGGTCGAAGCGCTTCTCCCGGCCCCGGCCGCGGTACCACTGCAGGAGCAGGTCCGGTGAGATGGCTCCGTGCGGCAGCAGCGCGTCGGTGAGCACCTCGCCCGCCGCGGCGAAGTCGATGACCTTGGCCTCGGGCTGGTAGAACTCGGCCAGGGTGCCGCGTTCGCGCCCGGCGGCGATCATGCGCTCGTCCATCGGGTAGAGCCCCAGTTTCACGGAAGCCCGCAACTGGCCCCCCGGAGCGAGCAGGTCGAGCATGCCGGTGACGCCGGCCTGGGCCTCGTCCGCGCCGAACCGGTTGACCAGCCGGTCGTTGAGGACGAAGTCCTGGGTGGCGCGCAGGCCCTCGGGTGCCGGGCGGGTGATGTCGTGCCGGAGCACCTGACAAGAGCCTGGGGGCAGTGCGGCCCGCAGGTCGTCGCACATCCGCGTCGAGAAGTCCAGGACGGTCACCTCGGCGCCGCGTTCCAGGAGTTTCTCCACCAGGTCCTTGGTGGAGGCGCCGACGACCGTGCAGCGGGCCCCGGCCGCCACACCGTCGAGGAAGAGCCCTATCTCCTCGTCGCTGGGCTTCGCGGTGGTGCGGCCCGACTCCCAGAAGAGGGAGCCGATCAGGTCCCAGGCGGCCGACTTGGCGTTGGCCTCGCCCATCCGGTCGGTCTGTGCGGTCATCGCAGGCTCCCCATCGGTTCGAGCAGGCTGGAGTTGTAGTCCCCGGCGAGGACGTGGTTGAGGTAGGTGCCCGCCCCGCCCACGACGCGGTAGCCGTGTGCGACGCCGGAGGGTATGAGGACCGACGCGGGGCTGGACACCTGGAAGACCTCGTCCCCGAGGGTGACCTCGACGGACAGCCCCCGGTAGCCCTCCTCCTCACCGAGGAAGATGAACAGGCTGTCGCAGTGGTGCACATGGGTGTCGACGTGGCCCGCGCCGTAGTCCTCCAGGTGCGGGATGCGGCGGGCGATGCAGTACTGCCCGGCGCCCGGCACGAACCTGTTGTCCACCAGCACGTACCGCTCACCGGGACCGGCCCGGTGGTACCGCAGCTCGGTGGCGGAGATCACCTGCGGGTCGACGATCCACTGCACGGGCTCCGCGGGCAGCGCGGGCTGCTCGGTGCTGCGGCTGCGGCCCACTACCGCCGGGTCCAGCCACTCGTAGGAGCCGGGGTCGCGCTCGACGGCCCGCACGTGCAGCTTGGCCACGTGGTGGAAGGCGTCGCGGCCCACGACGGGACGGCGGTGGTCGGGCATCGACCGCGAGTAGGCCCCCACCCGGCGGCTCAGCTCCGTCAGCAGTGCCCCGTCCGGCAGCGGGCGGGTGCCCCGGTGGTGCAGGTTGACGGCCAGTGCCGCGTAGTCGGTGATGCCGGCCCGCTCACCCAGCCCGTTGACCGAGGTCGACACCCAGGTGGCGCCCGCGTCGACGGCGGCCAGCGCGTTGGCCGTGGCCAGCCCGCGGTCGTCGTGCAGATGCACCTCGATGTCCGGCCCCGGGCAGCGCGCCCGCAACTGCGCGACCCGTTCGGCCACCTGGGCGGGTTCGAGAACGCCGAGGGTGTCGGCGAAGCAGATGCGGTCGGCGCCCGCCTCCGCGGCGATGAGGTACGCCTCCACCAGCTCCGCGGTGTCGGTGCGGCTGCTGTCCTCGACGGTGAAGCGCACCCGCAGGCCCGAGCGCCGGGCGTGGCCGACGCTGCGCTCGATCTTCCCGTACAGGTCCCCCAGGGTGCGCCCGGGGAGCCGGGAGCGGCGGGAGGTCTCGTTGATGCCGAGGAAGACACCCACCCAGGCGGCACCGGACTTCGCCACTGCGTCGATGTCCTCGGGCAGGGCCCGGGCGTGGGCCAGGACGGGGACGTCGCCGGCCGCTTCCACCACCGCGGAGACCCGCCGCAGTTCGGTGTCGTCCACCGCCGGGTGGCCGCACTCGACGGTGTCCACGCCGCTGGCGGCCAGCAGCGCGGCGACCTCCTCGCTCTGCTCCACCGTCAGCCGGCCGTGCGCCGACTGCATGCCCTCACGCAGCGTGCTGTCGATGAGGCAGACCCCCGGTGTGCCGGCCGGTGTCGGGTTCGCCATGTCACGCACCTCCGAGGGCTGCGATGTCCGCCAGGGGGAAGCTGTCCCTGGCGCGGAACCCGGGAGCGCCGGAGTCCGCGAAGACGACGACCATGCCGCGCCGGTCGTCGGGTGAGGTGTTGGCCGCGCTGCCGTGGGCGAAGTACCGGTCCCACATCACCGCGTCACCGGGGCGCAGGACGAACTGCACGGGGGCGCGCAGACCGTCCTCGGCCGCGTCCAGGCTCGGGTGCCACCGGTAGTGCGGCCGGTCGCGGTGCGGGACGAGTCCTCGCGCGTGGGAGGCGGGACATCCGAAGAGGCCGCCGTTGGCGGGCGAGACCTCCGTCAGGGCGAACCAGACGCTGAAGGCACCCGGGTAGGTGTACGTCCACAGCGCCTGGTCCTGGTGGAGGGCGACCTCGGTGCCCACCCGGGCCGGCTTGAGGAAGGCGGCGTGGAAGACGGCGGTGGCCCCTTCCCCGATCACCTGCCGGGCGAGGTCGGTCGCTCCCGTGCGGTTGAGCAGCGGGCCCCACAGCCCGGGGTCGTTCCAGAGCAGGCGGCGCAGCTTGCGCAGCCGCCGCACACCGTCGGCCTGGTCGTACTCGGGCTCGTAGGAGTCGGACACGGTGCCGGCCGCGTCCATGGTGTCGAAGAACTCGACGGCCCGGCGGTGGTCCTTCTCGTCCAGGAGACCGGGTAGCGGGTGGTACCCGTCCCGGAGGTAGGCGTCGCGGTCGATGACAGGCATGCCGTTCCTTTCCCGATGGGGGTGGGCCCCACGGACGGGGCTTCGGGGTGGCGGCTCCCGGTGAGGGGTGGGCCGGTTCAGAGGCTCGCGGGCGGCAGCACGTCGCCGACGGCCCCGTGGGGGGTGCCGCAGAGGGCCGAGAGGGCAGCCAGGAAGCCCTCGGCGAACTGCCGGACGTAGCCGGCCGGGTACTCCGACCGGTAGTGCAGGACCTGGAGGCGCAGGCCGTCGCGGTGGCGCAGCAGCCACATGTGCAGTCCCGGTGAGTCCGCGTGCTCGTCGAGGAAGACCGGTGCGACCTCGGCCGCCCCGAGACGCAGCGCACCGCCCCACAGGTCGTTGCACATGAAGTAGACGCCCGGGTCCTTGCGGAAGCCGCTCTGCGACCGGGACCACATCAGGTCGCGGACGTAGGCGGCCGGCAGGTCGCCGTGGACGGTGGCGGCCAGCGAGGTGGTGCGCACCTCCTCGACCAGCTGCGCGAAGCCGGCCGAGGCGTCCACCCGGGTGACCGGGAAGACGCCGTTGGCGAACCAGCCGACGGTGTCCTGGTACTCGGGTTCCAGGCGGTTGGCCGAGGTGCTCAGGATGATGACCCGCTCCTCGCCCGTCTGCTGCGCCACGTAGGCCTTGAGCGCGGCCAGGCTGACGCAGTACGGGGTGGTGCGCAGCCGCCGGCACGCGGCGTCCAGGGCGGAGGCCACCGCGGGCGGCACCTCCAGGCTGAGGGCGGCCGGGCCCGAGAGGCCGCTGCCCGGCAGGTAGCCGGGCAGCCGGAGCGCGAAGGCGGCCGGATCCGGACCGAGCTGGTCCCGCCAGTAGTCCGCGACCTCCTTGCCGCGGCCCGCCTCGTACCGCTCCCACTGCTGCGCCGCCCACCTCAGGTACGAGCCAGCGGCGGGCAGTTGGGGAAGGCCGCCGGACAGCAGCGTTTCGTAGACCTCGGAGAGCTGCTCGGTCAGTGTCTCCAGCGACCAGCCGTCGGCGACGGCGTGGTCGAAGACGAGCGCCAGCAGGTGGTCCTCGGCCGTGCACCGCACCAGCAGTGCCCGGGCCAGCGGCGCGGTGGCGCGGTCGAAGGGGCGGCGCACCTCCTCGTCGAGGAAGTCCAGTGCCTGGCCCAGCCGTTCGTCCTCGTGCAGCCCGGAGAAGTCCTCCACCCGCAGGTCCGCCGGGACGGCGTCCGCGACCTCCTGGAAGACCCGGCCCTCCCGTACCCGGAAGGCGGTCCGCAGGCCGGGGTGGTGGTCGGTGAGGACCTGGAGCGCCTGCCGCAGGACATCGATGTCGAGGGGCCCGCGCACCCGGTAGGCGACATGGAACTGCAGGGCGGGTGCGTCGGGGTCCTTCAACTGCGCCAGGATCGCCCACTCCTGGGCCATCGAGGCCCGGCCCGAGACCCCGCCGCCCGAAGTCCCGTCCGGCGCGGGGGTGGTGGCGGGTTCCTGCCGCCCGGCCGCCGCCACCTGGGTGGCGAGGTCGGCGACGGTCGGCGCGGTGAACACCGCCCGGGCCGGGGCGCGGACGCCGAGCTCCTCGGCGATCCTGCGGATGATGCGCAGGGCGAGCAGGCTGTTGCCGCCGTGGTCGTAGAAGTTGTCCTCCGGGCCGATCCCCTCGTCGTCCAGCACCTCGCGGTGGATGCGGAGCAGGGCCGCGAGCGTCTCCTGGCCGACGCGGCTGTGGGGTGCTGTCACGAAATGGCCTCCGTAAAGGTGGTGACCGGGAAGTGGCGACCGTAGAAATCGGCAAGTGAGGTGACGGCGGATTCCCGAAGGAAACTTCGGTGATCACCTTCCGCTACGGTGCAGGAGAAGAATTCCCCGCGACGGTCCGCCATACGCTTCTTTTCGGGTTCCGGAACTACCGGACTCGCGCGGGCAAGGACGGAGAGAACCGGAATTCTGGCGGTGCACAACATGTCCAGGTAATGCGTGTGGTCGAAGTTCCATTTCAGGTGGCTCGCCTCAGCCCAGGGACCCCCCTCGTATCTCTCGGGCACGGCCTCGAAGGACTGGTCGAGAACGGCGACACTCGCTATGCGGTCCGGCCCCAGCGCGACCGCGGTGACGGCGGCGACGAGCGCCCCGAAGGAGTAGCCGACCACGTGCAGGGGCCGGGGGAAGGTGTCGGCGATCCGGTGCAGGTCGGCGGCGAAGTCCAGGGGGGAGTAGCCCCAGGCGGGGCGGGGGCTCGCGCCGTGGCCCCGCAACGAGGGGTGGACGGCGGTGGAGCCCCGTGGGCAGAGCGCCGCACCCAGCGGGCGCAGGGCGGTCTTGTCCTCGGCGAAGCCGTGCAGCAGGAGCAGGGAACCGGGGGCCGTGCGGCCGGTCGCCTGCCCCGGCACGTGGTCGCAGTCCAGCAGCGGGATGCGGGGGTTGGTGGCGAGCGCGGGACGCGGCGCCCCCGCTGCCGGGGGCCGGTGGGTGCGGCCGTTCACCGGGCGGCGGTGACGGGCCGGCCGACGAGCTCGGGAACCGCTCCCTGCGGCCAGACGCCACCGCGGTAGCAGCCTGCGGAGGTCGCGCCGTACAGGGCGGCGTAGTGGTCCGGCAGTTCGGGGCTGTCCTGGAAGGCGAGCCAGAGCCGCAACAGCAGGCGTCCCGCGCCCCCGCCGTCGGTGAAGGCGCTGCGGGCGTGCAGGATGTGGAAGTTGTTGATCAGCTGGAGTTCGCCCGCGCGCAGGTCCATGTCCAGCGAGACGCCCGGGCGGTGCAGCAGCGCGTCCAGGGTGTCCATCGCCGTCACCTGCGCCTCGGTCAGCCTGGGGGCCTGCGGGTGGCGTTGGGAGCCGGTGATGAAGCGGCGGACGTAGCGCGCCGCGAAGTGGCCACCGGCGCGGCTGAAGACCGGGATGTCGGACCAGGGGCGCTCGCCGGGCTGCTCCTCGCCGCGCCGGTCGTTGGGGAACGGCCGGTAGAGCTCGGCCAGCACTTCCGGATGCTCCCGCGACAGCAGGTCGTGCAGGGCCTTGGAGGAGACCAGGCGGCTGAGGCCGCCGGACGCCGCCGGCCGCACGCACAGCAGTCCGATCACGTCGGTGCGGTCCGCGTGGAAGGGCAGCTCCGCGGCGCTCTCGTAACCGCGCTGCACGGGGCTGCTGATGTCGGCCCCGCGGTCCTCGACACGGCCCAGCAGATCACCCTTGCGGCTCTGCGAGACCGGTCGGCCGATCAGCAACCCGAAGAGCCAGTAGGCGAGTTCGACTTCGGCCGGGTCGCGGCCCGTCACCGGGAATCCGGTGACGACGGTGAATCCCGGGTCGCCGGAGAGCCGGTCCCGCACCTGGGCGGCGAATGCCGCCGTGTGGTCCAGACCGGAGAGGTGGCCGAAGGTGGGGGAGTGGTCGGTGGTGAAGTGGGGACGTACGTTGCGGGCGGCCGCCGAGGCTGCCGCGGCGGTCAGTTCGGCTGCCGCCCCGGCGGGCAGCGGAATGCGCCAGCGTTCTTCCCGGCGAGCGAGGTCACCGCCCAGCCAGCCGCCGACTGCGGTCGTGGATAACTCTGCCACCGAATTCTGGTCATGAACTGGAAAAGGCAAAGCGGATATCCCATCTCTGAGGAGACTGGGGAGGGGGGTCGTCGCCGCAGGAATTTCGGGGCGGCGCGAGCCATGCAAGAGATTAGGCAGCCTGGGACAACCGTGTCCAGTGTGACGCATATCACACTAAAAACTTGGCTATTGGGGTGTGCGGGAGGTGGATGAATTTCTTGCGCGCTTCCGCTTGTTGACTCGCGGGCCATGTGTCGCCACGGTGGTTGCGGCAACATCACCGGAAGGCAAAGCGCGTGGCGCACTGCCCGCGAACCGCGAGGAGAGAGATGTCGGGTTCCAGGCCGTTAAACCTCTGGAGAGCTGCCGTTCCGGAGCCGGGCCCGGTGCGCCCGCTGGCCGTCGCCGCACTCACCAGCCGTATCGGGCGCGGCCTCTTCTACACCGTGCTGCCGCTCTACCTGACCCGGGTGGTGGGCCTGCCCGCCGGCGAGGTGGGTGTGGGGCTCACCGTGGCCTCCCTGGTGGGTATGGCCGGCGGTGTCCCGGCGGGCCACCTCTCCGACCGGCTCGGGCCTCGCGGTCTGCGGGCTGCGGCCCGCACCGCCGAAGCCCTCCTCCTGTGCGGTTACGCTCTGGTCGAGGGCTTCGCCGCTTTCCTCGTGGTGGCCTGCCTGGTGACCCTCTTCGAGTCCTCCGGGCTCGCTGCCGAAGGGGCCCTGATCGCCGGCTCGGTGCCCTCCGAACAGCGGGTGCGCACCCGCGCCTACCTCCGCGCGGTCACCAACGCCGGCTGGGCCGTGGGCGCCCTGCTCGCGGGGGCCGCGCTGCTGTCCGACACCCGCCGCGCCTACGTCGCCGTGCTGCTGGTGGCGGCCGGCTGCTACCTCCTCTCCGCCCTCGCCACACTGCGGGTGCCGGCCGTCCCGGCGGTGCCACGCAGTACCGACGGGCCGCGCTGGGTGGTCCTGCGGGACCGGCCCTTCGTCGCGCTGACCCTGCTCAACGCCGCACTCGGCATGAACCTGGGCCTGTTCACGGTGGCCCTGCCGCTCTACATCGCGGCGCACACCGACGTCCCCGTCGCCCTCTACTCCGTCCTTGTCCTCGTCAACACCGTCTCCGCGACCCTCTTCCAGGTCCGGGTCAGCCGGGGGACCGACACCGTACGCGGCGCGGCGCGGGCCCAGTTGCGGGCCGGAGTGATGCTGGCCGGCTGCTGTGTCCTGTTCGCCCTTGCCGACGGCAGAACGCTCTGGCTCGCCGGAGCCTTCCTGGTGGCGGGCTGCGCCGTCCACGTGACGGGGGAGCTGTACCAGGCGGCCGGATCGTGGGGGCTGTCCTTCGAACTCGCCCCCGAGCACGCGGTGGGCCAGTACCAGGGGCTGTTCGGAGTCGGGCGCGACCTGGGCCAGGTCCTGACCCCGCTGGTCGCCACCGGCGCCATGGTCGGCTGGGGCTGGGGCGGCTGCCTGGCGCTGGGCGCCATGTTCCTGGTGGCCGGCCTGGCGGTACCGCCCGTCGCACGCCGCGCCGAGTCCCGGTTCGCCACGCTCCCCGGCCCGCAGCAGGCCGCGGCCTGAGCCCTCGACCCGGCTCCCGCGGTAACGTCCGGTCCGCACGCATGCGGCGGCGCGCAATCCCCCGCCGCACCGCCGTCACGCAGCACCCCGCCATGTCTCTCCGCACGGTCCTCGCACGGGCGCGATCCCCACTGCCAGCCGAACACCAGGAGAACCATGTCCGCCCCGCTCTCCGCCACCCCCCATGACGCCCCGAGCCCCGACGGCACCGCCGTACCGGGCCGCGACGCCTCCGCCACAGCCCCCGCCGCACCCTCGCCGCCCTCCGACACCTCCCTGTACTGGGACGACGGCGCAGTAGTCGTGATCGACCAGCGGCTCCTGCCGCACACCGTCCGCACCCTGCGGCTGACCACGGTCGAGGAGGTGGTGGCGGCCGTCCGCTCGCTGGCGGTGCGCGGCGCCCCGGCCATCGGCCTGGCCGGTGCGCTGGGTGTGGCGCTCTCCGCCCGCGCGCACCGGCTGCCGGGCGGCGCTGTGGCCGAGGCCGCCGTCCGCGCCGACGCCGCCCGGATCGCCGCGGCCCGCCCCACCGCCGTCAACCTGAGCTGGGCGGTGGACCGCGTCCTGCGACGGCTGCCCGAAGGCCACGAGGCAGTGCTCGCCGAGGCCACGTCGATGCTCACCCAGGACCGGGAGACCAACCGCCGGGCGGTGGAACGCGCCGCCGACCTGGTGACGGCACTCGCCGGGGACCGCCCCCTGCGGCTGCTGACCCACTGCAACACCGGCCGCCTGGCCACCGCAGCCGTCGGCACCGCACTCGGCACCGTCCTGGAACTCGCCGCCCGGGGCCGGGTCGCCGAGGTGCTGGTGGACGAGACCCGCCCACTGCTCCAGGGATCGCGCCTGACCGCCTGGGAGTTGGGCGAGGCCGGCGTGGACTACCGGCTGTGCGTGGACTCCGCGGCGGCCGCCGCCATGTCCCGCGGCCTGGTCGACTGCGTGCTGGTGGGGGCCGACCGGATCGCGGCCAACGGCGACACGGCCAACAAGATAGGCACCTACGCGCTCGCGGTGGCCGCCGCCCGGCACGGCATCCCGTTCGTCGTCGTGGCCCCCGAGTCCTCGTGGGACCGCACGCTCGCGGACGGCACCGGCATCCGCGTCGAGGAACGGGCACCGGAAGAGGTCCTCGACCACGCCGGGGTGCGGACCGGCCCGAGCGGTGCGCGCGTCTTCAACCCGGCGTTCGACGTCACGCCGGCCGAACTGATCACGGCTCTGGTCTCCGAGGAGCAGACGTTCCGTCCCGGGGGAGCCGGGCCTGCCCCGGCCGACACGTCCGCGCACTCCGGCACTGCCGCCACACCGTCGCCCGCCGCCCCCTCCTCCCTCCTGGCGCGCACCCTCGCGGCCCTCTCCCGCCGGCTGTACGAGAGGGGGTGGATGCCCGGCACCTCCGGCAACCTCTCGGTACGGCTCCCGGAGCGCCCGGACCACGCGCTGATCACCGCCAGCGGGCGGGACAAGGGGGAACTGACCGAGAAGGACACCGTCCTCGTCGAAGCGGACACCGGCCGGAGGGTGACCCCGGGGCCGCTGCGCGCCTCGGCCGAGACCGCCATCCACGCCGCGCTCTACCGGGCGGCCGGAGCGGGCGCGGTCGTCCACGTCCACTCCCCGTACGCCACCGCGGTGGCCTGCCGCGCCGCCGACCGCGGGCTCCAGCGGCTCACGCTGCGCCACTTCGAGCTGCTCAAGGGCCTCAGCCTCGACGACCCCGCCCGCACCGTACTCCCGGTCTTCGCCAACCACCGCGACGTGGGCCGGATCGCGGAGGAGGTGGCCGCCTACCTCGCTCGCACCCCCGACGCGCCCCCCGGCCTCCTCATCGCCGACCACGGCATCACCGCGTGGGGGGCGGACCCCGCCCAGGCACGCAACCACCTCGAATGCCTGGAGAGCATCTGCGAACTGCTGCTGCTCGGAGCCCGCCCGTCAGTATGGGACCAGGCCCCCGCACCCACCGGAGAGGACGACTGATGACCCTGCTGCAGACCATGGCGCACGACGCGCCCGAGGAGGTGCTCCTGCGCACCCGCGACCAGCAGGAGATCACCGAGGTGCTGCGGGACTGCCGGGTGGCGTTCGAGCGCTGGCCGCTGCGCGGCGCGACGCCCCCGGGCGCCCCCGCGGCCGACGTCCTGGAGCACTACCGGGACCCGGTGGCGGAGCTGCGCGCCCGGGAGGACATGCGGGTGGTGGACGTCGTCCGGTTCACCCCACAGGACACGCCGCAGTGGCGCGAGCGGGCCCGCACCGCCCGGGAGGCCTTCCTGGAGGAACACCGGCACGCCGAGGACGAGGTGCGGTTCTTCGCCCACGGCCGCGGCTGCTTCTACCTGCACGTCGAGGACCGGGTGCACGCGGTGGTGTGCGAGGCGGGCGACCTGCTGTCGGTACCGGCCGGCACCCGGCACTGGTTCGACATGGGCCCGCGCCCCGACTTCTGCGCCATCCGCTTCTTCCGGGAGGAGGACGGCTGGGTCGGGGACTTCACCCAGGACACCCTCGCCCGGCGCTTCCCCCCGCTGGACACGCTGCTGCAGGAGGCGCGGTGAGCCCGCTGACGGTACGGACCGTGGTACTCGACATCGAGGGGACCACCGGTTCGGCGGACCACGTGCACCACGTCCTCTTCCCCTACGCCCGGCAGCGCCTGGCCGGCTGGTTCGCCGACCAGCGCGGCACCGCCCGCCACGCCGAAGTCCTGGAGGCGGTACGGGCGACGGCGTCGGACCCGCTGCTGGACGAGGCGGGAGCCGTCGCCGCACTGGCCGCCTGGGCGGACAGCGACACCAAGGCGGCCCCGCTGAAGACGGTGCAGGGGCTGATCTGGGCACAGGGCTACGCGGACGGCTCGCTCACCGGACACGTCTACCCGGACGTGCCCCCGGCGCTGCGCCGGTGGGCCGGGGCGGAGATCGAGGTGTACGTCTACTCCTCCGGTTCCCTGCAGGCGCAGCGGGACTGGTTCCGGTACAGCGACCACGGCGACCTGACCGGCCTGCTGCGGGGCCACTTCGACCTGGAGAGCGCCGGGCCCAAGCGGGCGCCCGACTCCTACCGGGCCATCACCCGCGCGGTCGGCGGCGTGCCCGGCGACATCCTTTTCCTCAGCGACGTGGCCGCGGAACTGGACGCCGCGGCGGTCGCCGGCTGGCGCGTCCTGGGGGTGCGGCGGCCCGGCGACCCCGACGGGCCGCAGGTGCCCGGCCACCCCACCGTCACCTCACTCGACGACGTCCCCCTCACCACCGCCGACCGCGGAGCCGGGCCGACCCCCCGCCCCGACTCCGCGAACGAGGTGTCCCCGCCATGACCGGACAGAGTACGCGGACGGCGCCGCGGACCCCGGCGGAGAGCGGCGTCATCAGGGGCAGCGGGTTCTGCACGCTGCGCGCTGCTCGCCGATGCCCGGCCGGCCGGCCAAGGTGACCACCCCTTACGGCGATCCCTCCGACACCGTCGCGGTGGGAACGGTCGCCGGCCGGCGGGTGGCGCTCCTGCCCCGCCACGGCGCCGACCACGCCCACCCGCCGGCGCCGGCCACGCCCACCCGCCGCACCGCGTCGACCATCTCGCCGACCTGTGGGCCCTGCGCTCCCTGAGCCAGGTCCTCGCCCCCCGGCGCCGTCGGCTCCCTGCCCCGGCCCAGCCGGTTTCCCGAGGTGCCGCCATCTCCTTGACACGTTTGGACGACCCGTCAGCCGGGCCCGTCCCCCACTCCTTGCTTACGCTGGTTCAGCCACCTGCAAGATCGCCGGCACTCCGCTGAACCGCATGTCAGGAGAGCACATCCCATGGCTGCCACCGAACCCCGCTCCCCGGGCCGACTGCGGACCTGGATGCTGGAGGGGCTGTCCGACATGGGCAGGCAGGGCGGCCACACCGGGCCCCACGCCGTCCCGGAGCCACCGCACAAGGGCCAGCTCTGGTACCGGGTGATGTGCCTGACCGGCGTCGACTACTTCTCCACCCTCGGCTACCAGCCCGGCATCGCGGCCCTGGCGGCCGGCCTGCTCTCGCCCATCGCCACCATCGTGCTGGTCATAGTCACTCTCGCCGGCGCCCTCCCGGTCTACCGGAGGGTGGCTGAGGAGAGCTCGCGGGGTCAGGGGTCGATCGCGATGCTGGAGCGCCTGCTGACCTTCTGGCAGGGCAAACTCTTCGTCCTGACCCTGCTGGGTTTCGCGGCCACCGACTTCCTCATCACCATCACCCTCTCGGCCGCCGACGCCTCCACCCACCTCGTGGAGAACCCCCACCTGACCGGCTACCTGCACGGTCACCAACTGGTCATCACCCTGTTCCTGGTGGCCCTGCTCGGCGCGGTCTTCCTCAAGGGCTTCCTGGAGGCCATCGGTGTCGCGGTCGCCCTGGTGGGCGTCTACCTCGCGCTCAACGTGGTCGTCGTCGTCTCCGGCCTGTGGCAGGTCGTCAGCGCGGCGCACCTGGTCACCGACTGGACCGGCGCGCTCACCGCGGAACACGGCAACGTGTTCGTGATGGTCGGCCTGGCCCTGATCGTCTTCCCGAAACTCGCCCTCGGCCTGTCCGGATTCGAGACCGGCGTCGCCGTCATGCCGCACGTCCGCGGTGACGAGGACGACACCGAGGAGCACCCCAGGGGCCGCATCCGCGACACCAAGAAGCTGCTGACCACCGCCGCACTGATCATGAGCGCCTTCCTGATCACCACCAGCTTCATCACCACGGTCCTGATCCCGGAGAAGGAGTTCAAGTCGGACGGCCAGGCCAACGGCCGGGCACTCGCCTACCTCGCGCACCAGTACCTCGGCGGGGCGTTCGGCTCGGTCTACGACATCTCCACCATCAGCATCCTCTGGTTCGCCGGCGCCTCCGCGATGGCCGGCCTCCTGAACCTGATGCCGCGCTACCTCCCCCGCTACGGCATGGCGCCGCACTGGGCGCGGGCCGTCCGCCCCATGGTCATCGTCTTCATCCTGATCGCCTTCCTGGTCACCTGGATCTTCGACGCCGACGTCGACGCCCAGGGCGGCGCCTACGCCACCGGGGTGCTGGTGCTGATCAGCTCCGCAGCCGTCGCCGTGACCATCGCCGCACACAAGGCCGGCCAACGCCTGCGGACCGCCGCCTTCGCGCTCGTCGCGACGGTGTTCCTCTACACGACGGTCGTCAACGTCATCGAGCGTCCGGACGGTGTGAAGATCGGTGCCTGCTTCATCGTCGGCATCATCCTGGTGTCCCTGGCCTCCCGGCTGGCCCGTGCCTTCGAACTGCGCGTGACCAGCGTGACCACCGACGACATGGCCGAACGCTTCATCCGCGACATGTCCCACCGCCGCATCCGCTTCATCGCCAACGAGCCCGACCGGCGGGACAAGGCCGAGTACCGCGACAAGATCGAGCAGATCCGGGCCGACAACGACCTGCCGGAACAGGAGGACTTCGTCTTCGCCGAGGTCACCGTCACCGACCCCTCCGAGTTCGAGGCGAGCCTGAGCATCCGGGGCGAGGTGCTGCACGAGCGCTACCGCGTCCTGACCCTGGAGTCCTCCTCCGTCCCCAACGCCCTGGCCGCGCTCCTCCTCCACGTCCGGGACGTCACCGGCTGCACCCCGCACATGTACTTCGAGTGGACCGAGGGCAACCCGTTCGCCAACTTCCTGCGCTTCTTCCTCTTCGGCCACGGTGAGGTCGCCCCGGTGACCCGCGAGGTGCTGCGCGAGGCCGAACCCGACCGCACCCGCCGCCCCCGCGTCCACACGGCCTGAGACCAAGACCGGTCCGGCCGGCGTCAGCGGCCGCCGGACCGGAGGAGTTCCCTGCCAGGACGGATCAGCGTGCGGAGGCTCCCGGTGCCTCCTCCTGCGGGACGTCCACCGCCCCGGGTCGCCTCCTCGCGGCAGCAGGCGGACGGGTGCCGGACGCACACGGGGTCCTTGAGGGCATCTGCGGCATTCCCCCGGGTTCGCGAGTGGAGCAATCGTCCATGCCGGTGGCGGGGGCTGGACGGTTGCGCGCCTGGTGGGGGAGTGCCGGCCGTGGATAGCGTCCCCCGGTGAGCCAGAAGCTCCGCCGCCGCGCGCTGCACACCCCCGCGGCGCTCCGGGCACCGCTCCGCACCCCGCGACGACCGGTTCCGTCCCCGTCGAGCACGCGGGCCGCACCGGGCGGCCGTCCCGCGGCGTGCCCCCAGTCCCCGACCGACGCCCCGTGGAGTCCCCGTGTCCGCTCCCGACCCGCCCACCGCCGCCCCGGCTCTCACCGACGTGGAGACCCACGGGGTGGACCGCATCCCCGACTCCGACCGTCACGCCGGCCCGTTCGACCTGTTCCGCCTCGCCTTCGGCGGCGCCAACACCTTCTCCACCTGTGTTCTCGGCGCGTTCCCCGTCCTGTTCGGCCTGTCGTTCTGGCAAGGGCTGGCGGCGACGTGCCTGGGGGTGGGCGTCGGGGCGCTGATCCTCTGCCCCATGGCCGTCTTCGGACCCGCCAACGGCACGAACAACGCCGTCTCCTCCTCCGCGCACCTCGGCGTCCACGGCCGGGTGGTCGGCTCCTTCCTCTCCCTCCTGGTGGCCGTCGCTTTCTTCTCGATATCGGTGTGGAGTTCGGGCGACGCCCTGGTCGGCGGCGCCCACCGGCTGTTCGGGCTGCCGCGCGGGAACTGGTCCTACGCGGCGGCCTACGCCGTCTTCGCGGGGCTCGTCCTGGTGGTGTGCGTGTACGGGTTCCGCCTCATGCTCTTCGTCAACAAGATCGCCGTCGCGGCGGCCAGCCTGCTGTTCGCACTCGGCGTGTTCGCCTTCGCGGGAGACTTCGACCCCTCGTACCCGGGCTCCTTCACCGGCCCTGCCCCCGCCACGACGCAGGCGGGTTTCTGGCCCGCCTTCATCGGCGCCGCCCTCATCGTGCTCTCCAATCCGGTCTCCTTCGGCGCGTTCCTCGGCGACTGGTCGCGCTACATCCCGTCCGCCACCCCGCGCCGGCGGGTGGTCGCTGCGGCGTTCCTCTCCCAGGTGGCCACGCTCCTGCCGTTCGTGTTCGGCCTGGCGACGGCCACTGTCATCGCCACCAGGGCACCGCGGTACGTGGACGCGTCGGCGCCCGACTTCGTCGGCGGGCTGCTCGCCGTCTCGCCCGGCTGGTACTTCCTGCCGGTCTGCCTCCTCGCGCTGATCGGCGGCCTCTCCACGGGCACCACCTCGCTCTACGGCACCGGCCTCGACTTCTCCTCCGTCTTCCCCCGTCTGTCCCGGGTCCAGGCCACCGTGCTGGTCGGCATGGTCTCCTTCGCGTTCATCTTCGTGGGCCGGTTCGCCTTCAACCTCGTGCAGTCGATCTCCACCTTCGCGACCGTCATCGTCACCTGCACCACACCCTGGATGGTGGTGCTGATGCTGGGACACCTCACCCGCCGGGGCTGGTACGACCCCGACGCCCTCCAGGTCTTCAACCGGCGGCAGCGCGGCGGCCGCTACTGGTTCACGCACGGCTGGAACTGGCGCGGACTGACGGCGTGGTGGGCCGGTGCCGTGCTCGGTGTCCTCTTCACCGACATCCCGGGCCAGTTCGTCGGGCCCCTCGGGGACCTGGCCGGAGGCGTCGACATCAGCCTGCCGCTGTCGCTGGCCGTCGCCGCCGTGCTCTACCTCGGCCTGCTCGTCCTCTTCCCCGAGCCCCGCGCCGTGTTCGGCCCGGACGGAGCCCGACTGGTGCCCACAGCGGACACACCCGTTCCCGCGATCAGCGCCCAGGACGTATCCCGCGGGCCCCGTGACCCCCTCGACCTCGCGCGGGAATGACGCCGCCCCGTGCGGCGAGAGCTGCCACGGCCCCGGACCCGGGCTGCCCTCACCGGTGCGCGCCGGTGCCCTCCGGGCGGCCGGGTGCCCGTTCGCGCCGCTCTCCCGCCCGGTCGCCGCCCGGTGCAGCCGACGCCAGGTTGCCTTCAGGGTGTCGCACGATGTTCCGTAGCGTATGACCGCGGCCGGAACGCATCCGTCGCCGCGTCCGGAGAGGAACAGGACGCGGGCGACTTTCCGGCCGGTTGAGCGCAACGACCGGAACGGTGAAGAGATGACGGAGAGTTCGGTGCCCGGCGACGAGCTCGCATGGCTGGACGCAACGGCCCAGGCCGACCTCGTGCGACGCGGGGTACTGTCGCCGAAGGAACTCGTCGAGGCAGCGATCGGACGAATAGAGCGGCTCAACGGCGGGCTCAACGCCGTCATCACGCCCCTGTTCAACAAGGCGCTGGCCGAGGCAGGCTCGGCGGAGCTGGCCGACGGGCCCTTCCGCGGTGTTCCCATGCTGCTCAAGGACATGCTGTGCCATTCCGCGGGCGACCCGACGTACGGAGCGATGCGCGCCCTGCAGAAGAGGGACTGGCGGGCTCCGGAGGACTCCACTCTGGCCGCGCGGTTCCGGTCGGCAGGCTTCGTCTTCTGCGGCAAGACGAACCTCCCCGAACTGGCCACCAGTGTCACCACCGAGCCGCTGGCGCACGGGGCGACCCGTAACCCGTGGGACACCAGCCGCTCCCCGGGCGGTTCGAGCGGTGGCTCGGCGGCAGCCGTCGCCGCGGGCATGGTCTCGGTGGCGCACGGCAACGACATGGCCGGTTCGATCCGGATGCCCGCGAGCGCCTGCGGAGTCGTCGGTCTCAAACCCACCCGGGCACGGACCACCCTGGGCCCGCAGCACGGCGAGTACTGGGGAGGGGTGACGCACGAACACGTGCTGACCCGTTCGGTCCGTGACACCGCCGCCGTACTCGACGTGACGGCCGGTCCGGCAACCGGCGACCCGTATGCGGCCCCGCCGCCGGCCCGGCCCTACCGCGAAGAGGTCGGAGCCCCTCCCGGCACCCTGCGCATCGGCTTCCGCTGGACACCGCCGGGCGCGACCGCCCCGGCCCACGAGGACTGCGTGGCCGCGGTCGAACACACCGCACGGCTGCTCGACGGCCTCGGCCACCGTGTCGAGCCGGCACCGGCAGCCGCTCTGGACGCCCCCGAACTGTTCCAGACACTGCCGACCATGTTCTCAGCCGTGCTCGCCTGGGAGCTCGAACAGTGGTCGCAGCGCCTCGGCGAACGGCTCGAACCCGCCGACCTGGAACCGATGAACGGGGCGCTCGCGGAGCTGGGCCGTTCGGTCACGGCCGCGCAGTGGGTCTCCGGCATACAGGCCTGGCACCGGTGGGCGCGAGGCGTGGCCGCCCTGTGGGAGGACGACGTCGACGTCCTGCTCACCCCGACGCTGCCCGCCCCGCCGCCTCCCCTGGGGGAACTGGCTCCGGACGCGAAGGACCCGATGGAACTGGTCGCCGAGGTCTCCCGGTTCATCGCCTTCACCCTGCCGTTCAACGTCACCGGCCAGCCCGCCGTCTCCCTGCCCCTGTACCGCAACTCCGACGGACTCCCGATCGGCGTGCAACTCGTCGCGGCCCACGGGCGGGAGGACGTGCTCATCCGCTTGGCGTCCCAACTGGAGCAGGCCGCTCCGTGGTCCGGGCAGCGCCCTCCCTTCTGCGCGTAGGCCGGCGGACCGGGCCCGTGGTGCGGCCTGCCCTCGGGCCGCCCGGGCGGTCGGCGGGATCGCGGCGTCGTGCACCGCCCTTTTCGCGGTGCTGCTCGCCCTCACCCATGGTCGCCTCCTCCTTCGCCTTCCAGTTGGGTACTTGGTGTGTTCGGGCGCTTCGACAACGGGGCGAGGCGCCGTCCTGGACGCCGGGAGCCCGCCGGGGGCCACGGGACAGCCCTTACGCTCCGAGCCTGGTGGCCGTCGCGTCGAGGCGGCCGGCCACCTCTGCGAGGGTGTCGGCGGAGAGGGAGCGGATGTCGCCGAGGGGCCCCGCCAGGTCGGGACGGGAGACGATGCGCAGCGCCCCCCTGTAGGGTTCCCGCTCCAGTGAGTCGGCGGACACGACGTGGGCGCGCCCCTCCACCACGACGAGTTCGGCGTCGTCGCGTCCTTCCAGCAGTGCCTGTGCGTGTGCCTCGCTGATCACGGGTCGAGTCCCGGTGCGCGGCTGCGGCGTGCCGGACCGCGTGTCCGCCGCCCGGGTACCCGGCCCGGCTCGCGCCCCACATCCGGGGAGGGCCGTCCGTGACCGGTCACTGGCTCACGCCTCACGGGAACGGCTGGTGGCGGACACGGTCGACGCTGACGCACCCGTGCGGGCTCGCGTGAGGGCGCACGGATGCGACTCAGCCCGCCAGGACGACGGCGACCGTCACCAGGACCAACAGCGCGATGTAGGCCCAGGCGTAGACACGGTCGGGTACCCGCGGCGGGTGGCGGCGGAGGATCGCGATCACGGGCAGGGCGCCCAGCAGCAGCGCTGCGGCGGCGCGCAGGTCGACGAGGCCCAGCAGGTGCGGGTGCGCAGCCTCCGCGCTCACGGTGCCGCTCAGGGACACGGCGGCGGCCGGCAGGGCGATGACCAGGGTGAGGGGGTTGGCCAGTGCGGTCGCCACGGCCATCGTGTGACCGGCCCGGCGCATCGCGGGAACGGTCATGACGCTTCCGCCCACGCCGAGGAACGCCGCCACGGCACCGACTGGTGCGCCCAGCAGGGGCGGAAGCGGCCGCGACGCCCGGTCCGCTGCCTCGACCGGCCCGCGCGGGCGCAGGAAGCCGGGGCGCAGGAGCAGGTCGAGGACGGTGAGGGCCAGGTAGGCGACGAACGCCCAGCGGATCAGGGCCGCGGGGGAGTGGTGGGTGGCGAGTGCACCGGCGAAGGCTCCGACCGCCAGCAACAGGAGCAGCAGGCCGCTGCTGCGCAGGGCGCGGAGCACCCGACGGGGGGTGGCGGCCGTGGCGAACCCGGCGTTCACCACCATGACCAGCGCCGAGGTGGCCGTCGCGACCCGTATCGCGTCACCGCCGAGGGCCGCATCCGCCCACACCACGGTCGGGACGGTGACGAAACCCCCGCCGAACCCGAACAGCACTGTCGTGACTCCGGTGAGGAGCCCGATCCCGAGCAGGACGACATCGTTCATGGCACCACCCCACCAGCCGCCGGGGAGGTCCCGCATGCGATGGTCGGCGTCATTTCTTCGCGTGTCAGCCACGGGGTGTCGCGTGACATCCGCGGGCTCCCGACGCCCGGCACGGCGCCTCGCAGCGTTGCCGCATCGCCCCGATGCCCCCAGTACGGGTGGCTCCCCGCCTTGCGGTGCACGGCACCAGACCACGCGGCGTTGCCGAAAAGCCCTGGTAGCTCCGCTACGAGGACTCTCCGGCGCCTTGCGATGCACGGCACCAGACCACGCGACCTCATCGGACGCTCATCTTGCAAGGACCCCTTAGCGTGGGGTGGTGAAGAACGTCTCCCTGGCCGACGTCGACCAGGTGGCCCGGGCGGTCCTGCCGATCGGCACCGACTACCCCTCCGGTCATCTGCTGGACTGGCACGAACACCGGCGTGCGCAGTTCCTCTACGGCGCCACCGGGCTCATGGTCGTCGACACCGCCGAGGGCAGCTGGACCGTTCCGCCTGAGCGCGCGGTACTCATTCCGGCTGCCACCCGGCACCGCGTCCGCATGCTCGGGGTCAGTACCCGGAGCCTGTACATCGAGCCGGGCGCTGTCCCCTGGTGGCCCGCCACCTGCATGGTCGTGGACGTCCCGCCGCTGCTGCGCGAACTGCTGCTTGCCGCAGTGGAGTTCGAGGCCGACTACAGTCTGTCCGGGCGGGAGGGCAGCATCGCCGATCTCCTCCTGCACGAGATCGCCGCGCGGGCGCCGCTCCCGTTCCACGTGGGGATTCCCGCCTCCGTCGACCTGGCAGCCCTCTGCCGCGAGTACCTGGCCGCCCCGGACGTCGGCGTCACCAACGCGTCGTGGGCTGCGCGGACGGCCATGAGCGAGCGGGCCTTCACCCGGCGCTTCCGCTCGGAGACGGGCGAGAGCCCGGCCGTCTGGCGGTCCCGGGCCCGCCTGCTCGCGGCCCTTCCGCTCCTGCGCACGGCGTCGGTGAGCGAGGTCTCCGGCCGCCTCGGCTACGCCTCACCCGCTGCGTTCACCGCCGCCTTCACTCGCGCCTTCGGAAAGCCCCCGTCCCGCTTCTCCGCAGGGCCCCGGTAGGCGGCGTCCCCAGCGACCACACCTGACACCCCGAACGGGCGACGCCGGTGAGCAGCCGCCCGCAGCCCGCCCGTTCCCTCGCGCGGTGTACCAGCAGTACCGAGTGCGGCGCCGGACGCCGGCGGACACGGTCCTGACCGTGAGGCCGTCCAGGACAGGACGGCCTCTTCCCGGCCCGTCGACGTCCGGGCCCCCGCCCGTTGCCTCAGGCGCCGCGTTCCACCGGGCCGATGCGGGTGCCGTTGGTCACCTTGAGTGCCCCCCGGGCGAAGGAGGTGCCGGGGATCTCCCCGCCCGGGGCCTGGAGGGTGAACGTCGCCTCGTCCGCGGTGATCGCGTGGCCGCTGCCGGGCACCTGGATGTCGAAGTGCACCGGATGCCCCGGGCCGAACGTCACCACGTGCTTCTGGACGCCGTAGCGGCCGGTGGTGATGCTGCTCCGCGAGCCGTGGTGCGAGAAGCGGACGTCGGTGGGCGAACCGGCCAGCCGGCACGGGTCGTACCCGCGCGGCGCGGTGAGGGTGACGCGGTAGTGCCGGTGCCCGGCACTGTCCGGCGCCTTGGTGATCTTCGCGGTGTGGTTGGCCGGTCGGCAGGCGGACGGGGCGACGCCGGTGGTCGCCGACGAAGCCTGCGCCACTCCCACGCCGGCACCACCCACCAGGGAGGTCGCGGCGAGAACGAGGGCGGTGTTCCGGTAGGCACGCAGCATCTGGGCTCCTAGCTCAGTTCGCAGGTCCTGCCGGAGTAGTCCGGCAGGACCAGGTCACCCGAACCATGCCCCCAGCCTTTCGCGAAGAATGTCTCAGTATCGCCACGGACCTGGTCTCGGTGCGGAGGTACTCCCTGTCGTGCGTTCGGATCGCACGAGCGGCCCGTCCGGACGGTTGCGGGCGCCGCCCTCCCTCCCCGTCCGGCGGGCCGTCGCCACGTCCCGTCCCGTCCGCGGGTGGCAGGCCTGGCCCGGTCTGCGCCATCGGCCGGCCGGCCCTGGGGTGGGGCTTCCTCGGTGGCTGACCGACGACCGTCAGACTCCGGTGCCGTGCGGGAGAAGGCAGACGCCTCCACTACCCGGGAAGACTGTGGTTTCGCTGTGCGGGAGGCCTTCCGGGGGTCGAATGTGAAGGGAAACACACGCAATCGGTGTTCCTGCGAGGTAAGCCGCGGCTAAGTTAGGTGAGCCTCACTTCGGGAAGTGGGTCGTGGCGTCCCGTGGCGCTCGTGTCCCCTCGTGCACTCATCAGGAGCACCCATGTCCGCACTTCGCGCCACCACCGCTGCTGCGGTCGCCGTCCTCGCCGCGGCCCTGACGGTCTCGGGATGCGCGGCGAAGGACGATGCCAGGGCGGGCGGGACGCGGAGCGTGAGCGTGACCGCGACCGACGATTCCTGCGACGTCTCCGCCAAGGTGTTCCCCGCCGGCAACGTCACGCTGAAGGTGGCCAACAAGGGTTCGCGCGTCGCCGAGGTCGAACTCCTCTTCCCCGACGACCGGATCGTCACCGAGCGCGAGAACCTCGGCCCCGGCCTCAGCGCCTCGTTGACCGCGGAGGTCAAGGCGGGCGACTACCGCATCGCCTGCATCCCCGGCATGAAGGGCAAGGGGATGCGGCACGACGTGAAGGTCACCGGCAAGGGAGCCGCCAAGCGCGACCCGAAACTGGACAAGGCCGTCGCCGCCTACCGCACCTACGCCCAGGAGCAGGCCGACCAGACCCTGCCGCGCGTGAAGACCTTCACCGACGCGATCCGGGCCGGCGACCTGGCCGCGGCGAAGAAGGCCTACGCCCCCTCACGGGTGGGCTGGGAGCGGACCGAACCGGTGGCGGAGTCCTTCGGCGACATCGATCCCAAGACCGACACCCGCGCCGACGGCCTGGAGAAGGGGCAGAAGTGGACCGGCTGGCACCGGCTGGAGAAGGCGCTCTGGCAGGACAAGAAGATCGGCACGGCGGAGAAGTCCCTCGCCACCGAACTGGACCGGGACCTCGCCGACTGGCAGCAGCGCGTGGGCAAGGCCGTCATCACGCCGACCTCCATGGCCAACGGCGCCAAGGAACTTCTCGACGAGGTCGCCACGAACAAGATCACCGGTGAGGAGGACCGCTACTCCCACACGGACCTGGCCGACTTCCAGGCCAACGTCGGGGGAGCCGAGAAGGCATGGGACCTGCTCAAGCCCGTCGCCTCGGACAAGGACGCCCTCCTCACGCAGCAGCTCGACAGCCGCTTCGCCGCGATCGGCAAGCTGCTGGACCACTACCGCACCGGCTCGGGTGACGCCGACTTCACGGCCTACGACAAGGTGACCACCGCTCAGCGCAAGCAGCTCTCCGACGCGGTCAACGGGCTCGCCGAGCCCCTGTCCCGGCTGGCCGCAACAGTCGTCAAGTAGGGATGCAGGGGTCCGGGGTCGGCAACCAGCCGGCAACCAGCGGAAGAAGGACGGGACATGGGTACGGACAGCACCGGCGGCGACGGGCACGAGGAGCGGCGCGCGGCACCCAGCCGGCGGTCACTGCTGGGCTGGGGTGGTGCCGGGCTCGCCTTGGGCGCGGTGGCGGCGGGCGGTTCGGTCGCCGCGGTGGAGGCCGGCTCCGGCACCGGGCCGACTGCCTCGTCCCAGAGTGCGGCGGTCCCCTTCCACGGCGTCCACCAGGCGGGTATCGCCACTCCCGTCCAGGACCGCCTGCACTTCGCGGCGTTCGACCTGACGAGCACCGACCGGGCCGAGGTCACCGCGCTGCTGAAGGCCTGGACGCAGGCCGCACGGCGGATGACGGCGGGCCGCACGGTCGGTTCCGGCGCCGCCGGGCTCGCCGAAGCCCCACCCGACGACACCGGGGAAGCCCTCGGGCTGCCCGCCTCCCGGCTCACGCTGACGCTGGGCTTCGGGCCGTCCCTCTTCGAGAAGCTGAAGCTCACCCACCGCCGCCCCGACGCCCTCGCCGAACTGCCGCACTTCCCCGGCGACAACCTGGCGGCCACCCACTCCGGCGGTGACCTGTGCGTGCAGGCCTGCGCCGACGACCCGCAGGTGGCCGTGCACGCCATCCGCAACCTCTCACGCATCGCCTTCGGCACCGCCGCCATCCGCTGGTCGCAACTCGGCTTCGGCAAGACCTCCTCGACGACGCCCGGCGCGCAGACCCCGCGCAACCTCATGGGGTTCAAGGACGGTACCCGCAACATCGCCGGGGACGACGCGACGGGCCTCGCCGAGCACGTGTGGGCCAAGGCGTCCGACGGGCAGGAGTGGATGGCCGGCGGCTCCTACCTGGTGGCCCGCCGTATCCGGATGAACATCGAGACCTGGGACCGTGCCGCCCTCCAGGAACAAGAGGACGTCTTCGGCCGGGGGAAGGTCTCCGGTGCCCCGGTCGGCAAGACCCACGAGCACGACGCGCCCTTCCTCAAGGCGATGAAGCCCGACGCGCACGTCCGCCTCGCCCACCCGGACTCCAACGGCGGCACCCGCATCCTGCGCCGCGGCTACTCCTTCACCGACGGCACCGACGGTCTCGGCCGCCTCGACGCGGGCCTCTTCTTCCTCGCCTACCAGCGCGACGTGCGTACCGGCTTTGTCCGGGTGCAGCGCAACCTCGCCCGACACGACGCGCTCAACGAGTACATCCAACACGTCGGTTCCGCGGTCTTCGCGATCCCGCCGGGCGTCCGCGACGCGGACGGCTGGTGGGGCCGCGGGCTGTTCGCCTGACGCTCACCCCGGGAGGGACCGCGCATGTTCGCCAACTATCTGATCGGGCTGCGGGAGGGCCTGGAGGCTGGCCTGGTCGTCTGCATCCTCATCGCCTACCTCGTCAAGACCGGCCGCCGGGACGCCCTGAAACCGGTGTGGCTCGGCATCGCCGTCGCCGTGCTCCTGGCCTTCGGCTTCGGCTGCGCGCTCGAGTTCGGCTCCCAGGAGATGACCTTCGAGGCGCAGGAGGCGCTCGGTGGTTCCCTGTCGATCATCGCGGTCGGCCTGGTCACCTGGATGGTCTTCTGGATGCGCCGCACCGCCCGCCACCTCAAGGCCGAGCTGACCGGAAAGCTCGACAACGCCCTGCGCATGGGGACCTTCGCGATCGTACTGACGGCCTTCCTGGCAGTGGGCCGGGAGGGACTGGAGACCGCACTGTTCGTGTGGGCGACGGTGCGGGCCACCTCCGACGGCACCGCGAGCCCGTTCGTGGGCGTCATGCTGGGCCTGGTCACCGCCGTCGTGCTGGCGTGGCTGTTCTACCGCGGTGCCCTGCGCATCAACCTCGGCAGGTTCTTCACCTGGACCGGCGGGTTCCTCGTGATCGTCGCAGCAGGTGTCCTCGCCTACGGTTTCCACGACCTGCAGGAGGCCGACGTCCTGCCGGGCCTCACCGCTCAGGCCTTCGACATCTCAGGGACGATCCCGGCCGACTCCTGGTACGGGACCCTGCTCAAGGGCGTGTTCAACTTCCAGCCGGACCCGACCTGGCTCCAGTCCGTCGTGTGGCTCCTGTACCTGGTGCCGGTCCTCACCCTCTACCTCCTTCCGCACCGCCCGGCGCCCGCACGCGTGCCCAGCGAGGCCGAGGCCGCCGCCCACGGCTGACCTGCGGCGCCTGCGGACGCCGCCGGAGGCCGTCATTGGTCCCGTCAGGCCCACGACGGTTGCGCTGTTCAGCCCACCGTCGTGGGCCTGCGCTGCCCGACAGCGACATGTGCATGTGCGCGCACGGTGCTTCAGGGCGCCGGAAAGCAAGGAACCGACCCACGCCCACCGGTCGTCTCTCCCGGCGTCGTCGACCGTGCCGGCGCCCGCCCCGGAGCGCCGCCTGCCGTCAGGAGCACAGATGGGCCCCACCCTCCCGCACGACCCGGCCCCGTTCACCGACGAGTGGGTGGCGGACCGGCTCGGTACGCTCAGCCGGGCTCTGCGACGACAGACCGGACTCCCGCTGCCCGAACCCTCGTTGTACCTCCGAGTCGTCGAGGCCGAGCGGACCCGGCGCGCGTGGAAGGCGACCAGGGCCGAGTTGCCCGCTCTGGTCGCCGAGGCGGTGGCCGAGGGATGGGAGATCTCGGAGATCTCGGAACGGCTCGGCGTCTCCGAGAAGTACGTGCGACGACGGTTGCGTGAGCACGGCACAGGCGCGTGAAGGGGGCCGCCCACCTCTGCGTGGTCCACGGGTGACCGGCGTGTCCCAACACCGTTCAGTCCGGGGGCGGGAGAACGGCGGCTGAGAGTGGGACCCGGAAGATACGGCCGGAGGCGATGCCCGGTCCGAGCCGGGGCCTCCCGCACGGTGGTGGTCAGGCGTGCTGGTGGTGTGCGGCCCGCAGCCTCGGGCCGCATCCTCGGCTCACCTGGACTGGAGGGCGTCGAGCGCGACGCCCATCGCTGCCGCCACCCGATAGTCCAGTCGGCGGTCCGGAACAGTGATGAGGTACCGGTCGCGGAGCCCGAATTTCTTGGTGCTGCTCATCACCTCCTTGCCGGTGGCGTTGTCGACGAAGTCGAAGTGGAACGGGAACGGAGCCGGGATGTCGCTCACGAAGGGAAGGAACTGCCACAGCCGCCGCACCACGGCGATCACGGGACTCCGCTCCTGCCCCAGCGTTTCGAGTCCCTCGGCCTTCAGCGTCCACGTGGAGCGGAGCAGGCTCCTGGCGAACTCCTTCTTGAAGTAGCCGATCGGCTCGCCCTCGTGGTCGAGGACGTCGACCCCCGAATGGACGTCCAGGGTCTTGCGGGCCTTGAAGGAGAACAGCGGGCGGGTACGCGACTCGTCCGTGTAGAAGACGACCTCCTCCTTGAGCTTGAAGAGCTTCTGCTGCGCGAACGCGAACAGCTCGCCCTCCGTACCGTCCGGTTGCACACCCAGGATCCGGTACTGGTTGACAGCGAGCTTCACCTTCTGGCGAATGATGAACTCAGGTACGTGCGTGGGTTGCTCCGGCATCGATGCTCTCCTCCGTGATCGTGGCCGTCGTGATCGGGGACCGTCACTCTCGGTTTTCGTCCCTGTGACGTCGGTCGGCACCCTTTCCCGCCCGCCGCACAGAAGGCCATGACGCAGTGGCCCGGCACAGAGTTGCTCGGCCGGTGAGGGGCCCGGGCCACTACAGGCGGTGGCAGGGGCGCGTCCTGCCCCGCATCGTGCCCGTCCCTCGCGGGGGCATCGCTGCTCATGTGCCCGGGGTGATCAGTCACTGTGCTTCCGGCTGTATCCGGCGTCCCAAGGTGCTCGAAGTCGGGGCCCGCGTGTGAGGGCGGGCACGGGACCCGCGTCACAGCCCCGGCCGGGTAGTAGCCATCACCGGCATCTGGGCGCGCCTGGAGCGGCCTGGCCCGGAGCCTCCTGCTACGCGCTTTCGTAGGTCACAGGTTGGCGCCGGTGGGGAGCCGGTTCCCAGGGTGGTGGACGTACCGGGGAGCCAGCGCCGGACCGGGCGGGAGTCCTTCTCGCCTGAGCCTGACACCGGCCCCATGACGCGCCCGCCGCGTCGGGCACGCACCGGAGCCTCCGGGCCTGGGTGCTGCCGCCGACAGCCTGTCGGCCTCCCCACGATGTCCCCCGTAGAGAGGTACGCCATGACTGCCACCACCACCGCCACCCGTTTCCGTAAGTACACCGTCGCCGGTATCGC
Organism: Streptomyces sp. NPDC059740; assembly: GCF_042733155.1. Lineage (NCBI taxonomy): Bacteria > Bacillati > Actinomycetota > Actinomycetes > Kitasatosporales > Streptomycetaceae > Streptomyces > Streptomyces sp. NPDC059740. Next base: position 189,265 of record NZ_JBHWGP010000007.1, on the reverse strand, counting down.
CACCGCGGGTGCCGCCGCTGCCGCCGCGACTCTGGCCCCGACCCCGGCGCATGCTGCCCCGGTGCACGAGGCCAAGCCCGCGGCTGTCTCCGTCGCCCACGGCAAGAAGGCCGATGCGAAGGACGCGCAGGCCAAGGAGGCGGCGAAGGTCGCCAAGCTGGTCGAGCAGGGCAAGAAGAAGCACGGCGACGACCTCGACGGCTGGATCCGCACGGCGCTGGACGTGATGCACTACGAGCACATCCCCGGCAGCTACCACGGGATCCACAAGAACATCATCCGTGAGTCCGGCGGCAACCCGACCGCTCAGAACAACTGGGACATCAACGCCCAGAAGGGCGTGCCGTCCAAGGGCCTGCTCCAGGTGATCCAGCCCACCTTCGACACCTACCACGTCAAGGGCACCAAGGACTCGCTGACGGACCCGGTGGCCAACATCGTGGCTGCGACGAACTACGCGGCCGACCGGTACGGCTCGATGGACAACGTCAACTCCGCCTACTGATCAGGCCGAGCGGACTGACACAGCCCGTCTGAGCTCCGGGGACAGCTGCCCCGGTAGCCGGGAGCGGCGGGGCTCAGGCACACCGGTGAGGCCGGGCATGGAGGCACCTGCCCGGCCTCACCGGTGTTCGCTCGCTGCTCCAGTGGGGCGCCAGGCCGCAACGGAAGCCGCGTTCCCTTCGTGCAGCGGTGTTCGGGCCGGCTGTCGCCGGGGCCTGACCGATGCCGCGCTCGCCTCCCGAACGGGTGGGCCGGCCCGCAACGGTCAGTGCTGCCCGGAGGCCCTCGACCATCAGACCGAGGGTGAAGTCGAACCGGTCGTGGCCCTCGCCGGCGGTGAGCTCGGCGGCGTGATGAGTGGTGTACGGAAAGGTCGCAGGCGGCAGGGCGGTGAGCCGACGCAGCAGTTCGTCGCGGTCGACACCCGGGCAGCGTCACCCTGGGTGGATCGCCGGCGCACGATCGACACCTCAAGTAGGCAGCCACGTACAGCAGGAGCGCGTCGATCGCCCAGACGGCGGTCTGCGGGGGCGACGCCACCGGCGAGCAGGATCGCCAGCATTCCCTCGCTCACGCGCAGGGTCTCAAGGTCGGTGGGGACCATGGCGAGCGCGGCGCGGGAGATGCCGGGGGTACTTCAGATACTGGTCGCGCATCCGGGTGCAGGCGCCGCGGATCTGTTCCCGCCAGGTCGCCGGGTCGGGCTCGGGCAGCATGAGCTCGGCGCACAACCGGCCGATGAGCAGCTCGTCGAGGTCGGCCTTGTTGACCACGTGGGCGTAGAACGAGGCGGGACCGGTGTTGAGTGCGCGAACCACCTACGCGGTCAAGAAGATCGCGGGCGTCACGCAGCGTATCGACCTGCCCGGCGAGCATCCGCTGGTCGGGCGGTTTGAATCCCGGTCCGTGCCCGCTTCGGAGGAGGTGCCGAGCCCGCAGCCGGAGCGGCTCATCCGGGCTGCTGGTTTTCGGTGAACATGCTGATCAGCCTGTGGGGCGTGTCGTCCCCGAACATCAGCTCGTGGAGGTGGACGGCTTCGACGGCCTCCGCGGCGCTGCGGGGGAACAGGGCCTGCTCGTACTCGGTGAGCGCAGCTTCGGGGTCATCGGGGTGCGCGGCGATCGCCGCGCCGAGCTCGGCGCCGTCGTACATGGCGAGGTTGGCGCCTTCCCCGGAGGGGATCATGAGGTGGGCGGCGTCGCCGAGCAGGGTCACCCCGGGTACCCGGTCCCATCGGTGCTCGTTCGGCAGGGCGTGCAGCGGGCGCAGGACCGGTGCGGTCTCACCGTCGGTGATCAGTGCGGTCAGCTCCGGTGCCCAGCCGGTGAACTGCTGCGCTATCCGTGCGGTGGCCGTCTCGGCGTCGGCGAAGTCGATACCGGCGAACCAGTCCAGCGGCTTGGAGAGCGCCACATAGGTGTGGAGTGTGCCGCCGCTCTCCCGGTGGGCCTGGATCCCCTTGCCCGGCGCGAGCGCGAACATCGCCCCGTCGCCGACCGCCTTCGCGCTGGCGGCGTGCCGGGTGTCGCTCTCGAACAGGTAGGTCTCGACGAAGGACGTGCCGACGTACCGGGGCGTGGCCCCGGAGAGCAGCGGCCGTACCCGTGACCACGCGCCGTCGGCGCCCACCAGCAGGCTCGCGGTGACGGTGGTGCCGTCGGCGAAGGCCACTTCGTGGCGGCTGTCGCCGAGGGAACGGACGGTGCTGACCTTGTGCCCCCACCGGACGGTACCGGCCGGAAGCGAGTCGAGCAGTACCCGTCGCAGCTCGCCGCGCAACACCTCGGGGCGTCCCCCCGTGCCGTCGTCGGGCTCTTCGAACAGCACGCTCCCGTCCGGGGCGAGGGCCCGCGTCGCCTGGCGGCCCTCCAGGACGAGGCTGCGGAACTCCTCGGTCAACCCTGCCGCACTGAGGGCCGGCTGGCCGTTGTGCTCGTGAATGTCGAGCATCCCGCCCTGCGCACGTGCTGTCGGCGAGGCCTCCGCCTCGTAGACCGTGGCGGGGATTCCGTGGACGTGCAGGACGCGGGCGAGCGTGAGGCCGCCGAGTCCGGCACCGATGATCGTGACGGGTGTGCGCATGGTGACTCCTTCTGGACGGAGGCCGCCGCTGGGCGCGGGGCGACACTTCTGGTACGTCGTTCCATTATGGTACGTCGTTCCATGTTGGAACAACGCTCCAGGCGTGTCAAAATGGCAGCATGGCAACACGGACACGGCGGTCGCAGCGGCGCACAGAGGCCCTCTCCCGGGAACGCATCGTGGAGACCGCAGTCGAGCTGCTCGACGCGGCCGGCGAGGGCGGGCTGACCTTCCGGGCGCTGACCGAGCGCCTCGCCACCGGGCCGGGGGCCATCTACTGGCACGTGGCCAACAAGAACGAGCTGCTCGGTGCGGCCACCGACGCCGTCGTCGCCGCAGCTGTGGCACCCCGGCCCGCCGCAACTCCGCACTCGCCGCGGGACGGGGTCCGCGCTGTGGCGCTCGGCCTGTTCGACGCGATCGAGGAGCACCCGTGGCTTGCCGCACAGCTCGCCACGCAGCTCTCCCGCAGTCCCGCGGGGTCGGTGGCCCCGCGGATCTTCGAAAGCATCGGCCGACAGGTCCGTGCGCTGGGCGTGCCGGAGGGCAGCTGGTTCACCACGGCCTCGGCGTTGATGCACTACATCTTCGGGGCCGCCGGTCAGAACTCCGCGAACACCGCCGGTGCCCGGACTCTCGCGCCCGACGTGAACCGCGCCGAGTTCCTCGACACCGTCTCGAGCGCATGGGAACAACTCGACCCGGACGACTACCCGTTCACCCGGGCCGTCGCGAACCAGGTGCGCGAGCACGACGACCGCGAGCAGTTCCTGGCCGGGCTCGACCTCGTTCTCAACGGCATCGCCGCTCTCCACACGCCCAGTGGGTGAGCGTGGGCCCCACCCGTTCCCGAGCCGGGTGAGGTCCTCGGCTCCGACCACGGGCGCCGGCTCTCGCCGCGCCGGTCTGCAGGGGCGTCGACGGTACGGAAGACCGGCGGGGCCAGGTCACCGCGCGCGCTGTGTGGTGAGCAGGGCCGCGTCGTCGTCGAGACGGCCCCCGGTGTGCCGCAGCAGGTCGTCGACCAGACTGAGCACCAGCTCCTTGGCCGTGGACTCGGCATCCATCAGGGCGAGCCGCTCGGCCAGCGGGTAGAAGGTGCCGGTGCGGTCGCGGGCTTCGATGACCCCGTCGGTGTAGAGCAGCAGGGTCTCGCCTTCGACGAAGGCATGGCGTTCCACCACCCACGCGTCGGGTGTGAGGCTTCCCAGGCCCAGCGGAGGGGCGGGCCGGCCGGCTTTCAGAGCCCTTGCCTGCCCGCTGCGCAGTACGTAGGGGGGAGGGTGCCCGCAGGAGAGCACGGCCAGGTCCTCTCCGTCGTCGGGGATGTCGACCAGCAGTGCGGTGGCGAAGTCCTCCGCGGCCCCCGTCTCCGTGTTGTGCCAGGCCAGCGCGGCGTCCAAGTGGGCGGCGAGGTCGGTGAGGGAGAGGTTGAGGTGGGCTGCGGCCCGGAAGGCACCCAGGACCAGAGCGGTGTCGTCCATGGCCTCCAGGCCCTTGCCCCGGACGTCGCCGATGAGGAGGCGGGTGCCGCCGGCGCATCGGACGGCCCCGTAGAAGTCACCGCCGACACGTGACTCCTCGCCCGCGGCCCGGTACACCGTCGCCAGCCGCAGAGACCCCATGCGCTCCGGCGGCGGTCGCAACAGCACCCGGCCGGCGGCGTCCGCCACTGACCGTACCCGCACCAACTCCGCCTCCCGCCGCTGCCGGCTCCGGCTGTAGAAGACCAGCGCGACGGAGATGAGGGCCAGCGCCCCCGCCTGCACCCCGGTCCCCGGTGCGTCCAGATCCTCGCGGATCGCTCCGAGCGCCAGCTGGCAGGCGACAGCCACCGCTGCCACCGCGGCGGTCAGACCCGGCCCGGTCAGCGACGCGGTGAGAGCCGGTGCCACCACCAGCAGAGGCCCGAGGTGGACGAAAGGAGGGACCAGCACATCGGTCAGCACGATGGCGAAGATCAGCGCCAGGGGAAGCAGTACGAGTGCCCCGGCAGGACGCCGGGGGCTCAGGAGGCGGGCAGTACGGTCCCGGTAGGCCATGCCCTATCGGTACACCAGGCGCCGGCTCCGTCCCGCATATGACGCGACACCCATCGAGGCCCCGTCGCCGTCACCGACCTGACCGGCCGACCCCGGGAAAGCGGCCGGCCGGGGCGGGCCCCGCCCGAGCAAGCCGGCTCAGGCCGCGGTCGTGCTAGAAGCGCCCTTCCGTTGCACTTCTCGGCCACCTCCGCCCGGTGGCCGGTGCTCGGTGCCCGGGGTGCAGTGCGGTGTCGGTGGGGGCGAACCCGCTGCCGGAAGGGTCAACGGCGAGCCAGGCGGCGGGTGGAGCCGGACCCGTAGTCCAGGCCGTAGTGCGCGAAGAGTTCCGGTTCCTGCTCGGCGAGCAGTTCGCCGTCGGTGTCGATCGCCGGCGCGCCTTTCACCGTCTGCTTGGACCAGGCCACTTTGACGTAGGCGGGCGCGACGACCGCCCCGTCCAGCGGGACGAACGTGATACGCCTGCGGGTGAGAAGGCCGGTGGTGACGGCGGCGAAGGTGGGACGGTCCGTGGCGGTGTCCACGTACACGGACTCCAGGGTGCCGATCCTGCTGCCCTCGGCGTCGACGACATCGTGGTCCCGCCAGTCACGGATGTTCTCTGCTTCGAGCATGGCCCTCCTCGCCGAGACGGTGCCTCCACCTGGCGTGTGCCCACGACCACTCCGGACATGGCGGTGCCTGGACGCAGGGTGAGGGCGGTCGCCGGCCCGGTCAGGAGGTGCCGGTGGCGACCAGTTCGACTTCGAAGCCGTCGGCATTCACCAGGTACCCGGCGTAGGTGTCCTCACCGCCGGCATGGGGGTGGCGGTCGGGAAAGAGCAGGTCCCAACCGTGCCGTCGGGCTCGGGTGACGAGTGCGTCGACCGTGCCCGGCTCGCCGACGTGGAAGGCGAGGTGGTTCAGGCCCGGCCGGCACCGGTCGTGCTCCTGGGCAGTGAGGGCCGGGGAGCGTTCGACGACGAGGTAGGTAGCGCCGAGGCGCCAGCTACGCCCACCCTCCCAACTCTGGAACGGGGTGTACCCCAGGCTCTCCAGCAGCCAGCCGAAGGAGCCGACGGCCCGGTCGAGGTCGGGCACCCAGATCTCGACGTGGTGGAGCGTTCCCCTGGCCGTTCCCGACATCTTCCACCCCTTGAGCCCGGTCCCGCACGATGATGCCCCGAGGCTTGCCCGGCACGCATGCACCACTTGGCAGGCAGACCGGGCCGGCCCGAGTGCCCGCGTGGAGCCCGCCGGTGAGGGTGGCCGGCCCCGCCGAGCGTTCACCGGAGACTACGCCCTCCGCGGGTACAGCCGCCCAGCCACCCTGAAAGTCCTCCTCACCACGCTGCCGGCTCCCCGTTGCCGCGGACGGCGCCCGTCCGGCTCGTGCCCTCGTCCTGCTGTTCGGGCACTGCTGCACCGACTCCGGCCGTGCCGGGCTTGCCGTGCGCGTCGGAGGAGGGAGGGCGCCTTGCCGTGCGCGCGGACCGATGAGTTCACGCCACAATCGGTCGCGGGTTGACGGTCGGAAGGGGACAGGATGTCCGAGGGGTTCAAGCGTCGTGCGCAGAGCCGGCTGGGGGAGGGAGCTGCGCTGAAGGAGGACATCCTGCGGGCTGCGGCGCGGCTGCTGATGGAGTCCGGCCGGGAAGGGGACCTGTCGTTGCGAGCGATCGCACGGGAGGTGGGCATCTCCGCCCCCAGCATCTACCTGCATTTCCAGGACCGCGCGGAGCTGGTGCAGGAGCTGACCCGGCGGGCTTTCGCCAGACTCGCCGACGAGTTGCGGGACGCCTGGGAACAGGGGGAGGGGACGGAGAAGGAACGAACACAGGTACCGGAGCAGGCGCGGGGGCAGCAGCACGGACCGGAGGCGGCGCTGCGGGCCATGGCGCACCGCTACTGCCACTTCGCCCTGGACAACCCGAAGATCTACCGGTTGATGTTCGGTATCCAGCGCATCGAGGTCCCCCGTGAACAAGCTTCCTCGCACCCCCTGTGGCTGGTGTACGAGAGGTGGGCCGAAGCGGTTGCCGCCTGCCGAGTGGGTCGCGGCAGCGAGGCGGACGACGAGCGGGTGGCCAAGCTGCTGTGGTCCGCCCTGCACGGCCTCGTGGCGATGGCGATGGCGGTGCCGTTCCCTGTGAGCCGCCGTCAGATGGTGCAGTCGGCCGACGACTACCTGGAACTCGCACTGTCCAGATAGAGCCTTCCCTGGCCTCCATATGGTTGCCATAGGCACCTAACGCTGTTAGGAAATGACGGACGGGAACCGTTCCCCATGGAGGCACACATGACACAGGCGCAGGCGGACACCGCAGTGAAAGTGCCCGAGCACCCCAGTCCCCGGGCAGCCGGCTGTCCTTTCGACCCGCCTCCCGCCCTCCAGGCCCTGCAAGCCGACGCCCCTGTGTCCCGGGTGCGGATATGGGACGGCTCCACCCCGTGGTTGATCACGCGTCATGACCACGTGCGTGCCCTGCTCGGCGACCCGCGCATCAGCTCCGACGCCACCCAGCCGGGATTCCCGCACCGCAGCGCCGGCGGGAAGGCCAACGACGTCAGCCGGCGCACGTTCCTGACCATGGACGACCCGGAGCATGCGCGTCAGCGCCGGATGGTCACCGCTCCCTTCGCGGTCAAGAAGATGGAGGCCCTCCGCCCGTCGATCCAGAAGATCGTCGACGACCTGATCGACGCGATGCTCGCCGGTCCCAAGCCGGTGGACCTGGTGGAGGCGCTGGCGCTGCCGGTACCGAGCCTGGTCATCTGCGAACTCCTGGGTGTTCCGTACGCCGACCACGACCTGTTCCAGCGCAACACCCGGGTCATCGTCCGTCGTCACAGCACTGCTGAGGAAGTGGTCGCCGCAAGCGATGAGTTGACCGACTACCTCGACCGTCTGCTGACCACCAAACTCGCCCGCCCCGGCGAGGACCTGCTCTCCACGCTGGCCACCGAACGGGTGGCCACCGGGCAGATGTCACAGCGCGAGGCGGCCCAGATGGGTGTCCTCCTGCTCGGCGCGGGTCACGAGACCACCGCCAACATGATCGCGCTGGGCACCCTCGCTCTGCTGCAGAACCCCGACCAACTCGCGCTGCTGCGTGAGAGCGAGGACCCGAAGGTGGTCGCCTCCGCGGTGGAGGAACTGCTGCGCTACCTGAACATCACCCATTCCGGCCGCCGCCGGGTGGCGCTGGAGGACATCGAGATCGACGGCCGGACCATCCGCGCCGGCGACGGGGTGATCTTCGCCAACGACATCGCCAACCGCGACCCGGAGGCCTTCCCCGAGCCTGACCGGCTCGACCTCACCCGCGACGCCCGCCGCCACGTCGCCTTCGGCTTCGGCGTGCACCAGTGCCTGGGCCAACCCCTGGCCCGCGTGGAACTCCAGGTCGTCTACAGCACCCTGTACAAGCGCATCCCCACCCTGGCTCTGGCCACCGACCTCGACCGGATCGAGTTCAAGCACGACGGCATCGTCTACGGCGTCTACGAACTGCCCGTCACCTGGTAACCGGCGCCCTGCTCACGAGAAACGAGAAGTCCATGCGTGTGGAAGTCGACCAGCCCAAGTGCGTCGCCTCCGGGCAGTGTGTCCTGGTGGCCCCCGAGGTCTTCGACCAGGACGACGACGGCATCGTCGTGCTGCTCACCGACCAGCCCGGGTCCGAACACCACGACGGGACCCGCGAGGCGGCAGCGATCTGCCCGGCTGCCGCGATCCGGCTGCAGGAGAGCTGACCGCGACTCGCAACCCGCCACGGCGAGCCCCACGGGTACCCGGCGCCGGCCGGCCCGAGCGGCCACGAGCCGCGCCGGGCCCGCACGGCTCGAACCCCCGCCCACGGCTCGGACCCGTCGTCCGGCCGCGGGCGGGGGTGTGTCGTGCTCGTGGTCCGGACCGGTGCAGCGCGCTGCCGCATGTCGCTGCCACCGCGCACAGCGCCGCCCGAGCAGTGAAGCGGTCGGACCCCCAGCCCCGCGCGGTCCTCCGGCGGACCGTTCAGGCTCCCAGGTGGCCCCACACCGTGTCCGCCGCACGATGCACCGCCTGTCGTGCCGCCTCGACGGGGTCGACGGTCTCGAAGCCGTGGTGGGCCTCCGGCAGGTCGACGAGGTCCACCACGGCTCCGCAGTCCGCGGCGGCCTCCAGGAACTCCTTCACCGTCGCTGCGATCTCCGGGCTCTCCCGCCCCACCCGGGTCAGCACGAAGGGCAACCGCCCCGCCCGGTGCACCGCCGCCGCGGGCCGGAACCGCGAGACGTCCAGCCCCCAGCCCGGCAGAGGCGCCAGGATCGGGTAGGAAGCCGCCACGCACCGCAGCCAGGGCGGTGGCGCCGCCAGCCAGTCCGCGGACAGCAGCCCACCACCGGAGAAGAACCACAGTGCGATCCGGTCGGCGTCCACGCGTGGATCGGCGCGGACGAGGTCTACCGCCTCCGCCACGTTCGCAGCAGCGTGCTCGTAGTGGGCCGGCGAGTGCAGCTCGTGGTCGACAGTCACCCCGACGACCCCGCGGCTCGCCGCGTACCGACCGTAACCGGTGAAGACCGGCCAGTCCCGGGGTGTCGGCTGGGCTTTGGGCGGAAGCGGTCCGCCGTGGACGAACACCACCGCGGGGCGTGGTGTGTCGGCTTCGGGCAGATGGAGGTCGACCCGGCCCCTGCGCTCCCTGGGCCGCTCGGGCACCTCCAGCGGGAACGGACGCAGGTGCGGTGGGTCTTCACGGACCGAGTCCGCCACCCGGTGGCCCTCTCCCGCGGCGGCCCGCACCAGCACACCGGCCAGTTCCGCGGGGGCGGAGAGCATCGGCCAGTGACCGGTGTCGAGTTCCAGGAGGGTCCAGCGGGGCTCGGTGAGGACCTGCAGGCGTGGGTCGCCGAAGCTCACCGACATCTCGACCAGCGCGATGCTCTCCCCGTCGCCGGTGCACAGCAAGCCCGTCACCGGCAGCCGTTCCGCCGCTCCCGAGAGCCGCAACGGCCGGGTGAGCGTGGCCGGTGGCTGCGGCGCCCCCCGGCGGACCAGCATGGCCAGCGCCTCCTCGGACAGGCCGGCCGTACTGCCCCTGCGGCGCCAGCCGTCGAGTTCCGGCGCCGTGACGGACCGTCCGTCACCCTCCCCGGTGCCGCGCGACAGCCCGTCCCGCACCGCCTCGTCAGTGACCAGGCTGAGGGCGGTGTCGCCGTCACGCGGTGGCATGCCCGCGCCCAGGGAGACGATCCGGGCCACCCGGTCCGGACGCCGGTCGGCGGCACCGAGGACCGGGAAGAGGCCGTATCCGTGCCCGACCAGCACCGCATCGGACCCGGACAGGGAGTCCAGCACCCGCAGCAGGTCCCCGATGTGCGTCTCCAGGTCCGCGTCCCCGCCTGCCCTCCCGTCCTCCCCCATTCCGGTGAGCGTGACCGCATGGGCCTGCGCTCCTGACTCGCGCAACGCCTGCACCACTTCGTCCCACACCCAGCCGCCGGTGTGCAGGTCCGGCACCAGCACGAACACCGTCATGCCCTCACCCCTGTGTCCTTGAGTCCCCGTCCGCTTCCGTCCACGGCGTGCGCACGGCCGGGCTCACCGGCGGTGCGCGGTGCCCGTACCGTAGGAACTCCCCCTGAGGGAGGTTCAAGGGTGACGGACGACGACATGTGGACCATCGGTGAACTCGCCGCACGGGCAAGAGTCACCGTCAAGACCGTCCGCTTCTACTCCGACCGGGGGCTGCTGCCGGAGGCGTCCCGCAGCGCGGGCGGACACCGCCGCTACGACGCGGACGCGCTGGAGCGCCTCCGCCTGATCCGCTCCCTGCGCGCCCTGGACCTGCCGGTACCCGAGGTCGGCCGGGCGCTGGACGGGGACGCGCTGGCAGAGGTCCTCGCCGGGCAACTCCGCGAGGTGTCAGGTACGTTGACAGCGCTCCGCTGGCGGGAGGCGGCCCTCCGGCTGGTGGCCGACTGCCCGCCCGGCGAACGCGCCGAACGACTGCTCCTCGTCGGCTCGGTGCCCGCCCCGCCCGACACCGAAGCCCTCGCACGGTTCTGGCGGGGCTGGCTGCCGCCGGGCCTCCCGGCGCCGCTGCTCACCGCGATCCTGGAGCAGTCCGTGCCGCAGCCGCCCGCGGATCCCACCACGGACCAGACGCTCGCCTTCGCCCGGCTGCACGTCCTGGTGCGCGACGCGCGTCCCGGCAAGGCCGCCTCCCAACCCCTCGTGCACCGCCGCGACGGCGGGTACGACCCCGCTGTCCTCTACGGCGGCCTCGTCGAGGCCTACGCGCTGGCGGCGCCCCGGTTGCGGGCCGGGCGCGAGCCGTTCGCCGGAGAGGCCCTGGACTGCTTCGTCTCCGCGTACGCGACCGCCCGCGGAGTACGGGACACTCCCGCCTTCCGCAGCGGGCTGGCCGGTCTGCTCGTCGCGGAGCCGCGCATCGACGTCTACTGGCGGCTGACGGAGCAGCTCACAGGCTCCGCGGAACCCACCCCCGGCGCCCTCCACGACTGGCTGCTGGCCGCCCTCCGGGCCGACCTGGCGGGCGAGGGGCGGGGCCTGCCGTGCACTGCACCAATCGGCCCGGACGAGAGGTGGGCGCAGACCACCACGGAGTGAGGCCGGCCCGCTCGCGGCTCGCCCGGGCCGACAGCCGCTCCGTCGCGGCCGCTCCAGCCCGCGAACCGCTGCCCCAGTGCGGCGGCCCGTGACCCACACGGGCATCGTCTCAGCCCGTCACACGGCTCCCAGCCGACTCCGGTCCCTGCGCGCCTCGACTCCGACCGGCCGCCGCGCATGCCCGGCCCTGCGGCTGCGCCCGTCTTTCTGCGCCCGCGCTCGCGTCCGGTTCCCGTCCCTGGGTCCCATGGCCGGGGCCGGTGCCGGCCACCCGAATGTGCCGTGCCGGGCGCAGCCGTCATGCCCCTTCCCCGCCTGACCTGACGCGCTCTCAATTGCACTGCCGAGCTGGGTTGAACGCGTTCAAAAACAGGTCTACATTCTCCTCAGACAGCGTTTTGAACGCGTTCAAGAAGGGGTGGGGACATGGACCTCACGGTCATCGCGTACGTCATCTATCTGCTGGTCAGCATCGGGCTGACGGTCTGGGTCGCGCAGACCCTCAGTCGCAGCGGGCGGATCTTCCTCGCCGACGTGCTGCACGGCAACGGGCAGCTCGCCGACGCCGTCAACCACCTGCTGGTGGTGGGCTTCTACCTCGTCAATTTGGGCTTCGTCGCGCTCTACCTGAGCCAGGACACCGGGATCAGCACCGCGCGCGAAGTCTTCGAGGCCCTGTCCGCCAAGCTCGGTGTCGTGCTGCTCGTGCTCGGGATCATGCACCTGGGCAACGTGTACGTACTGAACAGGATCCGGCGGCGGGGGGCTCTGGAGCGCGAGCAGGTGCCGCCGGTGGCGCCCACGGGCCGGATCGAGCCCACCACCGGGGTGTGACCGTTGACCGGCGCATCCGCCGCCCCGGGCCGGGACGCCTCACAGGTCCCGGCCCTCGGGCTCACCGTCGTCCATGACCCCGGCTCTTCCGTGTGCACCTTCCTGCGCGGTCGGCTCGGCGCACAGGCGCAACTCGTCCCCGTCCGGTTCGTCCCTGCCGGTTCACCGGAGGCCGTGCACCGTTTCCCGACTCTCGGCCAGGCGGCCGCTCCGGCCGAGATCACGGTGGTGGGCGACGGGGGGCAGGTCTACCAGGGGGACGCCGCCTGGGTCGCCGTCCTCTGGGCGCTGCGAGGGCACCGCGCGCTGGCCCACCGGCTCAGCACCCCGGCGCGTGCGCCCCTGGCCAGGGCAGCCGTGCTCGCCGCCGTGAAGGGGCGGGAGACCCCCTCGGGGACCCCACGGGGGAGAGGCGGCGTCCATGAGGGGATCGGCGGCTGGCGGTACGACCGCCGCTCAGGGTGGAGCTACGCACCCCCCGCCCGCGACAGCGACGTCCGCCGCCCCACACCCGATCGTTAAGCTCGTCCCCGTGCCAGATCCGAAAGACGACCCCGACACCGGCCCCTCCGGAACAGGCGGGGAGGGGCACCCGCAGGCCCCCGCGAAGAGCGAGCAGACCCGCGCCCTGATACTGGAGACCGCGCTGCGGCTGTTCCAGGAGCGGGGGTACGACAAGACGACGATGCGGGCCATCGCCCAGGAGGCGGGGGTCTCCGTCGGCAACGCGTACTATTACTTCGCCGGCAAGGAGCACCTGATCACGGGCTTCTACGACCGGCTGGCCGCCGAACACCGGGTGGCCGTACGGGAGGTGCTGGATCGCGAGACCGACCTCGAGGCCAGGTTCGGCGGGGTGCTGCGGACCTGGCTGGACGTCGCCCGGCCGTACCACGAGTTCGCCGTGCAGTTCTTCAAGAACGCCGCTGACCCCGACAGTCCGCTCAGCCCCTTCTCCCCGGAGTCGGAGCACGCGCGCACGGAGGCCATCAGCGTCCACCGCGAAGTGCTGGCCGGGGCGAAGTCGAAGGTGCCGAGCGAACTCCGGGACGCCCTGCCCGAGTTGATGTGGCTCTCGCAGATGGGGCTGGTCCTGTACTGGATCTTCGACCGCACGGAGGGCCGCGAGCGAAGCTACCGGCTTGCCGCGCGCGGAGCGCGGCTCACCGCGCGCGGCGTCGCACTGGCCCGCTTCCGGGTGCTGCGGCCTCTGGTGCACGACGTCCACGGCCTGTTCACGGAGTTCCTGCCGGGGATGACCAGAACGCTGCCCGACCCGGCGCGGCGGAAGAGCTCCTGAGCTGAGGCCGGCGCGGCAGGTGCGGACGGTGCCTCACCGGTGGGGACGCGGTGAGCTCGGTGCCCGAGGCCGCGCCGGAACAGGGAGACCGCGCTCTGGCCCGGTCGCCTGCGGCAGCTGCGAAGGCACGCCGAGGGCAGGGCGGATGCGGGCTTCAGCACACCGGGTGACCGGCCAGGAACGGGCGGAGGAGACCGGGCAGGGCGTCGGGACGGTGCAGCGGGATGATGTGCCCGCAGTCTTCGAGGAGAGGGCCGGTGAGGCCGTCGGTGACCGGACGTAGCCGGCGCTCCAGCCCGCCCCTGTGAGCTCCCCCGGGTGGTGTGAGGCGCCACCCGGGGAGGCGCTGCCCCTGAACATCACCTCAACTCGCCCTATAGCCGGTCAAATCCGAGCGTGGCGGGGTGTCGACCTCTTGACATCCCGATTGGTCTGAACCATCTTCACGGCAGGAACGGTGGCCACCGTCACAGCGCAGTGCCGTCCGGCGACACCCCGCTTTCACGACCCGGAGACAGCCATGTTCCGTGCCCTATCCCAGTCCCTTCCCACCCGTCACAGACGCTGGTTCACCCCGGTGCTGGCGGCCCTGGCCGCTGCGGCGCTCGCCACCGTCACGGCGCCCGGTACCGCCACCGCGGCCGCCCAGGCCGACGTCAACGTCGCCCGCAACGCCGGTTACGAGTCCGGCCTGAGCGGCTGGACCTGTTCGTCCGGCAGTGGGACCACCGTCAGCAGCCCGGTGCACGGCGGCGGCCTCGCCCTGAAAGGAACACCGGCCGGTTCCGACAACGCCCAGTGCTCCCAGCTGGTGACGGTGAAGCCGAACTCCACCTACCGGCTCTCCGAATGGGTCCAGGGCTCCTACGTCTACCTCGGGGCCTCCGGGACCGGGACCACCGACGTCTCGACGTGGACCGCCGGCACCTCCGGCTACCAGCAGCTGTCCACCAGCTTCACCACCGGGCCGAACACCACGTCGGTCACGGTCTACACGCACGGCTGGTACGGGCAGCCCGCCTACTACGCCGACGACATCAGCGTCCTCGGCCCGGACGGCGGGGGCGGCAGTGACCCCGGCCCCACCGTCCCGGCCGCCCCGACGGGACTCGGGGTCGGCACGGTGACGTCCTCGTCGGTGGCGCTGTCCTGGACCGCGGTGAGCGGGGCGACGAGCTACACCGTCTACCAGAACGGTACGAAGGTCCAGACGGCGTCCGGTGCCTCCGCCACGGTCGCAGGACTCGCCGCCGCCACGGCCTACCAGTTCCAGGTGACGGCGAGCAACGCGGCAGGCGAGTCACCCAAGTCCGCCGCGGTGAAGGCCACGACGGCCCCGGGCGGCGGCGACGGCGGCACCCACCCCAGCGTCCCCAAGCACGCGGTGACGGGGTACTGGCAGAACTTCAACAACGGCGCGGCGGTCCAGAGGATCAGCGACGTCCCCAGCCAGTACGACATCATCGCGGTAGCCTTCGCCGACGCCACGACGACGCCGGGCGCCGTCACCTTCAACCTCGACTCCGCCGGCCTGGGCGGCTACACCGTCGATCAGTTCAAGGCGGACATCAAGGCGAAACAGGCCGCAGGCAAGTCCGTGGTGATCTCGGTGGGCGGGCAGAACGGCACGGTCTCGGTCTCCGACACGACATCGGCCTCCAACTTCGCCAACAGCGTCTACTCGCTGATGCAGACCTACGGCTTCGACGGCGTCGACATCGACCTGGAGAACGGACTCAACGCCACCTACATGTCCCAGGCGCTGCGCACCCTTTCCCAGAAGGCCGGCGGCAAGGCCGTGATCACCATGGCTCCCCAGACCATCGACATGCAGTCCACCTCGGGCTCGTACTTCCAGACGGCGCTGAACATCAAGGACATCCTCACTGTCGTCAACATGCAGTACTACAACAGCGGTTCGATGCTGGGCTGTGACGGCAAGGTGTACTCGCAGGGATCGGTGGACTTCCTCACCGCGCTCGCCTGCATCCAACTCCAGGGTGGACTCGACCCCTCGCAGGTGGGCCTCGGGCTGCCCGCCTCGACAAGCGGCGCCGGCAGCGGCTACGTCTCACCGACGGTCGTCAACAACGCACTCGACTGCCTGACCAGGGGCACGGGCTGCGGTGCGTTCAAACCGGCCAAGACCTACCCGGCGCTGCGCGGGGCGATGACCTGGTCCACCAACTGGGACGCCTCCTCCGGGAACGCCTGGTCCAACACGGTCGGGCCGCACGTCCACGCCCTCCCGTAGGTACGCACTGTGGTGCACCTCCTCCCGGGAGCGGGATCGGCGCGGCTGTGTGTTCACGGCCGTGCCGATCGGCTGTGCCACGCCCTCCCGGTAGGGGGACGCAGCGCGCGGCTGCGGGAAGTCTCGCAGCCGCACGTGGCGCGTGGTGCGCGCCGGTGGCGGGCGGAGGTGGTCCAGCCCCCGCCGACGGGGCCGGCGAGGCCTCAGATCATGAGCAGCAGCCGCGTGTGGGGCACCAGCTTCCGGTTCACGCTCGTGCTCTGCACGAAGATGGTGAAGTCGTCGTTGTGGTCCGGCTTGACGCGGACCTCCGAATCCGGCAGGCCGAGCAGGGTGCGGGCCTCCGGGCCCGTGTACACCCGGTCCGTCTTCTTCTCCAGTACCGCGATCTGCTTCCGCGCCTGAATCTTCTCCGACTTACTCAGCTGGTAGAAAGCACATCCGGTACGGAAAGTGTGGCCGCATTCGATGACCCATTCCCGGATCGCCGCGTCGCGAGCCACCGGTATCAGCTGGTACTGGGACGGACCGAGCGGGGTGAGGCCGGCTGCCTTGATGGTGCCCTCGTTGACGGCCTCGGCGCCCGTGGAGAAAACCGCCCGCGATCCCCGGATACCCCGGGCGCGACCCACCATGAAGTTCTCCGTCGCCTGTTTGATGACCTGACCGGCCTCCTCCAGGCCCTGCGTGCTCGTGGCGTCCCAGATGGCGATGTTGTCCTTCGGGAAACCGCACTGCATGGCTTCGCGTTTGCCCATCTGGTCCGGCACCAGCACGGCCAGCGTCCAGTTGTCCTCCTGCGTCGCGCTCATCCTGGCCACCGCCTGCACCAGTTCCCGCGGGTCCCTGGCGGGCGCGTCCGGGGAGCGGTGACTTGCGTTCTCCTGCCCGTCGGTCAGGACGAAGGTCAGGAAGCTGTGGTCCCCGTAGAGCTGCGCCGTCTGCGCCAGCTCCTGCTGTGACTTCAGCGTGGCCGCCAGCAGCGCCGTCATTCCGCCCACCCGGTACAGCTGCTTCAAGGACGGCATCCGCAACACGTCCTTGTCGTAGATGACGCATTCCACCTTGTCCGCGAAGACGTACACCGTGACGCGGGTTTCCTGGTCCAGTTCCTTGGACCGGCGGGCCAGATAGGCAATCTGTTGGTCGGCGACCTCGACGACCTTGTGGCTCAGGTGTGACATGGACGAGCTGGCATCCAGCACAAGAGCGACGTGATTGATGTAGTTCTGGTTCCCGGACATGAGTCCTCCCCCTTCTCCGTCTTGATGTACTCACCTTCCCACCCACCACTGACAATCGAGGGTGAGCACCGGGTCGGATGCCGCAGCGGAACGCCCGGGACGCGAATGGGGACGAGCCGTCCGGGCTGCCGGCGCGGCCCGGACGGAGTTCCGCCGTGCGCCGGGCGGCGCTCGACTTCCAGCCGGACGCCAGGGGCCCGGAACCACTCCGTCAGCGGGGAAGGTGACGCCCTCCCTCGCTCTCTCCTGCCGTACGCCTGCGCCACGCGAGGCCGCCCCCACCCCCGTGCCGGCCGCGCCGGAGGCGCGAGAAGACGGCGAAGGCCCGCGCGATGACGACCGCGGCGGAGGCGAGGGCGCCGACGGCCGCGAGGACGACGAGGGCCGGCCAGGCGTAGGCGACCTGGGTCAGGGTTCCCACGCGGTTCATCAACAGACCCATCAACGTGGCGAGTTGACTGAGGAAGAGTATCGGGAGGGCCTGCGGCAGGACCCGCAACAGTCCACGCCACCATGGTCGCGCCGCCACCCGCCGCGCCCACCGGCGTGCACGCAGTACTCCGAGGAGACCCAGACACGCCGAGAGGAGGGTGAGGGCCGCCAGGACCCGGTCGGCCGTCATCGAGAAGGGCTCGGCCACTTCCGCGGCACGTCCCCGGGCGAGTTCGACCAGCCCCTGCGTGATCTGCGGCGCGTCGTCGCCGGAGATCATGCCGGTGTCGGTGACCACCGCGATGCCGACCCCGGCGTCGGGCAGCAGGGTCGCCATCGAGTTGTGGGTCAGGAGCTCGCCGGTGTGCTGGATCTCCTCGAACCCGTCGTCCTGCCGGTCGTAGGACCAGCCCATCGCGTAGTCGGTGTCCCCGGGCACCTTCGGAGGGGTGTGCGTGAGTTCCATCGTCCGCGCACTCACGATGCGGTGGCCCTCGGCGGACAGCCCGTGGTCGTTCTGGGCGATCAGCCACCGGGAGAGGTCCTCCGCGGTGGTGACGACACCGTGGCCCCCCGCCGTGAACCAGAGGGGATGCGGCCGGCGCAGGGTCGTCCCGTAGGCGCGCACGTAACCCCGCGCCCGGTCGGGCATCTCGGCGGTGGTGTTCACGGAGGTGGTGTGCGTCATCCCCAGCGGTTCGAAGACGCCGGCGGACAGGCGAGCGGCGAAGGGCTGGCCACTGACCACCTCCACCAGGCGGGCCGCCACGAAGTAGTTGGGGTTGTGGTAGTGGTACTCGCTGCCCGGCGCCGCGGCGAGGTGGGCCCCGCGCATCGCGGCGACCGCCTCCTTCAGGGTGTGCGGCTGGGCCCGGGTCAGGTCGGGGTAGGCGGAGTCGGCCATACCCGAGGTCTGGGTCAGCAGCTGCCGGACCGTGATCCGCTCCGCTCGCCGGTCTGCCATGACGAACTCGGGCAGGTAGCGGTGCACGGGCCGGTCCAGGTCGACCCTGCCGGCCTCGACCAGCTGCATGACGGCCACTGCGGTCATGGCCTTCGACAGCGAGGCCACGGGCACCCGCGTCCGCGCCGTCATGGCCTGCCCGGCAGCGGTGTGCCCGTATCCGGCGGTGTGGACGACCCGGTTGCCCCTGGTCACCGCGACCACCGCCCCCGGCAGCCCGGTCGCTGCGACGTAGTCGTGGACGAAACGGTCGATCGAGGCCGGATCCAGGGTGCCGGCGGACGGCGCGGCGCAGGCGCCCGGTACGGCGAGCGCGACCGTGATGCCGAGCGCGGCCACCACGGCCCCTGCCCCACGCCCCGCACCCGCACGGAAGGTGAACGTCTTCATGGGGACCAGTGGACCCGCCCGCCCCGCCCGCGCGCACTGGCGTACGGGAGAGCACGAAGGTAGTGCCCGCACTACCGTGCGAAGTCCCTCGGCTCACTAGGGTCGAACGGTGCGATATCGAACCGCCTGGCAGGCGCTCGGACAGAACCCGCTGAAGGTGCTCCGTTCCAGTTGGCCCTGGCGGTCCCTGGCCTATCTGCTCTCCGGGGTCGCCTTCGGCTCCGTCACCACCGCGGTCCTCGTCCTCGCCCTGGCCGCCGGCATCGTCTCGCTGGTGCTGCTGGTGGGAGCGGCGGTCCTGCTCGGTGTGGCGTTGTCCGGGGTCGCCGTCACCCGCTTCGAACGGTGGCGCCTGCGCCTGGTGGACCTGGACCCGGTGCCGGACCCGCACCGTTGCCCCGACCGCTCCGGTCCCCTCGCCTGGCTGCGGACCCGGCTGCGGGAGCCGGCGACCTGGCGCGAACTGGGGTTCACCGCGGTCTCGGCGACCGCCCTGTGGTGGATGGACCTCCTCGTCCTCGGCTTCGCCCTCGTCGTACCCGTGCTGGTGATGACGTCCCCCCTCGACGACCCGGGCGCCTGGCCGCTCGCGGTCGTCGGCCTTCTCCTCCTCGCCGCCGCGCCGTACACCATCACCGCGTGGGCCGGCGCCAGGGCCGCGGTGACCCGTCTGATGCTGACGCCGCGGGACAGCGAACTGGGGCGGGAGCTCACCGATGTGCGGGCCTCCAGGGCGCGGCTGGTCGACGCCTTCGACGCTGAACGGCGACGCATCGAACGGGATCTGCACGACGGGGCCCAGCAGCGGCTGGTCTCGCTCAACATGCTCCTGGGCCAGGCCCGCCTCGACACTCCCTCGGACTCCCGGTTGGCGGCGCAGCTCGCCGACGCACAGGACCAGGTCACGCTCGTCGTCGAGGAGTTGCGGGAGCTCAGCCGTGGTGTCCACCCCAAGGCCCTCACCGACCAGGGCCTTGCCGCCGCGGTGGGGAACCTGGCGGCGCGCTCGGCCCTGCCGGTCGCCGTCGACATCCGCCTCTCGCACCGTATGGCGGTGCCCGTGGAGACCACGGCGTACTTCGTCGTCGCCGAGGCTCTGGCCAACGCCACCAAACACAGTGAGGCGACCCGCGTGGAGGTGCATGCCCGCCTGCACCACGACGTCCTCACCCTCTCCGTCAGCGACGACGGCACCGGGGGAGCGTCCCCGCAGACGGGTACCGGACTGGTCGGGCTGGCCGACCGCGTCGCCGCCGCGGAGGGCAGACTGCGGCTGTCCAGCCCGCCGGGCGGGCCCACCCTCCTCCACGTGGAGCTGCCGTGCCGCTGACCGTGATCGTCGCCGAGGACTCCGCACTCATGCGGGACGGCCTGGTCGGCGTGCTCACCCGCTTCGGCCACCAGGTGCTCGCCGCGGTCGGCGACGCGGACGCCCTGGTCACCGCGGTGCGTGCGCACCGCCCCGACATCGTGGTCACCGACGTCCGCATGCCACCGGGGAAGGCCGACGACGGCCTGCGCGCCGCCATCACCCTCCGCAGGGAGCACCCCGCCCTGCCCGTCCTGGTGCTGAGCCAGTACATCGAGCAGTCCTACGCCGCCCACCTCCCCGACCTGGGAAGCGACGCCGGCGTCGGCTACCTCCTCAAGGACCGCGTCAGCGCCGTCAGCGAGTTCGTCGACGCGGTGACCCGGGTGGCACGGGGCGCGACGGTCGTGGACCCCGAGGTGGTCGGCCAACTCCTCAACCGCCGCCGCGACCCGTTGCAACGCCTCACCCCGCGCGAGCGTCAGGTCCTCGCGCTGATGGCCGAGGGGCACAACAACGCGGCCATCGCCCGCGTGTTGCACGTCACCGAGGCCGCGGTGAACAAGCACGTCGGCAACATCCTGCAGAAACTCGAACTCCACCTGGACGGCCGGGGACACCGCCGCGTCCTGGCAGTCCTCACCTACCTGCGGGCCTGACCCACCCCACCCGGGAGTGGAGGCAGCAGGGCACGGACTGCGGTGGGGGCGGCGCGGAAGGCCCACACCGCAGCAGAGCCGGGCCGCCCTCCCGTCCCTGCGCAGTGCCCCTGTGTGCGGCGCCCCCGAGCCCGGCCCCCGCTCGCCGCACGGCCGGCCGGGGGGAGCCGCGTCCGGCCACGTCACCGGGCGCCGCCGTGCCCAGCCGGTGACGGCACCGCCTCCCGTGCCGATAATGGGCGGTGACGGGAGCGACGAGGAAGTCGGGAGCGTCATGACCCCCAGCACCGAACTGCGCAGGCGCCGGGCCGCCCTGGAGGACGCGTGGGCACGAGCGGTGCCCGGCGCGAAGGTCCCCCCGCCGGAGCCCCCACGCATCGTGCGGACCACGGTGGCGGACTCCTGGCGACGCTCCTTCGGGCAGGTCGACCCGGAACGGGCCAGCGCGCCCAGCCACACCGGCGGGCCGGTGGACCGCCGGTGGTGCGACTCACCGCTGCGCAGGCCGGTGGAGACGATCGCCGCCGAGTTGCACAGCGTCGCCGAGGACGCGGGCTTCGTGGCCGCCGTCACCGACTCGACCGGCACCATCCTGTGGACCTGCGGCGGGCGCGTCATGCGGCGGGCCGCCGAACACGTCAACTTCGCGCCGGGAGGCCGCTGGGACGAGAGCGCGATGGGCACCAACGCCCTCTCGCTGGCCCTGCGGACCGGTCTGCCGCACACCGTGTTCTCCGCCGAGCACCTGGTCGCCGCACTGCACGGATGGGTCTGCTACTGCGCACCGCTGACCGCGCCGGACGGCCAGGTCCTCGGGGTGCTGGACCTGTCCACCACCTGGGACCGTTCGCACCCGCTGGCGATGTCCACCGTGCGTGGCCTCGCCCGCGCCGTCGAGGTGGGCCTGGCAGGCGACCTCCCGCCCCGGCCACCCCGGTCGTCCGCCCCGCAGGGCGCGGTCAGCCTGACCTGCCTGGGCGAGCCGAGGGTGACACGGGAGGGCGTGCCCTTGCGGATACCGCCCCGCCAACTGGAGATCCTCACCCTGCTCGCGCTCCGGCCGCGCGGCTACCCACCCGAGGAGCTCCGCGACGCCCTGTACGGCGAACGTCCCGTCAGCACCTCGACCTTCAAAGCGGAGGTGTCACGTCTGCGGCAGAGCCTCGGCGGCCTGCTCACCACCCGCAGCTACCGCCTGTCGCACCCGATCGCCTGTGACGCGACCCGGTTGCTCGACGCCCTGCGGTGCGGCGACGTCGCCACCGCCGTCCGCCTCGGGCGAGGCCCCCTGCTGCCGCGCTCCGACGCGCCCGGTGTCAGGGAGTGGCGTGACCACCTGGCGGTGGCCCTCCAGGAGGCGGTGCTGCAGAGCGGGACCGCCGACGACGCGGTGGCGTACGGGGAGCGCTTCCCCGACAGCTGCGCCGTCCACCGCAGGGCACTCGACCTGCTCGGCCCCCGCGACCCCCGGCGCGCCCTGGTGCTGGCCCGCTTGGCGGGCTGCGCCTCGTAGCGGGCCGCGGCACGGCCGGCGCCAACCTTTCACCAACCTCCGGACGGCACCCTGCCGAGCGGCCGGGCGGCACCGGACGCCCCCGGCTTCGTGAGCTGCGAGGAGGAACGATGGTCTACGCCAAGCCGGGTGACGAGGGCAGCGTCGTCAGCTACGCCGACCAGTACGAGAACTTCATCGGCGGCTCCTGGGTCGCTCCCGTCCAGGGCCGCTACCTCGACAACCCGTCGCCGGTGGACGGCCGGACCTTCTGCCGGGTGGCCCGCTCCACCGCGGAGGATGTGGAACTCGCGCTGGACGCGGCGCACCGGGCCGCGGACCGGTGGGGGAGCACACCGGCGGCTCAGAGGTCCCTGGTCCTGCACCGCATCGCCGACCGCATCGAGGAGAACCTGGAGCGGCTGGCGGTCGCCGAGACCTGGGAGAACGGCAAACCGGTCCGGGAGACGCTGGCCGCCGACCTGCCACTGGCCGTCGACCACTTCCGGTACTTCGCCGGCGCTCTGCGTGCACAGGAGGGCTCCCTCTCGCAGATCGACGAGGACACCGTGGCCTACCACTTCGCCGAACCGCTCGGCGTGGTCGGACAGATCATCCCCTGGA
Source organism: Streptomyces sp. NPDC059740 (assembly GCF_042733155.1). Lineage (NCBI taxonomy): Bacteria > Bacillati > Actinomycetota > Actinomycetes > Kitasatosporales > Streptomycetaceae > Streptomyces > Streptomyces sp. NPDC059740. The sequence goes on along the minus strand of NZ_JBHWGP010000007.1, from coordinate 166,536 downwards.
ACTTCCCGCTGCTGATGGCCACCTGGAAGCTTGCGCCGGCGCTCGCGGCGGGCAACTGCGTCGTGATCAAACCGGCCGAGCAGACCCCGGCCAGCATCATGCTGCTCATCGACCTGATCGCCGACCTGCTGCCCGACGGCGTGGTGAACGTCGTCAACGGCTTCGGCACCGAGGCGGGCAAGCCGCTCGCGTCCAGCCCGCGGGTGGCGAAGGTGGCCTTCACGGGGGAGACCACCACCGGGCGGCTGATCATGCAGTACGCCAGCGAGAACATCATCCCCGTCACGCTGGAACTGGGAGGCAAGAGCCCCAACGTCTTCCTGCCCGACGTGACGGCGGCGGACGACGACTTCCTGGACAAGGCGGTCGAGGGGTTCGTGATGTTCGCCCTCAACCAGGGCGAGGTGTGCACCTGCCCCTCCCGTGCCCTGATCCACAGCTCGATCTACGAGGAGTTCATGGCCCGCTGCGTGGCCCGCACCCGCGCCATCACCGGCGGCAACCCGCTGGACCCGGCGACCATGATCGGGGCGCAGGCGAGCAACGACCAGTACGAGAAGATCCTCTCCTACATCGACATCGGCACCAAGGAGGGGGCGGAGGTCCTCACCGGCGGTGGCCCACGCACCGTCGAGGGCCTGGAGGACGGCTACTACGTGGAGCCGACCATCTTCCGGGGCACCAACGACATGCGCGTCTTCCAGGAGGAGATCTTCGGCCCGGTGGTCGCGGTCACCACCTACGACTCGGTGGACGAGGCGGTCCGCATCGCCAACGACACGCTGTACGGGCTGGGCGCGGGGGTCTGGACCCGGGACGGTTCCACCGCCTACCGGCTCGGCCGGGCGATCAAGGCCGGACGCGTCTGGACCAACTGCTACCACGCCTACCCGGCGCACGCGGCCTTCGGTGGATACAAGAAGTCCGGTATCGGCCGGGAGAACCACCTGCGCATGCTCGACCACTACCAGCAGACCAAGAACCTCCTGGTCAGCTACGCACCGAAAAAGCTCGGACTCTTCTGATGGCGTGTGTGGAGCGGGGCGAGCGGGTGGAGCGGGTCGCGCTGACCGGTGCCGCGCGGGAGCTGCTGCAGCGCCTCACGGCCCAGCACGGGCCCGTGATGTTCCACCAGTCCGGTGGTTGCTGCGACGGCAGTTCACCGATGTGCTACCCGCGGGGCGATTTCCGGGTCGGGAGCCGTGACGTGCTGCTCGGCCTGGTGTACGGCGGCACGCCGTTCTGGATGAGCTCCGACCAGTACACCTACTGGCGCCACACCCACCTGACCGTGGACGTGGTCCCGGGGCGGGGCTCCGGCTTCTCCCTGGAGGCGCCCGAAGGGGTCCGGTTCCTCCTCAGGTCGCGGCTGCTGACCGACCGGGAGGTCCGACTGCTTGAGAGGGAACCGCCCCTGCCGACGGGAGCGGACGTGGGGGAGGAGGGGTAGCTTCGAGCCGCCCGGCGGGGCGCGCGCCGTCCCCGCGCGTCCCGCCGGTGCTCGGGGACGGCCCGTCCGGCCTGCACGGACCAGGACCGGCGTTCCCGCCAATTGGGCTCGTTTTCCGGTCGTGTTCTTCGCATCCTGCGCAGCAAACGGGGGGCGGCCGCACATAGTTCACCCCTCACCTCTCTGTGATCCGATGGCCCCGTCGACCGTGCGGGCTGTCGGCGCTCACGGAGGAATCGTTGGAGGGGGTGGCGTGAGAAGTCCCGCGACGGAAACCAAGTCTGTCGAGGAGGCCTGCGGCAGTGACGGGCTGAGGCAGCGCGGAGGGGAACGGGCACAGGGAGGCCGCCGGCCCGCGGGGGGTGAGCGTCGCCGCGTGCACGCGCCGACGTACGCGTCGTGCCCGGCCTTCCGGGAGCGGGTATGAGCCGCGACATCAAGGTCGAGCCGATCAAGTCACGCCACCTGGACGCACTCCTGGCGCTGTGTCGCGAGCACGCGGCCTACGAGAAGGCGGACTTCCGTGAGAACGGCCAGGTCGAGCGCTGGCGCTCGGCGCTGTTCGCGGAGCCGGCGACGCTGCACGGTTGGATGGCGACCGCGGGCCGGGAACCCTGCGGTTTCATGACCGTCACCGTCGACTACGCCACCTGGAGCGCCCAACCCTTCGCCCACATGGACTGCCTCTACCTCCGCGAGCCGTATCGCGGGATGGGGCTGGGCCGCGTCTTCCTGGAGCGGCTGAGGGAGTTCGCCCTGGCCCGTGGTTGCGGTTGGGCCGAGTGGCAGACTCCCACGGACAACGCGCTCGGCGTCGGCTTCTACCAGCGCATGGGCGCCACAGCGAAGGCGAAGTTCCGTTACCACTACGACGTCGGCGGACGAGACGTCTCATGACCGCGCTGACGACCGGGATGCCCGCTGATCCCCGGCGGCAACCGGACCCGGACGGCACACAGAACGAAGAAGCAGTGAGATGCGTACCCAAACACCGTCAGTTCTCATCGGGGTGCTGTGCGGCATCAGCGCCAACATGCTCTGGGGCCTGGCCTTCCTGATACCGCTGATGCTCCCTTCCTCGGCCTCCGTCGTACTCGCGCTGGGGCGGTACTTCTGCTTCGGAGTGGTGTCGGTCGGCATCGTCGCCGTCACGCGCGGCGCCGGTATCCGCGGCCTGGGCCGGCGTGTCTGGGGCACGGCGCTGGTGTTCGCGTTCGCCGGTCACCTGGGCTACTACTTCTTCCTGGTGCAGGGGATCACCCATGCGGGATCGCCCATCACGACAGTGATCCTCGGCACGCTGCCGGTGACCGTCGCACTGACCGGCAACTGGCTCCGCAAGGAGTTCCCGCTCGCACGCCTGCTGCTTCCGCTCGGCTTCATCGCGGTCGGCCTGATCCTGGTCAACCTCAAGGAGGTCGACTGGGGGACTGCCTTCAACGGTCGTTCCGGGCCGACCTGGGTGATCGGCATCGCTTCGGCGTTGACGGCGCTCGTCCTGTGGACGGGCTACGCGGTGGCCAACGCCGACTTCCTCCGAAGGCACCCGGAGATCTCGTCGTCCACGTGGTCCACGCTCATGGGTGTGTGCACGCTGGCGCTCTCGTCGGTCTCCCTGCCGGTGGCCGCGGTCTCCGGCGGCATACACCTCGACCGGGTCGACCTCGTCCCCGTCCTCATCGGCAGTCTGGTTCTCGGCGTCCTCGTCTCCTGGGTCGGCACGGTGCTCTGGAACCGCTCCTCGGGCCTGGTGCCGATCTCCATCGCCGGGCAGCTCGCCGTCGTCCAGATGATCTCCGGCCTGATCTACGTCTTCACCTGGTATCGCCGCATGCCGCCACTGTCGGAGGTGGTGGGGATCGTCCTGCTGGTCGGTGGCGTGCTGTTGGCCATCCAGCGCACCCGCAGGCGTCCGGTGGTCGAAATCCACGTCACCGACGAGGCCGGGATGGCGGCATGAGGGGGATCTGACCGGCTGCGGTGGGGCGCACCTGCCCGGACGCGCGGTCCGCCGAGCGCGGACCGGGCAGGTCGCACCGGACCGGAACCGTGGCCGCACCGCGGGACGGCAACCTTCAGTGAGGGCGAACTGCCCGGTCGGCGCGCCACGGTGCCAGGTCTGCCGCCGCTCAGTCGAGGCAGAACTCGTTCCCCTCGACGTCCTGCATCAGGAGGCACGACTCGTTGACGTCGTCGGCAGGCAGGAGATGCATGCGCACCGCACCGAGCGCGACCAGTCGTGCGCACTCGGCCTCGAGCGCGGCCACCCGCTCTTCCCCCACGAGCCCGGTGCCGGCCCGCACGTCGAGATGGACCCGGTTCTTGACGACCTTGCCTTCCGGAACGCGCTGGAAGAACAGCCGCGGGCCCACACCTGACGGGTCCACGCAGGCGAAGGCTGCCCCCTGACGCTCGGGCGGAAGGGAGCGATCGAAATCGTCCCAAGTGGCAAAGCCCTCCGGGACCGGTGGCACGACGTAACCCAGCACCTCGCACCAGAAACGAGCGACGCGCTCAGGTTCTGCGCAGTCGAACGTGACTTGTACCTGCTTGACCGAAACCACCGGATCATCGTAGAGGGGGTGCTCGACCTCTGCACGGGAAATTCCCGTGGCACTGGGTGGCATGCGGCCGGCCCCCGGGCGAGGAGTGACGAGGGCGTCGGCGTGCCCTGTCGGGGGTCGTCCCCGGCCGGAGGCGGAGCAGACCTTCGCGGTGGGTTCAGCGTGGCCGCTGTTGCACGACGTCGGAGAGAGCCGAGCTCACGAGCTTGTTGACGGCGGCCCTGGTCGGTGGGTTGTGGTCCCGGTCGGCGAACAGGAGGTGCCCGCCACCGACCAGGGAGAGGGTGAGTGAGTCGATGTCGGCGTCGGCCGAGATACGGCCCAGTTCGCGTTCGTCGGCCAGGTAGGCGCGGACCGCGGCGGTGACCTGGGCGAGGATGGCGATGCCACCCCCGGGCACTGTGTCCCGCAGGCTCGCGCGCAACGCGTCCCGGAAGGTGATGAGCGGGATGATCGCCACGGGAACCGGTCCGAAGAAGGCGGTCAGGGCACTGGTGAGGTTGTCGGCCACGGTGGCGGTGCCGACGGTCTCGCGCAGCGCGTCCGCGTGCCGGTCGAGTTGTGCGGCCCGGTCCAGCACCAGCTGGGTGAGGAAGGCGTCGAAGTCGGTGAAGTGCCGGTGCAGGACGCCTTTGGCGCAGGCGGCCTCCTCGGTGACGGCCCGGCTGGTCAGCCCGCTCGGGCCGTCCCGCAACAGCACGCGCTCGGCCGCGTCGAACAGCTGCTGCCGGGCGTCGCGAAGATGTACCCCGGTCGGCACGTACCGGTCCTCCTCCGCCAGACGTCTGGCATCCTTGGCTTATGGGCGCGCGCCCACTAAAGTGAACGCATGCCCACTATACCGCGAGAGCAGCCTGAGCCGGTACAACTGCACCGGGCCCGACGGATGGCTGAGTCCTTCGGAGCGGATGCCGAACGCTACGACCAGGCCCGGCCGCCCTACCCCGATGACCTGGTAGCACGTGTCGTCGCCGGCAGCCCGGGCCCTGACGTTCTCGACGTCGGCTGCGGTACGGGCATCGCGGCCCGCCAGTTCCAGGCCGCCGGCTGCTCCGTGCTCGGTGTCGAGCCGGATGCGCGGATGGCCGGCTTCGCGCAGGCCCGTGGCCTCCAGGTCGAGGTGGCGACCTTTGAAGCCTGGGAGTCGGCCGGCCGAGCGTTCGACGCGCTGATCGCCGCCCAGTCGTGGCACTGGGTGGACCCGGCCGCCGGCGCCGCGAAGGCGGCGCGGGTGCTGCGTCCCGACGGACGCCTGGCGATCTTCGGGCACGTATACGAGCCGCCTGTCGAGGTGGCCGAGCCGTTCGCGGCTGCACTCCGTCGAGTGGCGCCCGACTCCCCGTTCAGCAGCCAGCCGGCGCGACGCCCGCTGGAGACGTACCAGGCGGGATACGCGAAGATCGCCGACAGCATCCGCGAGACCGAGCAGTTCGGCGAGCCGGAACAGTGGCGTTTCGACTGGCAGCAGTCCTACTCGCGCGACCAGTGGCTGGACGTGCTGCCCACCACCGGCGGCCTGACCCGGCTGCGTTCCGAGCAGCTGGCCGAGATACTCGAGGCGGTCGGCCATGCCGTCGACGCTCTCGGCGGCCGCTTCACCATGCACTACACCACTCTGGCGACCACCGCCGTACGCACCGCCACCCGGTGACCCGCTGCCGCGCGGGCGCGCGGGTCACCCGTCCTCTCGGCACGCCCGCAGCGGGATCAGGCCCCAGGCTGCGTCGAACCGGGCCTCACGAGGGCAGGTCTGCACGGCCCTGCCGGCTGACCCGGTCCGGGCGGGCGCTGGGGTGGCGGAGGCGCGGTGCCGGTCACCTGTCGGGGCTGTCGGCCGGTCGTCGGTGCTCTGTCGGCAGGTGCCTGAAATCTGGCGGAGAAGTTCCTGCCGGGTGCCCGTCCGGCAGGCGTGCCACAGGTAAGGACCCACCATGACCACTGATGTCACGATCATCGGCGCCGGGCTCGGCGGCCTCACCCTCGCCCGCGTCCTCCACGTCCACGGCGTCCCGGCCACCGTCTACGAGGCGGAGCCCTCACCGACGGCGCGGGCGCAGGGCGGGATGCTCGACATCCACGACTACAACGGACAGCTGGCGGTCCGTGCGGCCGGCCTCATGGACGAGTTCCGCAGCATCATCCTGGAGGGCCGCCAGGCGATGCGCATCCTCGACCGGGAAGGGAACGTCCGGCTCGACCAACCCGACGACGGCACGGGTGGACGCCCCGAGGCGCAGCGCGGTGACCTGCGGCAGATGCTGCTCGACTCGCTCCCGGCCGGCACCGTGAGGTGGGGACGCAAGGCCAGTGGCGTCCGCCCTCTCGGCGGGGGCCGCCACGAGGTGGCCTTCGCCGACGGCACCACCGTCGCCACGCGGCTGCTGGTCGGCGCGGACGGCGCGTGGTCACGGGTCCGGCCGCTGCTCTCGGACGCCGTGCCCGAGTACACCGGCATGTCGTTCGTCGAGACCTACCTGTTCGACGCCGAGACCCGGCACCCCGCTGTCGCGAAGACGGTCGGCGGCGGGACGATGTTCGTACTCGGAGCGGGGGGCGGGCAGATCGCCGCACACCGGGAGAAGGGCGGAACTCTGCACACCTACGTGATCCTGAACAAGCCCCTGGACTGGTTCGCCGACATCGACTTCGCCCGCTCCGGCGAGGCCGCAGCGCGGATCGCGAAGGAGTTCGACGGCTGGGCGCCCGAACTCACCGCCCTGATCACCGACGGCGACACCGCACCGGTCCTGCGCCCCCTCTACACGTTGCCGCTCGGGCACCGGTGGGACCGGGTGCCCGGGGCCACCCTGGTCGGCGACGCCGCCCACCTCATACCTCCGAACGGCGAAGGCGCCAACCTGGCCATGCTGGACGGCGCCGAGCTCGGTGCCGCCCTCGCCGCGCACCCCGACGACGTCGAGGCCGCCCTTTTCACCTACGAGCAGGCGATGTTCGCCCGTGGCGCCGCGGTCACCGAAGCCGAGACGGCGTTCCCCGTTAACCCCACGGAGGAAGACGTGATCAGCTTCTTCACCCGGGACGAGCAACCCCGGTGAACTGCCCTGCTGAAAGCGCCTGATGACGGTACGGTGGCTGCGTGGTGCAGGTTCGGGAGATGCGTGAAGCCGACATCGAAGCGGTCTCGGCCATCCGGGTGCGGGGCTGGCAGTCGGCGTACGCCGGCCTCGTTCCGCGCAGCTACCTGACGCGCATGACGGTAGAGGACGACGCGTGCCGGCGGCGCATCTGGTTCAGCCATCCGGAGCGCCAGTCGACGGACCTGACAGCCCTCCACGGGCACACCCCCGTCGGCTGGATCAGCTTCGGGCCCTGGCGCGGCAAGGAGCCGGAACTCGACGACGCAGGTGAGGTCTACGCGCTCTACGTTCGCCCCGGTCTCACCGGGCAGGGCATCGGCAGCGCACTGCTCGGCGAAACGCATGCACGCATGCGGCAGCAGGGCTTCACGGCCTCGCTGTTGTGGGTCCTCAGTGACCACGCAGGCGCCCGCCGCTTCTACCAACGCGCCGGGTACCGATCCGACGGAGTCGTCCAGGGCGATGTCTACGACGACGTCACGCTGACGGAAACGCGCTACCGGTACGCGTGGTGATCCGCCCCTGCTCGACGGCGGGGCGGGCCGCAGCACGGCCCCGCTCCGGCTCCCGGGCGCCCAGGTGAGCAACTGCCGACGTCCCGGCTGCGGACAGCTGTTCACTGCGGTGCCTGTGCCCGTTGGTGCCGGTGCCAGGGGATACCGCCCTGCCACGATCTGGTGCCGGCTCCTGCACAGCGACGTCGTCTGCCCGGTGTCAGCGAGAGCACGGGAACAAAGCAACGGCCGGTCGACAGGCGTGTAACAGGTTCCTGCCCCGCAGAACGCGAAGCCTTCGGCCGACGTCCCACTGATCGTTCCAGCGCGCCCGTCCGGCGGGCAAGGGAGCCACCGCGAAGGTGGAGAGGGACGTCCAGCGGGTCAGAGGATTGCGGCCCGAAAAGATACATGAGGAGCTGAGCGTGAAAAAGCGCATCATCATCGCCCTGGCCGTGGTTGCCGTGGTGGTAGCTGGCGCGGTGACCGTGTGGAACATGGCGGATCACGGTTCGGTGGCCACTGCCAGCGGGCAGATGGTGCCGCGAGCAGAGGTGGAGCAGCGGGCGACGAAGGACTTCCCCTTCGACGGCGACGCACCGGACTCGGTGAGCTGCCCGAGCGGACTGCCCGCGAAGGAGGGAAAGGTCGTCCGGTGCACCGCTGTCTTCGGTGAGCAGGACAAGACCATGGAGGTCTCTGCCGACAAGGTGGAAGGTGACCAGGTCTCGCTCGGCTTCGCCCTGCTGGAGAAGCGCTGACGTGTGAAATCCGGGCCCTGAGCTCGCGCGAGAAGGATGAGGGTCAGGCGCACCGGACTGCGACCGGGCCCTAGCGTGCCACCGCCGCACCTGCCGCAGCGCGCAGGCGGCGGTGGCCTGCGGCTTCCGCGACCGGGCGAGGCCACCGTCGATCTTGTGGGAAACCCCCGGTGACACGGTCTCAGGGGGGCGCGGAGAACCGGTGGTGCGGGGCCGGCAAGAGTCACGAAGGCCCTGGAGTGGCGGTTGCCCTCGGCAGGCTCCGGACCGCGGACGAAAAACAGGGTGCGTCCCGCCTGAGTGGTTGACAGGCTGCGCCGGTGAACCGTGAACGGATCTCTGACATCGCCCATGCCGATCACCCGATCAAGTCTCCGCTCGACGACGACTCGGTGCGCCGGCTCCTGGAACGGGCCGTACCGGGTGGCAACGAGCGTGTGCTCGACCTCGGTTGCGGTGGCGGGGAATGGCTCTTGCGTGCCCTGGCCATGCACCCGCACCTGGAAGCCGAGGGCGTGGACGTCTCCGAGGGCGCTCTGTCACGAGCCCGTCGGGCAGCGAGCGACCTCGGCGTCCAGGAGCGCCTCACCCTCCACCACCAGAAGGCCGAGGACCTCAGGTCCTCGCAATCGTTCGACCTGGTGCTCAGTGTCGGGGCCACGCACGCCTTCGGTGGTCTGCTCCCCACGCTCGCGGCGGCTCGCCGGCATCTGGCTCCCGGCGGCTGCGTCCTTGTGGGTGAGGGATTCTGGGACCGCGCCCCTTCCCAGGAGGCCATCGAGATGCTCGGGGACTTCACCGACCTGGCGAGCACCGTGGACCGCGTCGTCGCCGACGGGTGGGTCCCCGTCGATGGGCACGTCAGCACCCGGCGTGAGCTGGACGACTACGAATGGGCCTGCTGGGGGGCACTGGCCGCATGGGCCCTGGACCATCCCGCGGATCCGGACAGCGCGCAAGCGCTCAGGACGGCAACCACCCGCCGCTCCGAATGGCTGCGCGTCTACCGTGACACCTGGGGCTTCGTCTCCCTGATCCTGCGCCGCGCACCCGACCGTTCCTGAACCGGCCCGGAAGCAGACCCGGTCCGGAAAACAGTCCTGACGTAGAACCGGCCCCGACAGCACACAGCGCCACGCGGCCCGGGACGCGCGGGCTTCAGGTGCGACCGTGGCCCTCAGGCTGCGTGCACCTCGGGTGTGCGCAAGACGGCCGCGTTCGCAGCGGGCCCGGTACGGAGGAGGACGACCGGGTGCGGTGCGTTCACGGCCCGCCACCGCTACCCGGGCGGACCCGACCGGCGTGCAGACCAGGCCAGGGCGGCAGCGGACCGGCTGCGCCATGCTCACTCCGGAAGTCGGCTACGGGTCGGGTACCAGCACGGCTCGCCCTCGCATCGCACCGTTCCTCAGCAGCTCGAACGCCTCCTCGGCCGCGGACAGCGGGAACTGCTCCGTCTCGACGTGGAGCGCCCCGGCGCGTGCCAGGGCGACGACTTCGGCCAGTTCGGGTCGCGTACCCCAGAACGGAAGGGAGAGTCGGAAGCCGGGCGGAAGCAACCCCGGCTTGCGTACGGTGAGGTGACCACCGCCGCTGCCGACGACCACGAGCTCTCCTCCCGGCCGCAGGGACGCGGTGGCGAGCTCGAGTGAGGCCTTGCCGCCGACGAAATCGAGAACGGCGTCGACGCCCCTGCCGCCGGTCGCCTCGCGAAGCCGTCGACCGGTGTCCGCCCGTACCAGGGTCGCACTGTGGGCACCGGAACGGTGGGCGAGCGTCAGCGCCGCCTCTCGGACGTCGAGGGCGAGAACACGGCTCGGCGTGGTGGCACGCAGGACCTGGACGGCCAGGTGACCGAGGCCACCGACCCCGATGACCACGACAGCGCTGCCCTCCCCGAGCACCTGCCGAAGCCCGGCGATCGCGTGGTACGAGGTCAGGGCCGCATCGGAGAGCGGTGCGGCCTGGTCCGCCGCCAGCTCGCCGATTGGCACCAGGTGGCGGATGGACGGGACGAGGACGTACTCAGCCATCCCGCCGTCGAGTCCGAGCCCGATGCCGTGCCAGCCGAGACCGGCCCGCCGGTCGCAGTAGTTGTCACGTCCGGCGGCGCAGCGGTCGCAACGGCCGCAGCCCCAGGGCCCGTAGACCACGACGCGTTCGCCCGTGACCGTGCGGTCGGCGTCGGGGCCCAGGGCTTCGACGTGCCCGGCGACCTCGTGGCCGAGGGTGAAGGGAGGCTGATAGGGGAGTGCGCCGGCCGCCGCGTCGAGGACGTGCACATCGGACTGGCACAGCCCTGCGGCCTCCACCCGGACCAGCACTTCGCGTCCGCGCGGAGCGGGAGGTTCGACGTCCGCGAGCGTCGGTCTGCCTCGTCCCCAGGCCGTCAGCCTTACGGCTCTCATGGGTCACCGTCCCGGCTCTTGTCATCCTTGACAGGGACGGTAACAGAGGCGAAGTCAGTTCAATAAGCGGCCATGGCCGCCCGCAGGGCGACTGGAGGTTGCGGAATGAGCGGTGGTACTCGGGCGGGCCGTCGGGAAGGCAAGGCCACGATGGGGCCGGCGCGGGTTCGGGCGCAGAGGCAGCGGTCGCCCGGCAGTTGGCGGCCGACGGGGCACGGGCCGTGGTACTCGCCGACGTGAACAGCGGGAACGCCCGGGCCGGCGCCGAGGAGTTGGCCGCCGGTCGGGCGGTGTCCCTGGACGTGGTGGACGCCTCGGCCGTCGACGCAGCCGTGGGTGACGTCCTGCCGGAAGGCGGGCGGCTCGACGCCGTGGCGCACCGGGATCAGGGTGAACGTGGTCGCGCCCGGCCCCACGCAGACCGGCATGGCGGCGCGGACGCCGACGGCATCGCGCAGCGGTCTCGCTGGTCCCCGGGTGCGTCCCTGCGTGACGCCCGGGTGTTGCCCGTCGCGGGTGCCGGCGTCTACGGTTCGGCGTATCGAGATGGTGAAGTGGATTCAGTTGACCAGTCGCGCCGGTGATGCTGGAGGTGCCGGGCGCGAGGTTTTGGGCCAGCCCCTCGACCGATGGGGAGTCACATGCGCACGGAAGGCGTCGACCTACTGGTCATGGGTGCGGGCATGGCGGGCCTGACCGCCGGCGCTGGTGCCGTGGAATGCGGCCTGTCCGGTGCGCTCGTGGAGATCGCCGCGGACGTCGGCGGCTCGGCACGCTTCGCGGGTTGCGCCTGGACCACTCCGAGCCGCGAGGCCATGGACCGGCACAACCTCCGCGGTGACGTCGCCCTCAAGCACGCCCTGGTGGACCGGTCGTCATCACGCGCATGCTCAAGATCAAGGAGATCAGGGGCTGACCGTTCCGGCCCGCCCGGCGGGCGTCCGCGTCGATGCGACCGACGACCGGCCGATCGGTCCGGCCGATCGACGTGCGGTGAACGACGAGGCACACGCTCGGCCGTGCGCCGTCACCCGGACGCCGCCTCACGGGAAGCCGTCCCACCGCAGCGTCGTGCCCGTACGCCGCCGGACCGCTCGCCGCTGCGGTGACGGCCGCAGCGGCGAGCAGCATGGCCTGCGCGCTCAGCTGTGCTGCCCGGGAGCACCGGTGACGACGGTGCCCTTCGCCGTCACCGCCTCGCGTGACCTGGTCAGGGGCGCCGGAAGGCCAGGAGCAGGACGCGGGTGTGCGGGTCGCTCCGTCGCTCAGCTGCTCGCGGTGCCCTCCACCGTGCTGATGTAGGTGCCCGGGTGGGTGGCGCCGTCCTGGCGCAGGACGGCGATGTCCTGCCACGGCCAGGTGAGCGTCGCGGTCGCGGTGGTGTCGGGCGGGGTGACCTTGAGGCCGGTGGGGAGGAAGGGCTGCTGGTCCGGGGCCTTGGAGGAGGGGCTGACGGGCAGGAAGGTCAGCTCGGCCATGGTGGCGACGCCCGGCCGGAGGGTGACCTTCTCCGCCGTCTTCTTCTGCCACATGAGGCTCCACGTGTCGCCGGAGGCGGTGACCAGGTCGACGCCCGGGTGTCCCTGGACCGTGCAGGTGCGCTTGCCGACGTTGGTGAACAGCAGGGTGGCGGTGGTCTGGGACGCCTCGGGGTCGGGGTCGGCGTCGGTGCCGTGCACGATCGACGGCTTCAGCTCTGCGCCGGTGCACGCCGTCTTCGAAGCCGCCGGAGCGGCGGCCTTGGGCGAGGGAGACGTGACGGCGGCGCCGGTGCCCTTGCCCGCCGCGGCGTCCACCCGTGCGGAGCCGCTGCCGGCGGCGTCGGTGTGCGCGGAGCCCTTGCCGGTGGAAGCGGACTGTGAGCCGGCGTCTTCAGCGCTGGAGGACGCAGAGCCCTTCGCCGAGCTCTCGCTGGCGTCGCAGGCCGTGGCGGTCAGGGCGAGAGCGGCCGACGCGGCGAGGGCGGCGGCGAGACGGGTCACGCGGCGGGTGTTCATGCGGGCATTCCTCCGTTGTCGTCCGGCTGCAGGTGCAGCCTTCCACTACAGAGAGGGCGCTGCGGCGCCGGTGGTTCTTCGAGCCGTGCCACAGCGGTGTAACAGTGCCGGCCGAGCCGGACGCGGACGGGCCGGACGCGGGCGGGCCTCCCGGCCGGACCGACCGGGGGCCGGTCCGCGACCGCTGCTGACTGTCCGTGCGGCCTCCTTCCGACTGTCCCTGCGCCGGTGGTGATCAGTCACTGGACCGTCCGTCACACCACCTGCTGCGCGGGCCCTGATGTGCCCCTTCCCGTGTGAGGGCGGGCACGGGACCCGCGTCACAGCCCCGGCCGGGTAGTAGCCATCACCGGCATTCGCACGCGCCAGGAGCGCACTGGCTCGGAGCCTCCTATTACGCGCTTTCGTAGGTCACAGGTTGGCGCCGGTGGAGAGCCGGTTCCCAAGGTGGTGGACGTACCGGGGAGCCGAGCGCCGGACCGGGCGGGAGTCCTTCCGCCCGAGCCTGACACCGGCCCCGCGACGCGAGAAGCCGCGTCGAGCACGTACCGGACGCCCCCCAAGGGTTCCGGGATGTGCCGCCGACAGCCTGTCGGCCTCCCCACGATGTCCCCCGTATTGGAGAGGTACGCCATGACTGCCACCACCCTCACCGCGACCCGTTTCCGCAAGTACACCGTCGCCGGTATCGCCACCGCGGGTGCCGCCGCTGCCGCCGCGACTCTGGCGCCGACTCCGGCGCATGCCGCTCCGGTTCACGAGGCCAAGCCCGCGGCTGTCTCCGTCGCCCACGGCAAGAAGGCGGACGCGAAGGACGCGCAGGCCAAGGAGGCGGCGAAGGTCGCCAAGCTGGTCGAGCAGGGCAAGAAGAAGCACGGCGACAACTTGGACGGTTGGATCCGCACGGCGCTGGACGTGATGCACTACGAGCACATCCCCGGCAGCTACCACGGGATCCACAAGAACATCATCCGTGAGTCCGGCGGCAACCCGACCGCGCAGAACAACTGGGACGTCAACGCGCAGAAGGGCGTGCCGTCCAAGGGTCTGCTGCAGGTGATCCAGCCGACCTTTGACACCTACCACGTCAAGGGCACGAAGGACTCGCTGACCGACCCGGTCGCCAACATCGTCGCGGCCACGAACTACGCGGCCGACCGGTACGGCTCGATGGACAACGTCAACTCCGCCTACTGATCGGCGCGGGTGACCCACAGCCCCTGGGCTCTGGGGACAGCCGCCCCGGACGCCGGGCGCGGCGGGGCCCAGGAACACGGTGAGGGCCGGGCAGGACACTCCTGCCCGGCCCTCACCGCTCCCCGCTCTCCTCGCCGAGCCCGTACAGCTCGAAGGCGGACGTAATCCCCGGACCACCACCTCGGCCGGACAGAGGGTCGGTGCAGCCGGTTCACACCGGCGCGCACGGCGCACTGAACGGGGACGCAGCGCCTCATGGGAACTCCGCGCGCCCTACCAGCGCCCACGGGCGGCGGAAATGATGAGCACACCGCACGTGAACCACTCGGACCGCATCCTGCCCCCGGGCAGGTGGACATGCGGCGGAAGGAGACCGTGATGTTGCTTCTCATCTCCCCGGACAGCGTCGAGGAAGCCCTGGACTGCGCCAAGGCGGCGGAGCACCTCGACATCGTCGACGTCAAGAAGCCCGACGAGGGCTCGCTCGGCGCCAACTTCCCCTGGGTCATCAGAGAGATCCGCGACGCTGTCCCCGGGGACAAACCGGTGTCCGCCACGGTCGGGGACGTCCCGTACAAGCCCGGAACGGTGGCCCAGGCCGCGCTCGGCGCGGTCGTCTCCGGCGCCACGTACATCAAGGTCGGCCTCTACGGGTGCACGACACCCGATCAGGGCATCGAGGTCATGCGCGCAGTCGTCCGGGCAGTGAAGGACCACCGCCCCGAAGCTCTCGTCGTCGCCTCGGGCTACGCCGACGCCCACCGGATCGGCTGCGTCAACCCGCTGGCCCTGCCCGACATCGCCGCCCGCTCCGGCGCCGACGCGGCCATGTTGGACACCGCCATCAAGGACGGGACGCGGTTGTTCGACCACGTTCCACCGGAGGTCTGTGCCGAGTTCGTCCGGCTGGCCCATGCGTCCGGCCTGCTCGCCGCCCTCGCGGGCAGCGTCAAACAGGCCGACCTCGGTCCGCTGACCCGGATCGGCACGGACATCGTGGGTGTGCGCGGAGCGGTCTGCGAGGGCGGCGACCGCAATGCGGGAAGGATTCAGCCTCATCTGGTGGCCGCCTTCCGGGCGGAGATGGACCGGCAGGTCCGGGAGCACGCGGCCGCCGTGCCCGCCGCGAGCTGACCTCGCGGCATGCCGGACTCCGAGCCCGCCCGCGTCCCCGGACGCCGGGCCGCGCGTTTCCCCGTCGTCGACCCGGCCACCGGGGAGACCTTCGACGAGGCCCCCGACCAGCAGCCGGAAGAGCTGGACGCCGTGGTGTACCGGGCCCACCGGGCCTGGCACCGTTGGCGCGCCGACCCCGCCGCCCGCACCACAGCGTTGCGCACGGCGGCAGACGCCGTGGAGAGGGCCGCAGACGACCTCGCCCACGTGCTCACCCGGGAACAGGGCAAGCCGCTGACCGAGTCCTACGCGGAGGTCGCCCGTACAGCGGCGCGCTTGCGCTACTTCTCAGACCTGAGTCCGAGAACCCGGCGGATCACCGACGGCCGGCCCGTGCACAGCGAGGTCCGCTGGCGCCCCCTCGGCCCCGTCGCCGCGATCGTGCCGTGGAACTTTCCCCTCCAGCTCGCGGCGGCGAAGTTCGCGCCCGCGCTCGCAGCCGGCAACACCGTGGTCCTCAAACCCTCCCCGTACACCCCCCTCGCCACCCGCCTGCTCGGCTCCGTCCTTGCCGCCGCCCTGCCCGAGGACGTACTGACCGTCGTCACAGGCCGGGAACCTCTCGGCGCCCGCCTCGCCTCCCACCCGGGCATCCGGCACGTCACCTTCACCGGCTCGGTACCCACCGGACGGGCCGTCGCCGGAGCGGCGGCGGCCTCGCTCGCGAGGGTCACCCTGGAACTGGGCGGCAACGACGCCGCCGTCCTGCTGCCCGACGTCGAGGTGGACCGGATCGCGGACCGGCTGTTCTGGGCTGCTTTCCGCAACTGCGGACAGGTCTGCATGGCGGTCAAACGCGTCTACGCCCCGGCCCGGCTCCAGGCCGAGGTCGTCGAAGCCCTCGCCCAGCGCGCGAAGAGTGTCGCCGTCGGGTCCGGCCTCGACCCGGACACCCGGCTCGGCCCGGTCAACAACGCCCCCCAGCTGGCCAGGGTCGAACAGGTCACGAAGGAGGCCCTGGCGGACGGCGCCCGTGCGGCGGCCGGCGGCCACCGGCTGGACGGGCCGGGCTACTTCTTCGCCCCCACCATCCTCACCGACGTCCCACCCGACAGCGCTGTGGTGAGCGACGAACAGTTCGGCCCGGTCCTCCCGGTGCTGCCGTACCGGAGCCTCGACGAGGCCGTCGACGCTGCCAACAGCACCGGCTTCGGTCTCGGCGGCTCCGTGTGGGGCACCGACCCCGACCGGGCCGAGGCGGTGGCCGACCGGCTCGAATGCGGCACTGCGTGGATCAACCACCATGCCGAACTGTCCCTCGCCCAGCCCTTCGCAGGCATCCGGGACAGCGGCGTCGGTGTCGCGGGCGGACCGTGGGGGCTGTACGGCAACCTCCGGCCGTTCGTCGTCCACCGTCCACAGGAGGAAGGATGACCAGGTTCCAGGCAGCGGTACTGCGCTCCTACGAGGGCCCGTTCACGATCGAGGAGGTGGCCCTGCCCCCGGAACCCGCTGTCGGCGAGATCCTGGTCGAGATCGCGGGCTGCGGGATGTGCCGGACCGATCTCGCGGTCCGGCGATCGGCCGGCCGCAGCCCGCTGCCGGCCGTGCTGGGGCACGAGGGGGCCGGGGTCGTGGTGCGCACGGGCGGCGGTCCGGACACGGCGATCGGCGTGGGCGACCACGTCGTGCTGAGCTTCGACTCCTGCGGACAGTGCGGCAACTGCCGTGCCGCGGCCCCCTCCTACTGCGACTCCTTCGCCTCCCTCAACCTCTTCGGAGGACGCAAGGAGGAGGCGCCCCGGCTCACCGACGCGACCGGGGGAGCGCTGGCCCCCCGTTGGTTCGGCCAGTCCTCCTTCGCCGCGTACGCGCTGGTCCCGGCCCGCAATGCCGTCCGGGTCGACCCCACACTGCCCCTCGAACTGCTCGGACCGCTCGGCTGCGGCTTCCTCACCGGCGCCGGAGCCGTGCTGAACACCTTCGGCGTCGGTCCGGGCGACACCCTCGCGGTCTTCGGCGCGGGCGCGGTGGGCCTGGCCGCGGTGATGGCGGCCACCGCTGCCGGTGCGCTGACCGTGGCCGTCGACCGGCATCCCGGGCGGCTGGCCCTGGCCGAACAGTTCGGGGCAATTGCGCTGACCGCCGCCACGTCCGGGCTGCCCGAGCAGATCCGTCGGCTGACCGACGGCGGCGCGCAGTACGCGCTGGACACCACGGCTTCACCCCCGCTCATCAACGACGCACTCCGGGCACTGCGCCCCACCGGCAGTCTCGGCCTGGTGGCACGGCTCCACACCGCGCTGCCGCTCGAACCGGGCACGCTGGACGGGGGGCGCAGCATCCGCCACCTCTGCGAGGGTGACGCGGTCCCCGGGCTGCTGATCCCCCGGCTGACCGCCTTGTGGCAGGCCGGCCGCTTCCCCTTCGACCGGATGATCCGCACCTACCCGCTGGCCGACATCAACCAGGCCGAACGCGACTGCGAGGCGGGCCGCGTGGTCAAGCCCGTCCTGCTCCCGAAGGGAAGAAGCCGTTGAGCCGGACACGCGGCACCGCAGACTCCGCACATGAGGCAAGCACGCATCCCGTAGTCCCTACTCCCGCCATCGGAGGGCACATGGCCGGCACCGCGCCGCAGCACACGGACGTGGAAGGGGTGGACGGCGGCGTGGGCCTGACCGCCCTCCTGGTCGCAGCAGCACGGGCGATCGAGACCCACCGCCACGACAGCCTGGCCAGGGACCTCTACGCAGAACACTTCGTGCGCGCCGCCCCGGCGTGTGCCAACTGGCCGTTGCGCATCCAGGAGGTCCCGGACGGGGACGGCAACCCGCTCTGGGGACGGTTCGCCCGCTACTTCGGCCTGCGGACCAGAGTCCTCGACGACTTCCTCCTCCGGTCGGTCCGCGCGGGCGCCCACCAAGTCGTCCTGCTGGGCGCCGGTCTGGACACCCGCGCCTTCCGACTGGACTGGCCGTCCGACTGCGTGGTCTTCGAGATCGACCGAGCGGGCGTGCTGGCGTTCAAGCACCAGGTGCTCACGGACCTGTCGGCCACCCCGGGGGTGAAGCGTGTCCCCGTACCGGTCGACCTGCGCGCCGACTGGGTCACCGCACTCACCACGGCCGGCTTCGACCCGGGCGCACCGAGCGTCTGGCTGGCCGAGGGGCTGCTCTTCTACCTGCCGGGCCCAGCCGAGACGTACCTCATCGACACGGTGGACCGGTTGACCACCGAAGGCAGCGCCCTGGCCTTCGAGGCCAAGCTGGAGAAGGACCTGCTGGCATACCGCGACAGTGCGATCTACACGGCGACGAGAGAGCAGATCGGCATCGACCTGCTCCACCTCTTCGACAAGGGACCACGACCCGACTCCGCGGGCGCCCTGACGGCCAGGGGCTGGTCCACCTCGGTGCACACCCCCTTCGACCACACCCGCCGGCACGGACGAGGACCCCTGCCGGAGCCGAACGACGCGCTGGAGGGGAACCGGTGGGTGTTCGCACACAGGCCCCGGCCGTGACGTCCGCGGTGTTCAGCGGCCTGCTGCGGGGCCTCAGGCACTCACCTGCCGGCAGTGCGCCGAGAAGCCCGGCACTCCGGTGACCTGTGACCGCCGGCGGCGTACGGTTACCGGTCCAGCTGGTCTCGGTCACCGGTCGAGGCATGCGGGTTGCGCTGGTAGGTCCCTGCGGTGAGCGAAGAACTGCCCAGCGGCGGGCCGGCCGGTGCGTGGCCAAGGCACAGCCCGCCGTAGTGCAGCACCTCGACGACGTCGCCGACCAGGGAGACCGCGAGCAGCACCGGCAGGAGCAGCACCACGAGGGGGGCGCTCCGGCCGGCCGCCCAGGCGTCCCGGTCGGGCTTGCGGATCGGCGAGGCGGTGAGCCTGCGCGCGGAGCGCGGTGCCGACCGCTGCGGGTCGGGTGGAGCGGTACTGCCGGTGGAGGCCGTCTCAAGATCGCGGAAAGAGGGTCCACGACCCTTCTCCCGCGTCCGCACGAAGAGGGAGCAGCCGGTTCCCGTCGTCGACGGCGCCCGAGGACAGCCGCCGGCGGCCGGGCTGCGGCGCTCGGCACCGGCAGGACGAGCATTCCGTCCGCGCGGTCAGCGCTGCACGGCCGTGAGGAAGCCGGTGAGGGCCGCGGCGACGGCCCCGGGGGCTTCCACAGGCAGCAGGTGGCCGGTGTCCGGGACGGTTGTCAGTGTGGCGTGCGGGATGTGCGGCAGGAGGTGGTCGCGCAGGACGTGCTCCGGCTCCACCACGTCCTTCTCCCCGGCCAGCACCAGGACCGGGACCTCGATGTCCCGTACGGAGTGTGTGATGTCCTGCGCGATCCCGCGCAGGGGCCACTCGCGCCGGGCCTCAGCTCCGGCGGCGAGGCTGTCGTGCACCGCGGTGGCGCGCACCGCCCCGGTCAGCGGCGAGGCGGTCAGGACATGGTCGAGGGCGTACTGCACCGTCTCGGGCGAGTCGTAGGCGTGCGACAGGCCCAGCCGGTACTCCTCGGTCACCGTGGGCGGCGGCTGTGGCGGTGCGGGTGCGAGGAGCACCAGGCCGGACAGCCCGGCCGGGCGGCGGGCGGCGACGAGCTGGCTCGCCTTGCCGCCCATCGAGTGGCCGACGAGGACGAACGGCCCCGGCACCCGCGTCTCGACGACACCCAGGAGGTCGGCGGCGAGCCGGCCGAGGTGGTAGGGGCCGGGCAACGCCGTCGAGGAGCCCCAGCCGCGCTGGTCGAAGCGGAGAGTCGCCTGCCCGTCGGGCAGGTGGCCGATCACACCGTTCCAGGTGTCGGCCGAGCCGCCCCAGTAATGGACGAAGACCAGCGTGGGTCCGTCCTGGCCCCCTACCCGCACGTCGAGGGACCCGCCCGCCACGGGAACCGTCATTGTTGTTTCCGTCATCCTCGCGTCTTTTCTCTCTGCTGCGGAAGGCGGCTCCCGCCACCCTGCCGGTCAGCTCTGAACCGTGCACCTGCCCTGTATGGCAGGCTCAGTCCGACAGTAGGCAAGAGGGCGCCCCCTCCTTGGCGGAAAGCAGCGGACTGCTTGTGGAAAACGGACTCAACACCGTGCGGCAACTGCGCTACCTGCCTGCCCTCGGGGCGGCGTACGGCGTGGAGGTCCTCAGTTTCGCCGGGTTGCGTGCGATGGACACCCGGCATCGTCGCGTACAGCCGCAGCGCCCCGACTTCCACGTGTTCGCGCTGGTCGGCTCCGGAACCGGCACCCACGAAGCGGACTTCCACAGCTACCGGTTGCGGGAAGGCGGCGTCGTGTGGATCCGGCCGGGAATGGTGCACCGCTGGAGCGACATCGACGACTGCGACGGCCCACTGGTCCTCTTCCAGCCCGGTTTCCTCCCGGGCCTCACAGCGTCAGAGGCCGCCGCACCGGCATGCTGGCACCTGGACCGGCAGCGCCTCTCCCTCGCCCTGCTCGCAGCCGAACACCTCGACCGCGAGCACAGCACGGCAGTGCGGACACCCCGCCTGGCGTCTCCCGCACTGCTCGCCCACCTGCTGGCGGCGCTCGTGCTGCGCACCCTCCCCGACACGCCGCCCGCGACCGACGCGAGGCGATCCGGCAGCCGGCACACCGACGTGTTCCGCACCTACCGGGCCACCGTCGAGGAGCACTTCACCGACTGGCACCAGGTGGCCGACTACGCGCGGGCACTGGGCTACGACGTGCGCACCCTCACCCGGGCGACGCGTGCCGCCACCGGCGCGGGCGCCAAGACGTTCCTCGACCAGCGCATCCTGCTGGAAGCCAAGAGGCTGCTCGCCCACACCGACCTTCCGGTAAGCAGCTGCGCCCGACGCCTCGGCTTCCGGGACACCGGGAACTTCACCACGTTCTTCCGACGCCAGGCCGGCACGCCGCCCGCTGCCTGGCGCACCGCGTACACGGGCTCCGGCGGCCCCGGGGAAACCGGGCCACGCTCAACGGCTCCGCCTCGTCCCCGGTCGTGACGCCCCGCCGCCGACGAGGTCGAGTATGACGATCGCGTACGAGGGGCGGGGGACAGCGGCAGGTCTGATCGCCCTGTGACCTCGGCCTCCCGCCCCCGCAACGTGTCCTTGAAGTCGGGGGGCGCCCGCGCACCGTCCGTAATGAGACATGTGCGTCTCATATGATTTACAGTTGTCTCATGCCTGTCGACCGTGATCACGTCCTGCGGACCGCCGCCGCCCTGCTGAGCCGCAGGGCCACCTCGACGATGGACGAGGTGGCCCGCGCCGCCGGGATCAGCCGGGCCACGCTGCACCGCCACTTCGCCGGGCGCGACGCCCTGGTGCGTGCCCTGGAGGACCTCGGCATCGCCGAGTGCGACGCCGCCCTGACGACCGCGGACCTCGACGAGGGACCCGCTGCCGAAGCGGTGCGCCGCCTGGTCCCTGCCCTGGAGCCCTGTGCCGGTCTGCTCGCCTTCCTGTACGCCGAGAGCCAGCTCTTCGAGGGCGAGGCGCTGAACGAGGGATGGGCGCGCATCGACGCCCGGCTCGCCGCACTGTTCCGGCGTGGCCAGGAGAGCGGCGAGTTCCGCATCGACCTCAGCCCGGTCTGGCTCACCGAGGCCCTTTACGGACTGCTCGCCTCCGGGGCGTGGGCGGTGAACGAGGGCCGCGCGGCCCGCAACGACTTTCCCCACATGATCGCGGAGCTGCTGCTCGGCGGGGTCTGCCGCGGGAGGCAATCGTGACCACCAGCGTGCAGTCGGTCGAGATGGCGGCACCGGTCAGGGCGCCCGGCCGTTGGACGGCGCTCGCCGTCCTCGTCCTCGCGGTGCTCCTGGTGGCCGTGGACGCGACGGTCCTCAGCCTGGCGACCCCGTACATCAGCGAGGACCTACGCCCTTCGGCCACCCAGTTGCTGTGGATCGGTGACGTCTACTCCTTCGCGATAGCCGGGCTGCTGGTCTCGATGGGGAACCTCGGCGACCGCATCGGCCGCAAGCGCGTCCTGCTGGTCGGCGCCACGGTCTTCGGGGCGGTGTCCGTACTCAACGCCTACGCGCCCTCGCCCGAGTTGCTGATCCTGGCCCGGGCGCTGCTGGGCGTGGCGGGTGCCTGCCTGATGCCGGCCACGCTGGCCCTCATCCGCAACCTCTTCCACGACCCGCGCGAGCGCAGCCTCGCCGTCGGCGTCTGGGGCGCCGCCGCCTCGGCCGGAACCGCGGTCGGTCCGGTGCTGGGCGGCTTCCTGCTGGAGCACTTCTGGTGGGGCTCGGTCTTCCTGATCAACCTGCCCGTCATGGCCGTCCTGGTGCTCGTCGGGATCCGTCTGCTGCCGGAGAGCCGGGCCCCCGAGCCCGGACCCTGGGACCCGGGGAGCGTCGTGCTGTCCCTGGTCGGGATGGTGGCCGTCGTCTACGCGGTCAAGGAGACGGCCGCACACGGCTTCGCCCGGGTCCCTCTTGCCGCCGGTCTGCTGGGCGTCGCCGCCCTGTACGGCTTCGTGCGGCGCCAGTCGTCGCTGCGCGTCCCGCTGCTGGACACCCGGCTCTTCCGCAGCCGCGGCTTCTGCGGTGCCGTGCTGGCCGACCTCCTGACCGTGCTCGGCCTCTCGGGGCTGGCCTTCTTCCTCTCGCAGTACCTGCAACTGGTACAGGGCAGGCACCCGTTCGAGGCAGGCCTCGCGGAACTCCCCACCGCGGTGGGCGCAGTGGCGTCCGGCCTGGTCGCCGGGCGTGCGGCCCGCCGGTTCTCGGTCCGGGCCGTCGTCTGCGGAGGCCTCGCCGCCGTCGGCCTGGCGCTGGCGGCGCTCACCGGCATCAGCGAGACGACCGGTTACCCCCTGCTCGGTACCGCCCTGCTGGTCGTCGGCCTCGGCGCCGGGTTCTCGTTCACCGTCACCGCCGACGTGATCCTCTCCAGCGTCCCCGAGGAACAGGCCGGCGCGGCCTCCGCCGTGTCCGAGACGGCGTACGAGCTGGGCGCCGCCCTGGGCATCGCGCTGCTCGGCTCCGTGCTGACGGGCGTCTACCGCGGTTTCACCGGCCCGGCCGGCACGCCGGAGGCCGCGCGCACCTCGTTGGGCGGGGCCGCGGAGGCCGCCGCCCACCTGCCGCAGGGGACCGCCGCGGCCTTGCTGGACGCCGCGCGCCGGTCCTTCACCGAGGGACTCGCACTCGCCTCGGGAGCGGGCGCAGTGGTCCTGCTGGCCGCCGCCGTCGCGACCTGGTTCCTGCTGCGCGAGCAGAGGTTGCGGTGACCCGCGGCTGCTCCCGGGCCGTCGAGCGGCCGCACGGAGACGGGTGGGCCGGCGGCGCCACGCTCGGGAGCCGCTCGCATACGTCCGAGTGATGGCCGGGAAGCGGGCGGGGGAGGGGGCCACGAGTGTCCGGGCGAGGGCCGATGCGACGACGAGCTGTCCTCACCCCCCGCTCGCACACCACCGCTACGACGTCGACGTCCCACGGAGTGCCGGCCCACACCGAGCCGTTGAAGGAAACCGGACAGATCCTCGTCCGGCCACTTCGGCGGCGTCCCGACGCCCGGCGCGGCCTCCTCGCGCCAGAGGCCGTTGAGGCGGGAGAGGACGTTGCGAACGCTCCCCGAGGGGGCAGGAAACGCCCATGACACTGACCCGCCGCTTCCTCATCCGCTCCGCCGCCGTCACCACCACCGCCCTGGTGTTCGGCGGCGGCGGTGCGTCCGCGCGCGCCGCGACCACCGCGCGCACCGCCGCGACCGTCGGCAGCGCGTCTCCTGCCGACTGGATGGACGCGCTGCCCGACACCCTGTCGCTGCTGCGGATGACCATCCCCGGGACCCACGACTCCTGCTGCACCGACCCGGCCAACGGCACCGAGTGGTCCCACACCCAGAACTGGGGAATCACCGAGCAACTCCAGCGCGGCATACGGTTCCTGGACATCCGCGCCAACGGACTCCAGGGCCATCTCGACGACTCCTTCGGGATCTACCACTCCGGGTACTACCAGGGCATCACCTTCGACGGCGTACTCACCGAATGCGGGGACTTCCTGCGGCAACACCCGGGCGAGACGATCCTGATGCGGCTGAAGAAGGAGAACGGCACCAACAACGACGTCGGCGCGCACTTCAAGGACGTCCTGAACGTCTACCTCGACACCAAGGGCTGGCGTCCCTCCTTCCTCCTCACCGACCAGGTCCCCTCGCTCGGCGCGGCGCGCGGACGCATCGTCCTGATCGCCCAGTTCGACAACGACTGGCCGGTCCTGCAATGGCCGGGCGGCGACAACGACTTCCTCTCCAACAAGTGGTTCTCGCTCCAGGACATCTACCAGGGGCTGTCCTCTCCGTCCCAGAAGAGCGCCAAGGTGACCGAGCAGTTCGACAACGCCACCCGGGACCAGGACTCCTCGCAGATGTACGTGAACTTCACCAGCTACGCGGGCGGCGGGTGGCCCAAGGTCAACGCGGACGCCATCATGCCCGGGGTGCAGAGCTACCTGAGCGGCCGTCTGTCGGACCGTACGCACCTCGGTGTCGTCCCCATGGACTTCCCCGACTTCCACTCGGACACGTTGAGCACCCTCATCGACTGGAACTGGCACTGACCGGGGTCGCATCCCCCTGACGTGACGGAGGCGACCCGGCTCTGACCGTCCACCGGGGCGCGGCTGCCGGAACCTCCCCCCGCGTCCCGGATGCCACCGCTGAGAGCCGGTACCCATGCGGTTCGGAGGCGGCGTCCGGGCAGGGCTCCTACTGGCCGCGCCGCGGTAGCAGCGCCGGCAGGAAGGCCGCTGCCGGACCTCCCGCACCGGCTGTGCGGGCGAGCGCTCAGAGGCCGGCGCCGCCGGCGAGGTCCGCCCGCGGCGGCTGCCCCGGCGCGGGCGTCACCCCCGGCTCCGCCGCGGCCTCGGTCAGGGCGCGCAGACCGGTGACCAGGCCGGCGCGGACATCCACCGGCAGCCGGCTGACCAGCTCCGCGACCTCACGCTGCCGGTGTGCGAGCACCTGCGCGACCAGGTCGGCACCGTGTCCGGTGAGCCGGAGCACCACCTCGCGGCGGACCTCGGGATTGGTCCTGCGCTCCACCAGCTCCGCGGCCTCCAGGCGGTCGACCATGCGCATCGCGGTGGACGGGTTGACGCCGAGCGTGGCCGCGAGAGCGGCGAGCTTCACGGGCCCGCAGCCGTCCAGGACGACCAGCGCTCGCAGCTGCGGCAACGTCAGGGCGCTGTCCGCCTCCGCGAGCGCGCGGGCCGAGAGAGCCACCACCAGGCGCGAGGCGGCCATCACGCTGGCGGTCACCTCGGCGGCATCCTGGTCGAGGTCGCCACCGGCGCTGTGCACGGAGCCGGCCGAAGCGCCGCATCCGCCTGCGGCTGCGCGGTCCGCCGGGTGCGTCCCGTCCCGCGGCACGGGCCCGTCCCCGTCCTGGACCGGCACGGCACCCCGGGGTTCCGGGCCTCCCGCAGGCTCCTTCCGGCCGCTGGCCGTGTCCCGGGTCTCCGCGACGGGTTCCGTCCCCGTGCCGGCCCCGGTCGTCACCGGCGACTGCTTTCCGTGCCCGTTCTGACCCATTGTGTCTGTCTTTCCGTGTCTCGTTCCGTGACACCGCCGCCACCATTGCAGAGTGCAATGATACGCTCGGAACATCGATTCCGGCGCGGCGTGGGCGCAGCCGCACCGGTGCAGCGATGTGATCGACCGTAACCTCCGAGGCGGCCCACGAGCATGTTCCACGTCCGCCCGAGCCACCGATGGGAGACGGAGTACGACATGCGCCCCGCGACGCACGGGAAGGGTGATCCGCACGCCTGACACCCTCCCGGCGGGCACCCCCTGTCCCCGCCGCTGACGCCGACTCCCGGAAGGGCGAAAGCCGCCGCCACCGGACCCCGTGTCCGTCACGGCCGCCCCCGCGACCTGCCGGACTGAACCCCGCTGCCCGGAACGGGCCGCCCGGCACACCGGGCGGGCCCGCGTGCTCGCGGGCCGCCCGGGAACGCCGATCGTCGCCGGGCCGGCCTCGCCGCGCACCGGTCCGCGCCCGTACCCCTCGTCCATCGCACGGGCAATGAAGCCCGCCCGGTGGACCTCGCCTGCCTGCTCGCCGGCGCGCCCCCACCGAGTGCGTTCCGATCGGCGCGCCGGGACGCCCCGGACGCTCCCGGCCGTCGGCGCCCGCCCGCCTCCCGCAAACCATCCGCAACCCAGATCCGCTCCCAGAAACCGGAGGTCCTCCGTGGCAGCGCCACACGCCGCCCCGCACCGACCGAGCCCGTCCGGCGTGACGAAAGTCGCGCACCTGGGCGACTTCCACGTACCGCCCAGGGTCGCGGTGATCACCGCCCTGGCCGTGCCGGTCGGTGCGCTCGCCGCCCTCGTCGCCGTCTGCCTGCTGAAGCTGATCGCGCTCTTCACCAACCTCTGCTTCCACGGCCGCCTGTCCTTCGGCGACACCACCCCCGCCACCACCACCCACTGGTGGCTGATCCTCTTCATGCCGGTGCTCGGCGGCCTGGTGATCGGGCTGATGGCGCGCTACGGCTCGGAGAAGATCAGGGGCCACGGCATGCCGGAGGCCATCGAGTCGATCCTCGTCGGCGGCAGCAAGGTGCAGCCCAGGGTCGCCGTGCTCAAACCCGCCTCGTCCGCGATATCCATCGGCACGGGTGGCCCGTTCGGCGCCGAGGGGCCGATCATCATGACCGGCGGGGCGGTCGGCTCGATCCTGGCCCAGTTCCTGCGGGTCACCACCGACGAACGCAAGACGCTGCTGGTGGCCGGATCCGCAGCCGGTATGGCCGCCACCTTCAACGCGCCGCTCGCCGCCATCCTGCTCGCCGTCGAACTCCTGCTCTTCGAGTGGCGCCCCCGCTCCTACCTGCCCGTGGCGGTCGGCGCCGTCACCGCGACCCTGGTCCGCGGCCCGCTGCTCGGTACCGAGCCGCTCTTCGGCGGGGCCCGCGTACCGGCCTCGCTGCCGCTGTCCGCGTACGGCCTGTGCGTGGTCGCCGGGCTCGCCGCGGGTGGGCTCGCCCTTCTGGCCACCGCCCTCGTCTACCTGTCCGAAGACCTCTTCGCGCGCATTCCGCTGCACTGGATGTGGTGGCCCGCCATCGGCGGCGCGATCATCGGCATCGGCGGCCTGTTCGAGCCGCGCGCGCTCGGCGTCGGGTACGACGTCATCGACCAGCTGCTCACCGGACGTGCCACGGTCGGCCTGATCCTCGGCATCCTGGTGGTCAAGACCCTGATCTGGGGCCTGTCCCTGGGCTCGGGGACGTCGGGCGGTGTCCTGGCGCCGATGTTCATGGTCGGGGGAGCCCTCGGTGCCGCCGAGGGGCTGGTCTTCCCGCACGTCGGGCCCGGCTTCTGGGCGTTGGTGTCGCTCGCCGGAGTGCTGGGCGGGGTGATGCGCTCACCGCTCACCGGCATCGTCTTCTGCCTGGAACTGACGCACGAGATGAACGCCCTGATCCCGATGGTGATCACCGCCTCGTCGGCGTACCTGCTCTCGGTGATCCTGCTCAAGCGGTCGGTCCTCACCGAGAAGCTCGCCCGCAGGGGCCTGCACCTCACCCGGGAGTACTCCGTGGACCCGCTGGAGGTGCACCTGGTCAGGCAGTTGGAGACGCCGCTGGTCACCACTTTCCGCACCACCGCGGCCGCAGGTCAGGCCACGGCACTGCTGCAGGCCGCGCACGAGGCCCGGGACGCCGACGGCATCCTCGCCCAGCGGCTCTACCCGGTGCTGGACGGGTCCGGCCGGCTGGCGGGCGTCGTCACCCGGGCAGAGCTGCTGCACGGCTCCCCGGAGGACCAGCGCCCGCTGGGCGAGCTGGCCAGGACAGCCCTCACCGCCTACTCCGACGAGACGCTCCGGACCGTCGCCAACCGGATGGCCGCCCAGCACGTGACCCGTGTCGTGGTGGTGTCCCGGGACGAACCCGCCCGGGCGGAAGGCATCCTCAGCCTGCGCGACCTGCTGACGGCCAGGCGGGTCGACCTCCACGAGGAGCAGCACACCGAGCGCGTCCTGGCCGCGCCCTGGCGCCGGGGACGGAAGCCGGCCCTGGTCGTCGCCTCCGGCGGGCCGCGTCCGGAGTCCGCCGGTCCCTTGGCCGCCACCGGTCCGGAAAGGCCTCACCCCGCGCCGCCGGAGGACGGGCAGGGCAAGGAGCCCGCGCTGGGCTGAGCCGGCGCACCCCCGGCAGTAGCCGGTGCCGGGTCCGGTGGGCCCGGTACCGGCTCGGCCCGGGCGGACGGCGGAGGCTGCAAACACGGCCGTCGGTGGGAGGGCGGCCGGGAGACTGGCTGCGGGGTTGCCCGACCGACGGGGATCGCAGGGGCCCTGGACCCTGCCCGCGAGGGTGGCTACCGCACCGTCCGGCCGGACCGTCCGCGGTGGGGGCATGCCGTTCGGCCGCGCCGGCGACTGGCAACCAGGACGAGCACCACGGGGGTTGACGGTTCGGCCCACGGACGGCGAAGATCGGAGGCCCCCAGCTGACAACGTTGTCAGGAAGGATTCGATGAAATCGCTGAGACGGGCCTTCGCCGCAGTGACGCTCGCCATCGCCGTGACAGCGGCCTCCGCGGGCGTCGCGAGCGCCCACGGGGCCGCGCCGCCGTTCGCCGCCGATCCCACCACGCTGGTCGACACGTCCATCGGCAACAACGGGGACGGCACCACCTTCCCCGGTGCCTCGGTGCCGTTCGGCATGGTGCAGCTCAGCCCTGACACCCAGCTGAACAAGTACGCCTCCTATGACTACGCGCAGAACACCATCCTCGGCTTCAGCCACACCCACCTGTCGGGCGTCGGCTGCCAGACCATGGGCAACTTCCGCTTCATGCCCACCACCGGAGCGGTCACCTCTTCCGACCCGGCGCAGTACGCGGCGAAGTTCAGCCATGCTGACGAGGACCGCGCTCCCGGCTACTACGGCGTGAAGCTCGACAACGGCATCCACGCGGAACTCACCGCGACGCAGCGGACCGGCCAGCACCGCTACACCTATCCGGCCGGTTCGGGCCCCGAGAACGTGCTGATCGAGGTCGGGCAGAGCAACGGCAGCACCTATGCCGGCGACGTCCACGTGGTCGGCGACGACACCGTCGAGGGCTGGCTCCAGGGCGGCAACTTCTGCGGGGAGACCGGGAAGGAGCGGTACCGGATCTTCTTCAGCGCCAGGTTCGACCGGCAGTTCTCCTCCTTCGGCACCTGGACCGACGACAAGCTGACCCCCGGCCGGCGCACCGCCTCCCGCGGCTCGCAACGCGCCGGCGCCTGGCTGACCTTCGACCCGGCAGGCGGCCACCGGGTCGGCGCCTCGGTCGGCCTGTCGTACACCTCCGTGGACGGCGCGCGCCTCAACCGCAGGGCCGAGCAACCGCACTCCTTCGACCGGGCCCGGGCGGCGGCGCACGGCACCTGGCGCGAGGAGCTGAACCGTCTGCGCGTGGCCGGCGGCACCACCGCCGACCAGCGCACGTACTACACCGCGCTCTACCACTCGCTGCTGCACCCGTCGATCGGGTCCGACGTGGACCACCGCTACCGCGGCTTCGATGACCGGGTGCACCGCGCGAAGTCGACGTACTACCAGATGTTCTCGCTCTGGGACACCTACCGTTCGCAGAACCAGCTGGTCGCGCTGCTCCACCCGGGCAAGGCGGCCGACATGGCCGAGTCCCTCCTCCGCGTCTACCAGGACGGCGGCTGGCTGCCGCGCTGGGGCCTGGGCAACAGCGAGACCAACGTGATGAGCGGCGATCCCGTCACCCCCTGGATCGTCGACATCTACCAACGGGGCCTGCTCGACAGGTCCACCGCGCACGCACTCTTCGACGCCCTGTGGAAGAACGCCAACGAGGTCCCCGCCGACCAGTCGACCTTCCGGGGCCGTGACGGCAACCCGAGCTACCTGAAGAACGGCTGGGTCGGCTACCAGAACCTGCCCGGCTACACGTACGGGGACAGCCGCCAGGCCGGCTCGGCCACCCTGGAGTACGCCCTCGCCGACTGCGCCCTCTCCCGCATGGCCTCCGGACTGGGCTACCGGGACAAGGCCGCGACGCTCTCCGCACGCTGCGACAACTTCACCAAGCTCTGGGACGCCTCGGTCACCTCCAAGGGTTATTCCGGCTTCCCGGTGACGCGCAACGCGGACGGCACGGTGGCCGGCGACCCGGACCCGACGCAGCTCGGCGCGTTCCACGAGGGCACGGCCTGGCAGTACCAGTGGCTCGCCCAGCAGGACCCGCAGACCCTCTTCGGACTCATGGGCGGACCGGCCCAGGCCGAGCAGCGGCTCGACACCTTCTTCGACATGCCGACCGTCCTCGCCGATCCGGGGAAGGCCGCCTCCGACTCGTGGGTGACGGGTGCGTACGACTACCACAACAACTTCGCGTTCAACCCGAACAACGAGCCGGACTTCCATGCGCCGTGGATGTACGCGTGGACGGGCGCTCCGTGGAAGACCTCGGCCGTGCTGCGCGCGATGCGGACGCTGTTCACCGACGACGCCTACGGCATGCCCGGCAACGACGACCTCGGCGCCACTTCCTCGCTGCTCGTCTTCGCGATGGCCGGCATCTTCGAGGCGCAGCCCGGATCCGCCGACTACGTGATCTCCGCACCGATGTTCGACAAGGTCGAGATCCGCCCCGAGCAGGGCCCTCGCCTCACCGTCGAGGCCCCGGGCGCGAGCGCCTCGAAGCTCCAGTACGTCTCCCGCGTCACCACCCGGCAGGGCACCCTCCACCAGAGCTGGCTCTCCCACCGGGATCTGCTGCGCTCCGGGACGATCCGGATCGGGCTCTCCGACCGGCCCACCGACTGGGGCGTCGACGCCGCCCCGCCGGCCTTGAACCGGCACTGAGGACAGTGCGCTGCTCCGGGTGCGCCCCTTTGCCGGGGGCGCACCCGGAGCACGCTCCGGTCCGTTCCCGTCCCGTGCCCGCGGTACGGCCGGCCGACTGGCCTGTCACATCGGGCGGACGGCGGCGTTCCGGGTCGTCAGGACGGAATGCACCAGGCGGGCGCCGGCGCGCGCGGTGCGCTGGTCGACGTCCAGGTCCGGGTTGAGCTCGGCCACGTCGCAGACGGCCAGCTTGCCGCTCGCCGCGATCCGCGTGCAGACCCGCTCGACCACCTCCATCGGCACACCGTAGGCGGCCGGCGCGCTGACCCCGGGCGCCGCGGCGGCCGGCAGCACGTCCAGGTCGATGCTCAGGTGGACGAGGTCGCATTCGGCGAGGAAGGCGTCCACGAACCGTTCGGCGCGCTCCAGGCCGAGCAGACCGCACTCGGTGTCCGGCAGGTACCGCACGCCGAGCTTGTCGGCGGTGTGGAACAACCGCTGGGTGTTGCTCGGTTGGCTGACGCCCAGCACCCAGTAGTTCAGCGCCCGGCCCTGCCGTTCCTCCTCCCGTGCCATCTGCAGGAAAGGAGTGCCCGAACTCGGGCGCACGTCGTCGCGCAGATCGAAGTGGGCGTCGAGGTTCAGCACGCCCAGGCGGGCCGCCCCGCGCAGCGCGCGGCTCCGGGCGATGCCGAGGTAGCTGCCGTAGGCCACCTCGTGCCCGCCACCCAGCACCACCACCGGACGCCCTTCGTCCAGCAGTGTGGCGACAGCGGCGCCCAGCCGGTGCTGACCGGCCTCCAGGTCCCCGTCGGCGACCCTCACGTCTCCGGCGTCCCACACCTGGTCCGGGGCGGGCAGCGCCATCGACGCCAGCGCCCGGCGCAGGGCGGCCGGACCGTTCGCCGCGCCCTGCCGTCCCTGGTTGCGCCGCACCCCCTCGTCGCTGCGGAAGCCGACCAGGGCGGCGTCAGGCGTCTCGGTCCCGTCGTCCGGCACCGTGCGGGCGCTCGCCGCCTGCCCGGGACGGGGCTCGGTGCGTACCGCGTGGTGCCAGCGCAGGGTGTCCGTGCCCGGGCCGTCGTCCCGGCCGGTCCACGGCTGGGACGGCACGTCGGTGGCCACTGTCATGGCGTCCTCACTTCCCGTCCGGGGTGTCCGTGGCGCTCTCGTCCTCGGCCATCGGGATGCGCACGCCGCGCTCGCGTGCCACGTCCGCGGCGTGCTGGTAGCCGGCGTCGACGTGGCGGATGACGCCCATGCCGGGGTCGTTGGTCAGCACCCGGGAGATCTTCTGTGCGGCCAGCTCGGTGCCGTCGGCCACGCAGACCTGGCCGGCGTGGAGGGAGCGGCCCATGCCGACCCCGCCGCCGTGGTGGATGGAGACCCAGGAGGCGCCGGAGGAGGTGTTGACCAGGGCGTTGAGCAGCGGCCAGTCGGCGATCGCGTCGGAGCCGTCGAGCATGGCCTCGGTCTCGCGGTAGGGGGAGGCGACCGAACCGGAGTCGAGGTGGTCGCGGCCGATGGCGACCGGCGCGGACAGCTCGCCGGAGGCCACCATCTCGTTGAACCTCAGGCCCGCGCGGTGGCGTTCGCCGTAACCGAGCCAGCAGATGCGCGCCGGCAGTCCCTCGAACGCGACCCGCTCGCCGGCCATCTTGATCCAGCGGTGCAGGTGCTCGTTCTCCGGGAACAGCTCCATGATCGCCTTGTCGGTCGCCTCGATGTCCTTGGGGTCACCGGAGAGCGCGGCCCAGCGGAACGGGCCCAGGCCCTCCTCGAACAGCGGCCGGATGTGGGCCGGCACGAAGCCGGGGAAGTCGAAGGCGCGCTGGTAGCCGGCCTTGCGGGCCTCGTCGCGGATGGAGTTCCCGTAGTCGAAGACCTCGGCGCCGGCGTCCAGGAAGCCGACCATCGCCTCCACGTGCCGGGCCATCGAAGCCCGGGACCGCTCGGTGAAGCCGGCCGGGTCCTTGGCGGCCTGCTCGTGCCAGTCCGCCACGCTCACGCCGACGGGAAGGTAGGCCAGCGGGTCGTGGGCGGAGGTCTGGTCGGTGACGATGTCGATCGGCGCGCCCATCTCCAGCAGGCGGGGGAAGACCTCGGCGGCGTTGCCGGCCAAGCCGACGGAGAGCGGGCGGCGGGCGTCGCGGGCCTCGGTGGCCAGGCGCAGGGCGTGGTCGAGGTCGTCCGCGGCCACGTCCAGGTAGCGGTGGGCGATACGGCGCTCGATCCGGCTGGGGTCGCAGTCGACGCAGATGGCCACGCCGTCGTTCATGGTCACGGCCAGCGGCTGCGCACCACCCATGCCGCCGAGCCCGGCGGTCAGGGTGATCGTGCCGGCCAGCGAACCGCCGAACTTCTTGCGGGCCACCGCGCCGAACGTCTCGTAGGTGCCCTGGAGGATGCCCTGGCTGCCGATGTAGATCCACGAACCGGCCGTCATCTGGCCGTACATGGTCAGGCCACGGGCCTCCAGGGAGCGGAACTCCTCCCAGTTCGCCCAGTCGCCGACCAGGTTGGAGTTGGCGATCAACACCCGCGGGGCCCACGGGTTGGTCCGCATCACGCCGACCGGCTTGCCGGACTGGACGAGCATCGTCTCGTCGTCCTCAAGGGTCTTCAGGGTACGCACGATGGCGTCGTAGGCCTCCCAGTTCCGGGCCGCCTTCCCGGTGCCGCCGTAGACGACCAGGTCCTCCGGGTGCTCGGCGACCTCCGGGTCGAGGTTGTTCATGAGCATCCGCAGGGCGCCCTCCTGCTGCCAGCCGAGGCAGTTCAGTTTGGTGCCACGGGGGGCGCGGACGGTCCGGGCGTCCGGGGAAACGCTGGGCATGCTGCCTCCTGACAGGAAGATCAAGGTCTTGCGGCTCCATGACAGGTGACGGTTCCCGCCGGAACCACCTGTCGCCGGTGCTTTTCTCGGATCCGAGAAACCGCCTGCTCCGGCGGGTCCGGCCGGCGGGGCCGCGCACGGCCGCGCACGGCCCCGCGGCGGCGTCCCGCGCCGCCCGTCGCGGCACTAGAATTCGCCGGGACGCCAGGGCTGCCCGACCGCCCGCCGGCCAGGCGCGACGCGGGCGGGACGACGACAGGGATGGTGAACCGCGTGGCTGTCGAGACGGCGGACCTCACCCGGTTGTACCGGGCACGGGCCGCCAGCGGCGTGCCCGCCTACCAGCGGATCAAGGACCTGGTCACCGAGCTGGTCACCAGCGGCCGGTGGCGGGAGGGCGACGCACTGCCCTCGGAGAGCCAGTTCGTGGCCTGCCTGGGTCTGTCGCGGATGACGGTCAACCGGGCCCTGCGCGAGCTGACCGCACAGGGCGTCATCCGGCGGGTGGCGGGCGTCGGCTCGTTCGTCGCCGCGCACAAGGCGAGTTCGGCACTGGTCGAGGTGCACAACATCGCCGATGAGGTGCGGCTGCGCGGTCACCGCTACCACGCGAAGGTGCTGTGCGTGCGCGAGGAGCAGGCCGGGCCCACGGTCGGTGGCGACCTCGGGCTCGCGGTGGGCAGCCCGGTCTTCCACTCACAGGTGGTGCACTTCGAGGACGGCGTCGGGGTGCAGCTGGAGGACCGCTACGTCAACCCGCAGTTCGCGCCCGGCTACCTGGACCAGGACTTCACCCGGCGCACGCCCTACACGTTCCTGACCGAGGTGGCTCCGCTGGGCAAGGGGGAGCACGTCGTCGAGGCGGTCCTGCCCTCGGCGCAGGAGTGCGACATCCTCGGCGTCGAACCGTCCGAGCCGTGCCTGCTCATCCAGCGCCGGACGTGGTCGGGGGAGGCGCTGGTCAGTGTGGCGAGACTGCTGCACCCGGGCTCGCGCTACCGCCTGGCGGGCACCTTCGGCGCCTGAGAACGGCCGGACCCGGCAACGGACCGGCCGAGGGCGCCCGTCGCGCCGGGCGTCATTCTTCGCGCGAGGGGGACGGGGCGCGGCCGGCGACCGCGGCGGTCAGCCGGGCCGCGCCCTGCCGGAGCACCTCGCGCACGTGTTCCGGGCGGTGTCGGCAGTAGCTGCGGTTCCAGGTGCTGCTGAGCGCGGCGACCGGCCGCTCCTGGTGGTCGAAGGCGGCCACGCCCACCGAGCGGAACCCTTCCGAGACCAGCTCGACCTCCTCCGACCAGCCGCGGGCGCGGTCCTCCTTCAGCAACTGGAACAGCTCACTCAGGGAGCGCGGTCCGCGACCGGTACGGGTGACGAGCCCGCCGGGGCGGGAGAACAGGGCACGTAGTTGCGCCTGCGTGCTGTGCGCGAGCACCGCCCGCCCGCTGGCGGTGAGGTGCGCCGGCAGCCGGACCCCGATGTCGGTGACCAGTGAGACGTCGGCGTCGCCGGTGCGCGAGGTCGCGGGGCGTTCCTTGAGCAGGTAGACGGTCTCCGCCCCGTACAGCACGCCCAGGTGGACGGTCTGGTCGAGTTGGCCCGCAAGGTGGCGCAGGATGGGGCGGGCCAGGCGCTCCAGCGGTTCGTGGCGCAGGTAGGCGGACCCGATCTCGAAGGAGGAGACGCCCAGGCCGTAGGTCTGCTCCTCCCGCAGGTAGGTCACGAAGCCGCGGTCCACCAGCACCGTCAGGATGTGGTAGGCCGACGAGCGAGGGATACCCAGGTCGCGGGCGAGGGCCGAGGCCCGGACCGGTCCGGAGCGTCCGGCGAGGTGGAGCAGGATGTCCAACGCCCGCCCGACCGCCGGTGAGGTGCTCGACGACATCTCGTGTTCACTCACTGGATCACCCTCTTGACGCACCTGTATATACAGGAATATACAGGTGCCTTCGTCGTGAGGGCCGCCCTGCCCGCGTCCGGTCGCCGCCCTCCCCCTCGTCACCCCCCGTCACCCCGTCCGGGACACTGGAGTCCCGAAGGAGGGCATTCGTTGACTACCGACACGCCGACCTTGAGCAGGGGACTGAAGTCTCGCCACATCCGCTTCATCGCACTCGGTTCCGCCATCGGCACCGGACTCTTCTACGGGTCATCGGAATCCATCAAGGTCGGCGGGCCGGCGGTTCTCCTCACCTACCTGATCGGCGGCGCCGCCGTCTTCCTGGTGCTGCGGTCCCTCGGTGAAATGGCCGTGCACCGGCCGTGTGCGGGTTCCTTCGGCGAGTACGCCACCAAATACCTCGGACCGTTCGCCGGATTCTCCACCGGCTGGACCTACGCCTTCGAGATGGTCATCGTCTGCCTCGCGGACATCACCGCACTCGGCGTCTACATGGGATTCTGGTTCCCCGACGTGCCGCGCTGGATCTGGCTGCTGGCCGCGGTCCTCGTCATCGGGGCGCTGAACCTCTTCAGCGTCAAGGTCTTCGGGGAGCTGGAGTTCTGGCTCTCGCTGGTGAAGATCGCCGCCATCATCGCCATGATCATCGCCGGCCTGGCCATTCTGGTCTTCGGGCTCAGCGGCGACCAGGTGGGTGTTTCCAACCTCTGGAGCCACGGCGGTTTCTTCCCCAAGGGCGCGCAGGGTTTCGTCATGTCCTTCGCCGTCGTGATGTTCGCCTTCGGCGGCACCGAGATCATCGGCGTGACGGCGGGCGAGGCGGAGGAGCCGGACAGGGCCATCCCCAGCGCGGTCAACTCCATCCCGGTCCGCATCGTGCTGTTCTACGTGCTGACCCTCGCCGTCATCATGTCGCTCAACTCCTGGACGAAGGTCGACTCCGCCGGTTCGCCGTTCGTCGAGATCTTCGCCGGGCTCGGCGTGAAGTTCGCGGCCACCCTGCTCAACCTCATCGTCATCGTCGCGGCGTTGTCCGCCATCAACAGCGACATCTTCGCCGCCGGACGCATCATGTACGGAATGGCCGAACGCCGGCAGGCGCCGGCCGTCATGCGCCGGCTCTCCCGCAACGGCGTTCCGTGGATGACCGTCCTCATCATGATCGTGGCGCTTCTGGTCGGTGTTCTGCTGAACTACCTGATACCGCAGAAGGTCTTCCTCATCATTTCCTCGATCGCGACGTTCGCCACGGTCTGGGTCTGGCTGATGATCCTGCTCACGCAGTTCAACGCCCGCCGCAAGATGCCCAGGAGCGAATCCGACACCCTGCGCTACCC
Source organism: Streptomyces sp. NPDC059740 (assembly GCF_042733155.1). Classification (NCBI taxonomy): domain Bacteria; kingdom Bacillati; phylum Actinomycetota; class Actinomycetes; order Kitasatosporales; family Streptomycetaceae; genus Streptomyces; species Streptomyces sp. NPDC059740. The sequence goes on along the minus strand of NZ_JBHWGP010000007.1, from coordinate 129,558 downwards.
GGCGCCGTTCTGGCCCTACGGACAGATCGTCGCGATCGTCTTCATGGTCGGCGTCCTGGTCCTCCTCGGGTTCTCCGCCGGCACCCGGGTCGCCCTGCTGGTCGGCGTGGTCTGGCTGGCCCTGCTCGGGGTCGCCTACGCGGTGGGAACGCGTCGCAACGGTGCCGTCGGCCCGGACCCCGCCGCCTCCGGGACCGCAGCCTCCGGCCACGCCACGGCAGACCACGAGGACCAGGCGGCGGCCTACCAGCGACTGGGCTGAGTCACCGCCCGGACCCCGGCCGCCGGATCACCGCACCGGCGGATCACCACCGAAGTGGGGCCCGCCGCCCGCTCCCGCACCGCGCGTGCCGGACCGGGCGGCGGGCCCCGCCCGTTGTGGCCCGGGACGCGCACCGGGGCGGGAGGGACGGCAGACAACGTCTGGGATCCCAGACATACTCTCCCTCTCAGCCCTCGCGGACGCCCCTGACATGCGCGTTCACTGAAGACATGACTGTTGTTGTTGGTGTCGGCCCGCTCTCGGCCGACGATGTTGTGTCCGTTGCCCGCCACGACGCCCCCGTGGCCCTGGCGCCGGACGCCCTGAAGGAGATCGCCCGCAGCCGAGAGGTGATCGAGGCCCTGGCCGACGACGTCGAGCCGCACTACGGCGTCTCCACCGGCTTCGGCGCGCTGGCCACCCGGCACATCCCCGGCGAGCTGCGCGCCCAGCTCCAGCGCAGCCTCGTGCGCTCGCACGCCGCCGGTTCGGGCGCCGAGGTGGAGCGTGAGGTCATCCGCGCGCTCATGCTGCTGCGTCTGTCCACCCTGGCCACCGGCCGCACCGGCGTGCGCACCGAGACCGCCGAGGCCTACGCCGCACTGCTCAACGCCGGCATCACCCCCGTCGTCCACGAGTACGGCTCGCTCGGCTGCTCCGGCGACCTCGCACCGCTCGCCCACTGCGCCCTCGCCGTCATGGGCGAGGGAGAGGTGCGGGACGCCGGCGGCAACCGCAAGCCCGCCGCCGAGGCACTGGCCGCCGCCGGCATCACCCCGGTCGTCCTCCAGGAGAAGGAGGGCCTGGCACTGATCAACGGCACCGACGGCATGCTCGGCATGCTCGTCCTGGCCGCCCACGACCTGCGGCAGCTGCTGCGCACCGCCGACATCACCGCCGCGATGAGCGTGGAGGGCCAGCTCGGCACCGACGCCGTCTTCGCCGCCGACCTGCAGGCCCTGCGTCCGCACCCGGGCCAGGCCGACAGCGCCGCCAACCTCCGCTCGCTGCTCGCCGACTCCGCCATCGTCGCCAGCCACCGCGGCCCGGAGTGCACCCGGGTCCAGGACGCCTACTCGCTGCGCTGCTCGCCGCAGGTGCACGGCGCCGTCCGCGACACCCTCGCGCACGCCGAGACGGTCGCCGCCCGCGAACTGGCCAGCGCCGTCGACAACCCCGTCGTCACCCTCGACGGCCGGGTGGAGAGCAACGGCAACTTCCACGGCGCGCCCGTCGCCTGCGTCCTGGACTTCCTGGCCATCTCGGTCGCCGACCTGGCGTCCGTCGCCGAGCGGCGCACCGACCGCTTCCTGGACGTGGCCCGCAACCACGGGCTCAACGCCTTCCTCGCCGACGACCCCGGCGTCGACTCCGGCCACATGATCGCCCAGTACACCCAGGCCGCGATCGTCTCCGAGCTCAAGCGCCTGGCCACGCCGGCATCGGTCGACTCGATCCCGTCCAGCGCGATGCAGGAGGACCACGTCTCCATGGGCTGGTCCGCGGCCCGCAAGCTGCGGCGCGCCCTGGACGGCCTCACCCGCGTCCTGGCCGTCGAGCTCTACACCGCCGCGCGCGCCCTGGACCTGCGTGCCCCGCTGACCCCGGCCCCGGGCACCGCTGCTGTGCGCGACGGCCTGCGCGAGACCGTCCCGGGCCCGGGCACCGACCGCTGGCTCGCCCCGGAGATCGAGGAGGCCGTGCAGTACGTGGCCTCGGGCCGGGCCGTGGCCGCCGCCGAGTCCGCAGTGGGCAGCCTGGTCTGACGCCCGGAACCCCGGCCGGGGCGCGACGGGGGCCTGTCACCCGCGCCCCGGCAAGGGGTCCGACGCGGGGGAGGGGGCCGGAAACCGCGTGGTCCGTGGCCGCGCGAGAGCGACTGCCCGGATCACGGACCGTACGGGCCACTCGTACCTGACCGGCCGTGTCACGGACCGCACCGGTCACCCGTGGTGCTGCGCCGCTTCGGCCCCGGCGGGCGGTGTCTCGACGACGCCGCCCACCCGGCGGGTCAGCTCCCGGGCGGTCCGGCACACCTCGTCGGCGACGGCCTGCCGGGCCGGCGCGTCCACCTCCTCGCCGGGGAAGGTCACCGCCACGCCCGCGATCGGGTGGCCGGTGTGGTCCAGGACCGGCGCGGCGACCGAGGAACAACCCACGGTGACCTCGCCCTCCTCGGTCGCGTAACCCCGCCGCCGGGCCTCGGCCAGCAACCGCCGCAGGGCGGACAGCGAGTCGGGTCCGGTGCCGTTGCGCAGCACGAAGGCCGACGGGTTCGGGAACAGCGCCCGGACCTGCGGATGCGGCAGCCAGGCGAGCAGGGCTCGGCCGCTGGCGGTCAGGTGTGCCGGCAGCCGCACACCGACCTCGGTCACCAACGGCGCCCGCCCCGGCGCCCGCTCCTCGATCACGTAGATCACCTCACGCCCGTGCAACACCGCGAGGTGGGCGTTGTGCCCCGTCCGGTCGACGAGGCGGGCCAGCGGCACCCGCGCCAGCCGCTGGAACGGCGCCTGCCGGCTGTAGCCGGAACCGAGCTCGAAGGCGCTCACGCCCAGGCCGTACCGCCGCTCCTCCGGCAGGTGGACGACGAAGCCCTCCTGCACCAGGGTGTCGAGCAGGTGGTAGGTGGTGGAACGGGGCAGGTGCACGTCACGGCTGATGGCGGCGGCCGGCACCGGACCCACCTGACGTGCCAGATACCGCAGGACGGCCAGCACCTGAGCGGCTGCGGGGACCGTGGACATGCTCGTAGCGTAAGCCGCATTCCGGTACGGACCGCCGCGTGCGACCGGCTCGGTCTCGGATGCGAGACGCCGGACCTCGGCGCCTACCGTGTCCAGGACCCCCGGGACTCGCCGCAGCCCGGCGGCGTGGCGGCGACCGACCAGGCCGCCGGCCGCCACGGCTCCAGGGACACCTGGCCTCGGCCGCCTGGTCGACCCGGGCCGACCGGTGCGGGACGCCGTGCCCGCCTCACCGGGGTCCGCCCGCCCGGGACGCGCGCGACGGCTGGGCGGCCGTGTCGGTGGCCGGTCCGTGCGGTGGCGCAGTCACCGGTTGCCGATTTCTGCGGACAGCCTCTGCTGCGGTGGAGAGACTGGTTGTCATGGCCGTGGACCGAGCGGAACTTCACGCGAGCTGGAGGCGGGCCCGTGGTCACCTCCACACTGCCCGCCGCCTCCTCTCCCGATTGCCGGAGGCAGACCTGAGCGCGGCAGGGGTGCCCAAGGCGGCACTGCCGCAGACGGACGAGTTCCTCCGCCTCAACGAGACCGAACTCGCTTTCGACATGCTGGTCTACCTGGGCGAGGAACTCGCTCCACCGCACGCCTTCTGGCGCCACCTCGCCGAGGCGGCACGTGAGATGGACCTGTACGCACAGGGCCCGGACAGCGACCTCTTCGCAGCGGCCGAACTGTGCCGCCGCCGGCTCGCGGCGGCCGGCGACAGCGACTGGCCGGAGCGCCCGGCGGCGCGGTAGACGTCCGTCTCCTCCCCACGGTGAGGGGCGCCGGGGCGCTTATGGGTCCTTGCCATATGCCCGCCCGGGCCGCGTGGTCCGGCACCGCACCTCGCGGCCTTGCCGAAAAGCCCTAGTAGCTCCGCTACGAGGACTCTCCGGCGCCTTGCGATGCACGGCACCGGACCACGCGACCTCATCGGACGCTCATATGGCAAGGACCCCTTACCCGCCTCGGCGCCCGGCGTCGGCGCCTCGCCATGGCCGGCGGACGCCGATGGGGGAGGGCTGCTCGTCCCGTACCCGGGGGAGTGGGGTGGACGGGTCGTCCTGGTGGCTCGTCCACGCCGCACCACCGCCTGCGCGGGTACGGCATGCGAGCACAGCACCGGACCGATGCACCAGAGCGGCGCGTGCAGACCGCTGAGTTCATGCCGGAGTGGGGGAGGCCGGTGAGTGCACACCAGCGAGTGCAGGCCGGCGCGTGGCGCACGAGCGTTCAAGTCAGGAAGAGAACCGTCGGGCAGGGTCGACGGATGGGAAAGACGAACAGGTTGCGCAGTCCGTACGCACTGCTGATGGTGACGATGCTGCTCTGGGGAAGTGCCTTCTCCAGCTCCAAGTCCCTTGTGGGGCACGTACCGCACTCCGTGGGCGCCTTCCTGCGATTCGGTGGCGCCGCGCTGGCCCTGCTGCTCGCCATGGCGGTGTCGGGCAGCAGGAGGGCACGCGTACCGGCCCGCAACGGCTGGCGCGCGGCGGCCGCCGGGGTGCTGGGCGTCTTCGCCTACAACGGCTTCTTCTTCTGGGGGCTGTCACTCGCCCCCTCCCTGGACGCCGGAATTCTCATCCCCGTCATGAGCCCGGTCCTCACCAGCACGTTCCTCCTGGCAACCGGCAAGGAGAAGCCGACCTGGGCGCGCGTCACCGGCCTGGCCCTCGGACTCACCGGCGCCGGGACCTTCTTCCTCGGAGCCGGCGGCAGCGGGGGCGGCGGATCTTCCCGTCTTCCGGGCGACGCGCTGTTCCTGCTGAGTGCGGTGTGCTGGGCCTCGTACACCCTGGCGGGTCCACGCGTCCTCACGGGCGTCGAGCCACTGAAGGCCACCACGTACGCGACCTGCGCGGGTGCCCTGCTCCTCGGAGTCCTCGCGGCGCCCGACGCGGCCGACGTGGCGTGGAGCGACCTGCCGGTCGGCGTCTGGCTGAACACGGCCTTCCTGGCCGTCGGCGCCGCAGCCGTGGCGAACCTCCTCTACTACCGGGGAGTGGGCACCGTCGGCCCGGCCCGGGCCTCCCTCATGATGTTCAACGTGCCCGTCATCAACACGCTGTGCGCCACCCTTCTCCTGGACGAGTCCCTCGGCTGGGTCCAGGGCATCGGGGCGCTGGTGCTGGTGCTGGGCGCCGTGATCGCGGTGACGCAGGGCAGGTTGCCGTGGCGCGCGACCGGTGCCCGGACGCAGTCCCGTGTGGTCGCCGCCGGGCCGGCGGAGGACGAGGGCGCGCAGGCCGGGAACGCCTGAGGGCAGCACTGCGCCTGCGGCGCGCGTCCTCCGCGGCCTACTGCTGTCGCGACCGGCAGCGGCGAGGCGGGTTCGAGCCACGTCGGCGGAGGGACGTCCGCCGAACGGTGCCCACGGGACGCGGGGCGGCGGCGTTCCGCGAGGGGGCTGACGGTTCAGCCGGTGTCCGGGACGGTCAGCCTCGGCCCCCCGGGAGGGCGATCCGGGCCAGGTCGGTGCCGACGACCACCCGGCCCCGGAAACCTCGCCCCGCCCTGCGGGCCCACCGCCGGGCCGGGACCGCGGAGGGCATGAGGTGGGTGAGGACCAGGGTGCCGACCCCCGCGCGTTCGGCGAGCGGGCCGAGGGCGTCGACGTCGGTGTGCGACTCCCGCAGGTGGGCCAGGAGCCCGGGCGGCGCTCCGGCCGCGGCCTGCGCGTCGAGGTCGATCGCCTCGTGCACCAGGATGTCCGCGCCGCGGGCCAGACGCTCCACGTTCCGGGAGACGGTGGTGTCGCCGGAGAAGACCACGGACCCGTCCGGGGTGTCGAAGCGGTAGGCGAACGAGGGGAACACGGGGCCGTGCGGCACGAGCACGGCACTCACCCGGACCGTCCCGTCGTCGGTGACGAGGAACGGTTCCATGTCGGGAGCGGTGGCGCCCAGGGGACTCGCGCCCACTGACGGCACGTCGATCTCGTGGACCCGCACCAGTTCACGGGGGTCGGTGGTGCCGGAGTACCGCATGAAGAGGTTCGTCTGGTAGGCGAACGCGGCCATCTGGTACGTGGTCAGCCCGGCCAGGCCCGGGGTGGGGTCGCCCGGTGAGACGGTGCTCTGCCCGGCCGTTGCCGGCGGCAGCGCACCCGCGGGTCCGGGACCGTGGACGTGCACCGGCCGGCGCACCGCGTCGCCCTCGTCGTTCGGCCCGAAGCCGCCGAGGAGGAAGAAGTCGTAGTAGTCACAGACATGGTCGGCATGCAGGTGGGTGACGAAAACCGACGCCAGGTCGGCCAGGCGCAGTCCGGCCCGGAGGTACTGCGAGACGGCGCCGCGCCCGCAGTCGATCAGGTGGACGCGGTCACCCACCACCAGGGCGCTGGCGATGCCGTTCGCCGTCGCCTCCGGGGGCGGCCCGCCGAGCACGCCGAGCAGCACGACCTCGCTGCGGTGGCTCCGCCCGCCGCCCCCCGACGGCTGCGGGGCGGTCCGGGGGCGCGTCGCCGGGGTGTCAACGCCGGCCGCTGCGTACCCCGGGGGCGCCGCGGCCACGAGTCCCGTGGCGGCCGCCGCCGACGCCCCCAGGAAGCGGCGCCGCGCCACCCCGTGCCGTCCGTCACGCTCCGGGACGCTCGTCGAGGACTTCTCCACCGTGGCCTCCACCTCACCGTCGGCCCGCCGACAGCCCGCGAGGCCGGTTCGACCGCCCTCCGCACAGGCGCCGACGCCGCGGCCCCGTGGTGACGACGATTACCTAAGGGCTTAACTAAGTGCGGTCGATCGTAGGAGTGCCGGTCGCTCCCCACAAGGGGGACGGCCGCACCTCTGACGACTCCGGGCCGGGTCGACACCCGCCATGTCGTGTGCCCGGCCATGCCGGCGTACGACTTCCGGTCGATGCCGGGGAACCACGGACGGCGCCGGGACGACCGCGCCCGCCACGGCCCGCCTCAACACCTGTGCCTACGAGGCGGAATGATGACCCCGCCGACACCTTGCTCGCGGCGCGGGAAGCGTGCAGGTCTACGGATCGACCACCGTCCTGGAAGGGTCCGCGTCCTCGCTCCGCCTCGTCGTCGAGTCGGCGGTCGCGGCACACCTGCCGGCCGCAGAACTGCCCGCCCGGTCGGCACCGAGCGGGTCGGGTCGGGGCGAAGTTGCGCCGGAGCGCGCGTAGTGACGTGTGCGCATGCAGAAAACGAACAGGGCCCCGGCACCGGTGGCCGCGAACCACGCAAGAGCTCTGGCGGCGCACGTCAGGGAAGCCGTGTGAGTGAAGGACGAGGCCAGGGCGGCTTGGGCAGGTCCGTACAGAGGCAGGGCGCTCAACCCCCACTGGTCTCCGGCGGGGTTGGAGACCGGGCTCTGCATGCCGACGTCGATGAGCGTGGTCATCACCACGACGAAGAAGCCCTCGAGTTCGCCGCGCAGCAGGAAGCCGGCCATGAGGCCCAGTCCTCCGTAGGCCAGCATGGCCGACGCCGCAGCGGCGGCCACGTCCCACGGCCGGGCCAGCGGCCAGGACAGCTCCAGCAAGAGGACGCAGTAGCAGGTGAGCAGCGTGGTGATGACGAGCAGGGCCACGAGTTTGGCGGCCAGCAACTGCAGACGGGGGTAACCGGCCAGCACCAGGCGCAGGTCCAGCTGCCGGGAGTTGAAGGTGGCCATGAACATCATGAACCCGACGACCACGATGACGGCGTGCAGGGCGCTGGAGACCTGGATGGTGCGGTTCATCGAGGCGGTCACCTCGATGTCGAGGGCGCTGCTGTGGAAGGTGATGTCCTTGTTCAGGGCGGTGACGCGGACCAGGTAGATCCAGGTCGGGACGAAGAACGCGGTCATGCTCGCCGCCAGGCGGTTGCGCAGATGGCCGGTGAGAGTGAAGCCGAGGGCCACCGTGAACGCGGTCCACTGGTGTCTCATCGCGTCACCTCCCGATGCAGTCGGCCCTCCCGCAGGTGGTGGACGGTGTCGAAGTGCTGCAGGTCGTGCAGGAGGTGGGAGACGACCACCACCGAGCGTCCTCGGTCGCGCAGGCGGATCGCCAGATCCCAGAAGCGCTGGTGTGTGTCCCAGTCGAAGCCCTGGTAGGGCTCGTCCAGCACGAGGAGCGGCGGGTCGTGCATCAGTGCCAGGGTCAGGTTCAGCTTCTGCCGGGTACCGCCGCTGAGTTCTCCCGCCCGGGTGCGACGTTCGTCCTGGAAGCCGAGCAGGTCCACCAGCTGCCAGGCATAGCGCAGCTGCGGCAACCGGTAGGCGACCTGGAACAGCCGAAGGTGCTGCGCGACGGTGAGCATGTCGTTCACCACCGCCTGCTGCGGGCAGTACCCCGGCGGGCTGCCGCACCGGACGGTGCCGTGGTCCGGGGCGAGTTGCCCGACCGCGATGCGCAGCAGTGTGCTCTTGCCCGACCCGTTCTCGCCCACCACTCCCGCGAGCGTGCCGGGCTCGACGGTGAGATCGGCTCCGCGCAGTACAGAACGCCGACCGTACGCCTTGTGCACTGCGCTGAGGTGCAACTGTGGGCCTTCTGCCATGACCGTTCCCCTGACCGGAATCCAGACGTCGCCCCTCTCAACTGACGCGAGCAGGCACGGTCACGGCAACTGACCCAGAAAGTCCGCCGGTTGTGTCCCGTCGGCTGTGGTGTGCCGGCAACTTCACTGCTGCCGGCTCGTTCATCTGGCGTGGCAACGATCACGATCTCCGCGTCCGGCCGGTCACGACTGGCGCGTTACCTGAGCACCTGCTTCCCTCCACCGCTCCTGCCGGTTCTCGCAGGCGGCGCCGTGAGCTGGTACGGCTCCGAACCTCCGTTGGCCGGCCTCCTGTGGGGGCTGGGTGGCAGCGGCTCCTGGGCGCTGTCCTGCGCGGCCCTCGCCTTCGTGGGCGCACGACTGCGGTGGTGGCCGGACCCGGTTCCTTCCCGGCGCGGGCACCGGATCGTACTGCTGACGGCGAGTGTCATGGCAGGAGCTGCGGTGTGGCTCCTCTGCAGGCACCTGGGGGCGCCACGCCCGTTGCTTGCGGTGGGAGCCGTGGCCCCGCTGCTGGTCGCCCTCGTACTGGCATGCACGTGTTTCGGCAAGATCTCCCTGCACACCAGTGCGGCCGCCGCCAGCACCACTCTCCTGGTCCTCCTGGTGGACGTGCGTTGGGCCGTGCTCTACGTACTGGTGGCCGCGATCGCCTGGTCCCGCCTGCAGTTGGGCGCACACACCCCGCCCCAGGTCCTGACGGGAGCCGGGCTGGGCACAGCAGTCTGCTGCGCCACCGCGTACTGGAGCCGCTGACGCCTGGGTGGATGCTGCGGCGTACCCGGCAACGCGTGGCGCCCTTCCCGTCCGTGTCCAGTGCGCTGAGCGGCCGCCACCTCGTCCTCGCGTCGTCGTTGAGCGGATGTGAGCGAAGACCGGAGACCGGCAGTGCGTGCCGGGACGTGCGCGCATGATCTCGCCGTCCCGCCACCATGGCGACGCTGGGGCCCGGCGCAGCAGTCCTGGTCGCCCGGAGAAGTGCCCGACCTGTCCGGGCGCATCGCGCTGGTCACCGGAGCCAGCCGCGGCATCGGTCTGGCAGTCGCCGAGCACCTGGCCCGTCACGGCGCTGAGGTGATCCTGGCCTGCGAGTGCGGCGAGGAGGCAGCCGCGGCGGCAGGAACGGTGCGGCGCCGGGTGCCGCGGGCTCACCCGGAGAGTGTCGCCTGTGACCTGGGCGACCTCGGGAAGGTCCGCGAAGCGGCTCGGCGCATCGCCCGCCTCACCGGAGGCCGGCTGGACATCCTGATCAACAACGCCGGTGTGGCCGCGCTCCCTCCCACCTGCAGCGCGGACGGCTACGAAGCCCATTTCGCCGTCAACCACCTCGGGCATTTCGCTCTCACCGGCCACCTGCTGCCCGCACTGCTGAACTCGCCCGAGCCGCGGGTGGTGAACGTGACGTCAGTGCTCCACTGGCTCGGCCGCTTCCGCCCCCACCAGATTCTCCGACCGGTCCCCTACCGCCGCTGGACGGCCTACTTCGACTCCAAGCTGGCCAACCTCCTGTTCACCCACGGCCTCCACACCTGGGCCAACGCCCGTGACCTGCCGCTGCGTTCACTCGCGGCCCATCCCGGCCTGGTCAACACCACGCTCGGCTCCCGGGCCCTGCGCACCGACGACCATCGTGCGCGGGCCCGGGCCCTGGAATGGCTTCAGGCCCGATGGCACAGTCCCGAACAGGCGGCCCTACCGCTGCTGCGCGCTGCCACCGACCCGCACCTCGCCGGCGGGACGCTGGTCGGCCCCGGCGGCCGATGGGAATGGTCCGGTCCCCCCGTACAGGCCAGAGCCGCACGCCGCGCCGGCGACTCCCGTAGCGCCGAGCACCTGTGGCGACTGTCGCAGCGACTCACCGGCCATCCCTTTCCCAGGGCAGCCCACCCCCGGGCCTCCCCGTCATGACCGGGCGATCCGCTGGAGCAACTGCCCGTCTGCACCGGAAACTCCTGCTGTGGGTGGGTTACAGTGGGCTTCTGCGCCGCTGGGGACCGCGCCTTCTCCCACGACTGGACCTCTGGACCTATCGCCGCACCAACGGCCGGTGGATGCCCAGCCGCCTGCTGCGTCCGGTGGCCGTACTGCACACCGTCAGCCGTGACGGCACACCACGGCTGACTCCCCTGCTCGCCGACCGGGACAGTTCAGGCGGTTTTCTGGTGGTGGCGACGAACTTCGGCCGGACACGGCACCCGAGATGGTCCGATCGCCTCCTGCGAGACCCTCGGGCCGTCATCAACTGGAGAGGTACTTCCGTTCGGGTCCGGGCCCGGCAGCTCACGCCGCAAGAACAAGATGCCGCCCGCGGACGGATTCTGCAGCTGATGCCCCCCTTCGACGCGTACGCCGAACGCAGCCACCGGAAGGTGCGGGTGTTCCTCCTCACGCCCCTCACAAGCGGCGAAAAAACATGAGCCGGTCCTGAGCCCGGCTTGTGCCGTGGCCAGTGCCGGCCGGCGACCGGTACGAGGACGACCGCGTACGAAGGAGGCGGCCTCCCCGGACCGCCCGGTTCACCGTCGCTGCCCTCGCTGTCGCCACCTCGGCGCGGCCCGGGCCGGTGCTGGTGGCCGGGGGTGTACGCGGTGGTGTGCGGCGACCGGGTTCACCGTTCCCAGAGCCTGCTCAGGTGGGCGTGGAGGACGTCCTGCGCGGCTTGGGGCGTGAGGTGGCCGACGAGGACCTGAGCGGTGAGGCCGTCCGTGAGCGCAAGGAGGGTGCGGGCCTCGCGTTGCGCGTCGAGGGGACGGGTCCGGTCGGCGCTCTCGCCGGCTTCGGAGACGAGACGGGCGAACGCGTTCTGCAGAGCTGCGTAGTTCGCTCTGAGCGTTTCGGCCAGCGCCTCGTCGACAGCCGCCTGTGCGACGAAGGCGAGCCAGACCCTGGCTTCGGCGCGATGCTCCTCGTCCAGCAGTGAGATCTCGGTGGCCGCGTGACCCAGGGCGGTGCCCGCCGACTGGGCCGGGCTCCTGACGAGACGGGCGTGCATGCGCTCGCTGATCCGCTCGCCGATGTACTCGAGAGCGAACACGAGCATCTCTTCCCTGGTGCGGAAGCACCGCTGAACCGCGCCCGTCGAGACCTGCGCACGGGCGGCGACGTCCCGGAACGTCACGCCCTCCAACCCGCGTTCGTCGGCGAGTTGGCAGACCGCCTCGGCGATGATGCGGCGCCGGCTCGCGTGATCCACCTGTCTGGGCACCCCTGCCGCCTCCCTGCTGTGCCGCGTTCCGCGTCGCGGGCCAGCTTATTCGATGCACCTGTATCGCTTCGAGGCTACAGTTCCGATACGAGCGCATCGATACGATGAGGAAGGCGAGACCATGCAGAGCCCCCTGTGGAGGATGCCGGCTGCCGCACAGGCGGACGCGGTGCGCAGCGGATCCGTCTCGGCTGCCGCACTGGTCGACAGCCACCTGGAGCGCATTGCCGAGGTCAACCCCCAGGTGAACGCGGTCACCCAACTCCTGGCAGGGCGCGCACGCCGGGCCGCCGAGGAGACGGACCGTCGGCGATCAGCCGGCGAGGTGCTGGGGCCGCTCGCGGGCGTGCCGTTCACGGTGAAGGAGAGCACTGCTGTCGAAGGCGTCCCGACCACGTTCGGCACGGAACGCTTCCGCGACCTGGTCGCACCGGCGGACGCACCTCCCGTTGCCCGACTGCGCGCAGCCGGGGCCATCCCGATCGGGCACAGCAACATGCCCACCTTGGCCCTCGCGGGCATGCACACGCGCAGCGAGCTGTTCGGCGACACCGCCAACCCGTGGGACCGCACCCGGACCCCGGGCGGCACCAGCGGTGGCGACGCGGTGGCCGTCGCCACCGGTATGGCAGGGTTCGGGCTCGGCAACGACTCCGGGGGCTCGGTGCGCATCCCCGCCCAGTTCTGCGGCGTGGCCGGACTGAAGCCGACCAGCGGACGTTTCCCCGCGGACCACCGCGTCCTCGGCTCCGACGACCCCGGTCCGGCGTCGCAGATCCTGGTCACGGACGGCCCGTTGGCCCGGAGCGTGCACGACCTGCGGCTGGTCCACGAGGTGCTGGCCGGCACCGACCCGCGTGACCCAAGGGCCGTACCGGTGCCCGTCCACGGAGAGCCGCTCCCGGGACCGGTGAAGGTCGCGGTCGTGGCGGACCCGGGTGGGCACGGCGTCCACCCGGTGGTCCGGGAGGCCGTCGAGGCCGCGGCCGAGGTGCTGCGGAACGCCGGGTACGAGGTTCGTGAGGTACCGGACGTGCCGCGACTGGACGAGGCACTCGAGGCGTACGGCCGGATCACCGTGACCGAGTTCGCCCCGACGTGGCCGGCGGTGCGCGGGCTGCTCGGAGCGGGCGGGGACCGTTACATCGAGATGGCCATGGAGCAGACCCCGCCGGTCGGCGTGGAGAAGTTCATGAAGCTGATGGGTACCTGGATGAACATCCGCCGTTCCTGGGCCGAGTTCCTCGACGCGTATCCGCTGCTGCTCGGCCCGGTGTTCACCGAACCACCCGTCGAGCCGGGGCTGGAGTCCCACAACAGGGCTGGGCGGGACCGGGTCGGCCTGGCCATGCGCCTGTGCACGGTGACCAGCTTCGTCGGCGTCCCCGGCGTGGCCGTACCGACCGGAGTGACCGACGGGCTGCCGACGGGGGTACAGGTCGTCGGGCGCGCGTTCCGTGAGGACCTGTGTCTGGCTGCGGCGCAGCTGATCGAGGAGCGGCTCGGCGTTCTCACACCGATCGACCCGCGTGAAGGGCGAGTCGATTGACCCCGTGGGCGACCGGGAACCCGCGGTCGGATCCGTCAAGCGCCTCAGGTGCGTCCGCTGGGACGGACGTCCTCACGGACGTCCTTCGTGACCGACGCCGCCGCAGTCCGGAGCCGGTTCACCGCGCGGGGCCGCCGGGCCGGCGCAGCTGGAGCAGGTCCCAGCGGTTCCCGTACAGGTCCCGGAACACGGCGACCGTGCCGTACGGCTCCTGCCGTGGTGATTCCTCGAACACGACTCCGGCCGCCCGCATCCGCGCGTAGTCGCGGTCGAACGCGTCGGTGTTCAGGAACCAGCCGACCCGGCCCCCGGTCTGGTCCCCGACACGGGCCTCCTGCTCACCGGTCACGGCTCTGGCCAGGAGCACGGCGGTCTCCCGTGCACCCGGCGGAGCGACCACCACCCACCGCTTGCCGTCGTCGAGCCGGGTGTCCTCCAGGAGTTCGAAGCCGAGGGCGTCCCGGTAGAAGGCGATGGCCTCGTCGTAGTCCTGCACCACGATGGTCGTCAGTCCGAGATGGGTCATCACGCGATCCTGCCTGCAGGACGTACGGACACACCACCCCCCCCCGCCCGGCCAGTCACGTCGCCGGCTGTCCGGCCCTGCCCCGCCGCCCCTCGGGGAGACCCGCGGGGCCGCGGCAGGACGGTGGTCGGCTCCCTTCTCCAGCCGGCCACGGCCCTCTCTGGTTCTGAGAAGCCGGCGCCCGGGGACGGGTCGCTGCGGGCCGTCAGCCGGCCTGGCGCTGCCCCTCGATCTGCACCAGGAGGGCCAGTTCGTCGTACACCCGCCACTCCTCGGTGATGTGCCCGTCCCGGACGAGGTAGTGGCTGATGCCGAGGACGGTGACCGGCTGACCGGTGGGCGGGCCGTAGGCAGGGACGCCGGTGTAGTGGCCCTCCAGCCGCCACACGGCCGCCACCCGGGTTCCGCGGTCAGCGGCGGTGTGGGCCGCCAGGTCGAGCACCGTGACCTGTGCGTCGGGGAGGCAGCCGAGCAGCGAGATCACCTCGTCGCGGTACTGGTCGCGGCCCTGGAGCGTACGGAAGCGGGTGGTGTGGCAGCGGACGTCGGGGGCGAAGAACCGCTCGGTGCGGTCCAGCAGGCACTGGTTCCACAGCTCGTGGAACTGGGTGAGTACCAGCTCGCACTCCGCCTTGTGCGCAGCAGGGCGGCCCCCGGAGACGCCGGCGGCCAGCAGGTCACCGCCGGGCTCCTGGACGGTGGGACACGCGGCACCGCCGTGCGCGGCGATCCCGGCGGCGACCTGAGCCGGGTCCAGGCCGAGGGAGCGCACCAGCTCGTACTCGTCGCGCACCAGCCACTCCTCGACGAACCAGCCGTCCCGCACCAGGCAGTGTGCGATGCCCCGGAAGGCGAAGGGGCGACCGGTGGGCGGGCCGTAGGCGCTGTGGCCGCGGTGGCTGCCGGTGTGCAGGGACCGGTGGGAGCTGAGGAACGCGTCGGCTCCGCGCGCCTCCCAGATGATGTCCTCAGCTCCGCCTATGCGGTCGGGGAAGGCGGTGATGCGCTGAAGCGTGCCGTGCACCACCGGTTCGACACCGGTGACGGTGCCCAGCGCACCGTGGACGACGACCTCGGGGGCGTAGCACTCGCGGATCAGTCCTACCCCCCTCTCCTGCCAGATACGGTCGGTCCAGACCCGGACGTACTCCTCGACCGTCGCGTACGGGGCGTGGGCGCCGGGATCGGGGGTGGTGGGTGTCGGCACAGGCCATCCCTCCTGGGGAACGGGTGGGGCGGAGGCCGTGCCGGGCAGGGGCTCCGGCGAAACGGCCGCGGGGGAGTCCCCCTGGGCGGCCTCCTGCAGACCACGCAGGAGGCCGGCGAAGGAGATCGCGGCGAGCCCGCCGAGGTAGAGGCAGACCGAGTACAGCCTCCCGGGCCGGCCCACGAGGGCGGTGGCGATCACGGTGGCGGTGCCGGAGAAGGGGGCGAACGGCACGTTGAAGCCGAGGGCCGTCGCGGTGACGCGCAGCCGGGTGGGCACCATCTCGGGCAGCCAGGCGGCGAGGGGCACGGCGATGCAGAACTCGGGTACCGGATAGATGAGCTGGGCGCCCGGCGCGGCGCCGAGGGTGCGGCCGTGCGCGACCCAGAAGCTCAGTGGGATCAGCACCACCGTGCACACGGACCCGGCCAGGAGCAGGGGCCTGCGACCGATCCGGTCCGGGAGGCGACCCGCGGCGGCGAGCAGCGGGATGAACACCGCCAGGGCGACCGCGTGGGCGACGGTTCGCCGATCCCGCTGTCCCGGGCTACCAGTAGATACGAATGCCAAACCGGAATGCCTCCTGCACGTGGATACTCTCAGGTGTCGTACGTGAGGAGCGTGGCCACTGTGCCGTTGACGGGGTGTCGTCCGGCGTCGCCTCGCCCATGGCGCGGTCCGTGAGGCGGTGTGGGCGGACGGGCACCGTAAACGTGCATACGTATGCGCAATTGTAGGTGTGCCCGTGAAGGGAGGGCAAGGCCCAGTGGGCTGGAACCCCCGGGCCGTCCACCCGCCCCGAACGGTCACCTCACGCACTGCCCGGTGGGCCGGGCTTGCCGTCGTCCTCCGTCCGCAGTGCCCGTGCAGCCCTGCCGTGCCGCCTGCGCCGGTACTCCCACTGTGCGCCGAGCGCCGCGCCGCCGAACACCACGTAGCCGACGCCCACGAGCCAGCTCTCCACCACGAGGACCGTGCCCACCGGACCGTAGGTGAGGGCGTTGGTCACCAGCAGCGGCGCGAAGAACAGCACGGACACCTCGCGCAGTCCGATGAGCCCGGTCATGGTCAGGAGGGCGCCGGGCAGCAGGGCCCGCCAGGAGACCCGGGAGCCGAGCAGCATGCGCTGCCCCCACCAGAAGAACAGAGTGCCGGTGACCAGTGTGACGGCGACCCGCAGTCCGCCGGGCGAGACGTCCGCGGTCTGCTCCTCGGCGTACAGGTAGACCACCAGCACCACCAGCCACAGCGTCTGTCGCCACAGGCGGTGCCAGAGCGCCGTGGTCAGCCCCCAGATCCGCTCGTAGCCGGTCTGCACGCACGCCGCGAAACTCAGGCCGAACAGCACGACGGCGAGCATGCTGAGTGCGCCGGTGGCCGTGAGGGCCTGCCCTGGCGCGTTGAACAGCGCGTGCACCTCCCGCGCCGCGTGGCCTGACAAACCCATGCCGTCCACGATCCACCTGCCGAAACCCCGCGGCCCGCGCGGATCGGTCGCCGCTACGACGATCAACAGCGGCGCGATGGTGACCAGGCCGAACGCCGCGAAGGCCATCGCGCGGTGAAGCAACTCCAACTCGTTGCCGACCCGCACAATCCGCCGGACGTCGCGTTCGAGCCGCTCAGCCGGACCCCACCGCACCGCTCGCCGCATGCTGTCCTCCCAGTGCGGGGACGCCGTCCTCGTCCGTCCGCCGCATCGCCTCGCCCGTCGCACACCCCGCAGCCACCGTGGTGCGCCCCACGGCCGGAGCCTTCGGGTCCCGGCCCTCAGGCGGGCCGGGACGGTCGTTCGGGGCCCGGTGGCCTGGTAAGTGCTTCGTTACCACAGGTGCTCCTTCCCTCTCGCGGGCGCGCGGGTCGTGGGGCCGGGAGCAGGCGAACGGCTCTCCGGGGCAGGGCGTGCACGCTTCCCTGAGCACGTCCGGCCCTCGCCCCCCACCGGCTGTCCCGGTCGGCTGCCGCCCTGTCGCTACCCTGTCAGCTTCCGGGCACCCTGCCCGCTGCCCGCACGGCTCGGTCTGCCCCTTCGCAGCCCGCCGTCCGGGTCGGGACCCGCTTCAGCCACCTCAGGTCGGCCACCCCGTACTGCACACTCGGGCCGCCAGTCGGGGGGCGTGGCCACCGTGCCACCAGAGCGGGGAGGGAAACCGGTGCGATCCGCCTCAGTAACGGTGGCCCGCGTACTGGGCATCGGCCGGCGCCATGCCGTCCGTGGTGGAGATCCCGACCGAGCCGGCTGCCCTGTGGCCCGGAGTCTCCCCGCCCCGACCGGTACGACGCTCACGGGACGTCGAGCAGGACCTTCCCGACCAGGCCCTCTTCGAGTGCGGCGTGGGCATCGGCGGCGCGCTCCAGCGCGAAGCGGTGCAACGGCAGTCCGGCCTCCTCACCCACGCGCAGCGCGCCCGCGCCCACGGCTGCCGTCACATCCGCGACTGCCTGCCGCTTCGCGGCGGTCGGCACGGTGTAGACGAAGACGCCCTGCCAGCGGAGGTTCGCCGGCAGCGAGGCAAGTACCGGGACCGAAAGCCGCTCGTCCTCGCCGCCCGAGTAGTAGGCCACCACCGCCCCCCGTGCAGCCACCGCGATGTCCAGACCGGCGTTGGCGCCCGGTGCGACCTCCACGACGATGTCGACACCCTCGGGGGCGAAGTCCCGGATCTCCCCGACCGCGTCCTGCCTGCGGTAGTCGACCACCCGGTGCGCACCGGCGGCGTGCGCCAGCGCGGCCTTGGCGGAACTGCTGACGGTGGTGATCACCCGAGCCCCCGCCCAGCAGGCGAGCTGTACGGCCGCATTGCCGACCGCACCGGCACCGCCCGCCACCAACACCGTCACACCCCGCAGAGAGCCGGGCGCGATGCGCCCGGGCCCGCCGTCGTGGACGGTCAGCGCGCGGTGGGCGGTCAGAGCAGGGATGCCCAGGGCCGCTCCGAGGTCGAACGAGGCGTGGTCGGGCAGGGGCACGGCATGCCGGTCGGGGACGAGCGTGTACTGCTGAGCCGTTCCCCAGGGCCGCTCCCAGGCGGCCTCCCACATCCACACCCGCTGCCCGACCCGCTCCGGATCGACCTGAGGACCGACGGCGTCGATCACCCCGGCACCGTCCTGGTGGGGCACCTGCTCGTCCACTCCCGCCGGAAGCGGACGCCGGCGGCTGCGCCAGTCCGTCGGGTTGACACCCGAGACACGCACCCGGACCCGCACCTCGCCCGGCCCGGGTTCGGGAACCGGCCGCTCGACGAATTGGAGGACCTCAGGTCCGCCGGCAGCCGTCCGCATGATGGCCTTCATCTCTCACCTGTCCTGCGCTCGTCCCTGCGGTGCGCCCGGCGCCGAGGAAGAGGATGCCGCTGCGCAGGGCCAGTTGATGAACTTCGCTGCGGAGCGAGGTATTCCGGGCGCCCGGCCACCACTGCCGGGGCTCAGCGCTGCCAGGCGCGCAGGGCACGCCGTCCACCGCAGGTGCAGCGGGCCCAGCAGCGTGTTCAGTGCGGTGACGGTTTGGGATGCAGGGCGTTGCCGACGGTGCAGCCGCCTTCTCCGGGCATGCGCTGGATGTGAGGCGGCACCCACACCTCGGTACTGCCGGGAGCCACGCGGGCCAGGAGGCAGTCCTGGGCGTCAAATCCGTTGCCCTTGACCGACAGGAGAACGCCGACCCGGCCGTCGTCTGCTTTCACCTCGGTACGGATCGCCGCATCAAGACGCAGTGCGGTGAGCGCACGCCGCACCCCCGCCTCGTCCACCCTGCCGTCCTTCGGTACGCGCGGAAGTGCTGCTCGGAGCTGCTCGTAGGGCAGCCGGGGCGGTTCGGGCGGCGGGGCGAAGGTCAGTGGGGGACCGTGCGGGCAGTCCACGTCACGGGGCTCCTCACCCCACTGCGAGTCGGGGGAGACCCGCACCGCGAAGCAGCGCCGCACCACGATCGCCTCAGGATCGAGCCATCCGCTGTACGCCGAGCCGGACGTGCGGACCACCACGTCGACACCGTCCGCGTCGCGCGTCGAGATCCCCGTCACCCGCAGCACGTCGACCCCGTCGAGGTGAGAAGCCGAGCGCCCGACCTCCTCGGCCGTGCGCGGTCGCTGACCGTAGAGCTGTTCGCCCACCTTCCTGGCCGCCTCCCGAGCAGCATCCGTCGCCTCCTCCTCGGACGACTGCACCACCCCGCACCCGACGGTCAACAGCAACAGCGGGGCGAGGAGCGGCAGTCGGCGCATACGTCCATCCTTGCGGTGCCGTGCGCGGCGGGCAACCGATCGCATGCGCGGGCCGGCCCAGGAACGATGCGGGGGAAGCGCCCAGTTCACGCAGGGGTAATGTCGTCCGGACTTGCCGCATCGGCGTCGCTGCGGCCGGACCGGTGTGTCCGACCTGGCACGGGACCACCGCGGTGGGCGCCGCCCGACCCGCCGAGGTGGACGCATGACCGAACTGAACCGACGGGGCTTCATCACCACGGCCGGTGCACTCACCCTCACCGCCGCCGCTGTCCTCCCCCCGGCAGCCGCCACCACGGCCGCAGCCGCCGAACCGGCACTCACCGAAGGCCCCGAGGACCGCGATCCCCGCCACCCGGAACCGACCGAGGAGTTCGCCGACGTCCTCGACCTGGGCGGCGTGCCCACGGCGGCGTTGCCCGGCGACTCGGCGGACAACAACCCGATCAACGTCTTCGCCGACCTCGGCGCCTGGCACGCCTACGCACTCCCGCGCGCCGACCAGCCCGACTCGCTCGGCGGTTTCACCGGCCCGCTCTACCTCGCGCAGGAGTACCCCTGGTGGCTGAGCAGCGGCTTCACCCGGATACGGCTTGTGGAGGACGGCAGGGAGCTGGACCTGGTGGGTGGCGGCACCCCGCGCCTCACCTCCCTGCCCGGGCTGCTGCGGCAGAGCTACCGGATCGGCTCCGGCCTCTCCCTGTGTCTGGAACTCCGCTACGCCTCCAACCGGACGGCGCTGGTGCGAGCCCTGCTGACCAATACGGGCCGCACCACCCGCACCCTCAGCGTGAGTTGGGGAGCCAGCTTGCTGCGCCCCGCGGACGGGCCGCAGCGGGACGCGCCGTCGCTGCACGCCACCGACCGGGGTGTGGCCGTCGGGTTCGCCCGGGTGCGGGAGGCTTCGGACTACCTGACGGACGGTACCGAACGCTTCGAGGTGACGTACCGGGAGGCCGTCCGCACCACGGTGCACGGGGACGGCTACCGGACCGAGCTGGTCGAGCCCGTCACCCTCGCACCCCGCGCCGCACGCACCCTGGACCGGGTCGAGAGCTACACCTTCACCGCCGCCGAACGCGAGCGTGACGCCGCAGCAGCCCGTCGTGCCCTGCTGGCACCTGTCGCGGTGGCCGCCCAGGGCACGGCCCGCTGGTCCACCTACCTCTCCCGGGCCACTCGTGGCGTGCCCGCCGACCGCCGCCGGCTGGCTGCCAAGTCGGTGCAGACGCTGATCACCAACTGGCGTTCCGCCGCGGGGAAGATCAGGCACGACGGCATCACCCCGTCCATCTCCTACAAGTGGTTCAGCGGCATGTGGGCCTGGGACACCTGGAAGCAGGCGGTCGGCACCGCACGCTTCGCCCCGGACCTGGGCGCCGACCAGATCCGGGCCATGTTCGACCACCAGATACAGCCTGACTCCGCCGACCGCCCGCAGGACGCCGGAATGATCCCGGACTGCGTCTTCTACAACGACCCCAGCACCGGCGGCACCAACTGGAACGAGCGCAACTCCAAGCCGCCCCTGGCCGCGTGGGCGGTCCTGGAGGTCTACCGGTACGGCGGTGACCGTGCCTTCCTGCGGGAGATGTATCCCAAGCTCGCCGCATACCAGGCGTGGTGGTACCGCAACCGCGACCACGACGGTGACGGTCTGGCCGAGTACGGAGCGACCGCCGATCCGGCCAACGACAGTGACGAACAGCGTCGGCTCGCCGCGTGCTGGGAGAGCGGGATGGACAACGCCCCGCGGTTTGACGCCGCGCTCGGCGCCACCAGCACCGAGAACCGCGCCGCCGACGGAAGCCTCCTGGGTTACTCGCTCCGGCAGGAGTCGGTGGACCTCAACGCCTACCTCGCCGCCGAGCAGGACTTCCTGGCGAAGATCGCCGACATCCTCGGCATGCCGGCCGAGGCCGCCAGGTGGCGCACCCGCGCGGCCGGGACACACCGGGCCGTGCGGAACCGGATGTACGACCAGGCTTCCGGTTGGTTCTACGACACCTCGCTGGACGGTGAGCCACTCACCGCGCGGGGCCGGGGCATCGAGGGCGCTGTGCCCCTGTGGGCCGGCACGGCGGACGCCGGGCAGGCGCGGGCGGTACGGCACAAGCTCACCGACCCGGCGGAGTTCGACACGTTCGTGCCCCTGCCGGTCACCGCCAAGAGCTCGCCGCACTACGACCCGACGGCGTACTGGCGCGGCACGGTCTGGATCGACCAGGCGTACTTCGCGCTCGAGGGGCTGCGCCGCTACGGCTACGACAGGGACGCCCGGGCCCTCACCGACAGGTTGATCAGCCGCGCCGCCGGTCTGAGCGGAAACGCACCGATCGGCGAGAACTACGACTCGGAGACCGGAAAGCAGCTGAACTCGACCAATTTCAGCTGGTCGGCGGCGCTTCTCCTGCCGCTGCTGGCCTGACCCGGGCCGCCCCACGGGTTCCCACCGTCCGCGTGACGCGCGGACGGTGGCTTGCCCGGCCGGTGCGTACGCACCGGCTCAGGAGGACGTGCAGGCGCGGGGGAGCGGGTCTCCGCCGCCCGATTCGAGTGGCGGAGGCCGCCCGCTCGGGCGGGGCGCGACACTGCCGCCGTCCGATCCCACCGGCGGGCCCCGGGGGGCGGGACCCTGCCGAGCCCCGCGCGGCCGTCCCGCTTCTCCAACTCACTGCTCCTCGGCGCCCGGTCCGGGCTGTGCGAGGCCGGCGAGCAGCAGGTCGATCATGCGGCGCGCCTGGTAGTCAGGGAAGGTCCCGGCACCGATGCACAGGTTGCCGATGGCGAGCATGAGGTCGTAGGCGCGGACGTCCGCGCGCGTCTGACCGGCGGCGGCGGAGGCGGTCAGCAACTGGTCGAGTACGGGCATCAGTCGTTCGACGAACTCGGCGTGCAGACTCTCGAACCCGGCCTGATCCGAGTGCATCGCCTCCGCCAGGCCGTGCTTGGTGACCAGGAAGTCGGCGAACCGGTCGACCCACGAGCGCAGGACGTCGTACGGGGTGCCGGCGGCAGGCGGCACGTCTGCGGTGGCGGCGAGGGCGTCGAGCTGGTGCCGGAAGACCGCGACGACCAGATCCGCCCGGGTGGGGAAGTGGCGGTAGATGGTGCCCATGCCGAGCCCCGACTCGGCGGCGATCTCCCGCACGGGGGCGTTGACCCCCGCACGGACGAACACCGCAGCGGCGGCGTCCAGGAGCGCCTGTTCGTTCCGGCGGACGTCGGACCTCTTGCGCCGACCGGTCCTGGGCGACGACGTGTTGTCCGGGGACATCGTGAACACCTCCCGTTGCAAAGCGGAGCGAGACTCCGTATCGTGATGCGGAGCAGGGCTCCGCATTTCCATCATCTCAGGGCGCTGCGCCGTGCAGGCACCTGCGCCCACCAGGAAAGGTATGCGCCTCATGACCCACGCCCCCTCCCTCCCCGTCGCCGACGACTCCACCACCCCGGTCGTCTCGGTCGCACCGATCGTGCTCGCCACCCCGGATCGCGGGCAGGACCTGCACATACGGGTCTCGGCCCCGACGAGGGGACGCGGTCTGCCGGTGGTCGTCCTCTCGCACGGCATGACCCTGACCATGAACGACTACGCCCCCCTGGCCGACTTCTGGGCCGCCCGCGGCTTCGTCGTCGTCCAGCCCGCGCACCTCGACTCGCTGGGACTGCTCCCCGACGACCCGCGCACGCCGCTCATCTGGCGGATCCGGACCGACGACCTGACCGTCGTCCTCGACCGGCTGGACGCCGTGGAGGCCGGTGTGCCCGGCCTCGCCGGACGCATCGACCGCGACCGCGTCGCGGTCGCCGGGCACTCCTGGGGCGCCCAGACCGCCAGCACACTCGCGGGGGCGCGAGTGCTCGACGCCGACGGCATCCCTGGCGAGAACGCGGCCGACCCGCGCGTGGGGGCGGCGCTGCTGTTGTGCCTGCCAGGCGCCGGCGGCGCCGACCTGAGTCCGCTCGCGAGCCAGTACTTCCCGTTCATGCATCCTGATTTCGCCCAGATGAAGACGCCGAGCCTGGTCGTCGCCGGAGACCGCGACCAGTCCCCGCTGACGGTGCGCGGCCCCGACTGGTTCACTGACGGCTACCACCTCAGCCCGGGTGCCACCGATCTCCTGACCCTGTTCGGCGCGGAACACGGGCTCGGCGGCATCCAGGGGACCCACGACACGCGGACCACCGACGAGAGCCCCGAGCGTGTCGCCCTCGTCCAGCACGCGACCCTGGCGTATCTGCGCACCGCACTGGGCCTCGACGGCGACGCGTGGCCCGCAGTCCGTCGGGCCCTGGCCGCGGCCGACGACCCCCTGGGGCGGATCGACTCCAAGTGACCGACCGCCTCGCGATGCCGGTCCGACCGCCCTCCGTCGCTCGGCGGCGAACGGGAGGCCCCGGTACCGCCGTGGCGGAGGTCGCGACAGTGAGCGTGTGCGCGTTCCGTGCCGGCCCCGACCGTCCGTCATGGCCGGAGGGTTGGGAGCGCTGTGTTTCCGCGCCGGGCGGGCCGGCGCCCGGGGGCCGGCCGGGCGAGGCCGAGAAGAAGGGTCCGTAAGCCCGGACGAAAATCCCTTGCCCAATGGTCAAGAAATGTTGACCATTGGGTCATGCCTACCGATGACGTCCCCGAGGCGTTTCACGTCACCACTGACGAGCAGCTACGCGCCGTCTCCAGTCTCACGCGTCACCGGATCATGGCGGTGCTCCGCTTCGAGCCCGCGACGATCACGCAGATCGCCGAGCGAGTGGGCCTCGCGAAGGGGAGTTCCAGCTATCACGTACGGCTGCTGGAGCGGGCCGGCCTGGTGAAGGTGGTGCGGACGCGGAAGGTCCGGGGAGTCACCGAGCGGTACTACGCGATGGCCGCACGGGCGATCGTGCTGCCGGATCCGGGCGAGGGAGGCCCGGACGTGCTGATGCGGCATGCGGTGGCGGACCTGGAGGCGGCACCGGCGGCGGGCGAGCGGTACGTGCGGATGGCGCATCTGCGGCTCAGCGAGGAGCATTTCGCGGAGTTGGGCGCGCGGTTGGAGGCGCTGGCGCAGGAGTACCGCGAGCTGTCCGATCCGTCGCTGCCGGACGCTTCACTCGTCTTCGCGCTGTTCCACCCGGCATCGCGCGAGCAGACCGAAGGCGAGAACAAGTGACGTCAGCCGTTGGGAAGTTGCCGATCGGGTTCGGACGGTTGTGGACTGCGCAGACGGTGTCCTCGCTCGGTGACGGGGTGACGCATGCCGCGCTGCCGCTGCTCGCGTTGACCTTGACGCGGGACCCGATGGAGCTCGCCGTCGTCACGGCCGCCGGAACGCTGCCGTGGCTGCTCTTCGGGGTGCTCGGCGGCGCGTTGGTGGACCGCTGGGACCGGCGGCGCACGATGTGGGTCACGGACGCGCTGCGTGCGGCGCTGCTCGCGATACCCGCGGTGGCGGCCGCACTCGACGCGCTGAGCATTGCGCTGCTCGCGGCCGTCGCCTTCCTGCTCGGCCTCGGCGCACTGTTCTTCGACACGGCCGCCACGGCCTTCCTGCCGGATCTGCTCGGCCGCGACCCCGTGCTCCTGGAGCGGGCCAACTCCCGCTTGCGCGGCGCTCAGAGCGCCACGTCCGGCTTCGTGGGGCCGCCCGCGGGCAGTGCGCTGCTCGCGCTCGGGCGAACGGCTCCGCTGCTCGCCGACGCGGTGTCCTTCCTGCTCTCCGCGCTGCTCGTACGGTCGCTCCCGCCGGTACCCCGGCCGGCGCCGGAGCTTCGCGAGCCCCTGTTCCGGCAGGCGCGGGCCGGGGCCTCGTACGTCTTCCGGGACCGGCTGCTGCTCGGGCTCGCGCTCCGCCCGGCGGTCGGGAACATCGCCTTCCTCGCCGTGGAGACCGTCCTCGCCCTCTTCGCGCACGACCGCCTCGGCACCGGCACCTACGGCTTCGGCCTGCTCCTCACAGCGGAGGCCACCGGCGGCCTCCTCGGTGCGGGCGTCGCCTCCCGTATTGGCCGGCGACTGGGCACCGGCACCGCGCTGACCTGCACGGCCGCAGCCGAAGGGCTCGCCGTCCTGGGTCTCGCCGCCGCCCCGAACCCGTACGTGGCCGGGCTGGCGCTCGCCGTCTGCGGGGCCGGCATGGGCGCCACGACGGTGCTCGGTCCCTCCCTCCGGCAGGCGATCGTCCCGGCCCACCTCATGGGCCGGGTGGCCTCCACCTCCCGCATGCTCGCCATGTGCGCCGCCCCCGTGGGGGCCTTCCTCGGCGGTTGGCTGGCCACCACCTACGACGTCCGCACCCCGCTCGCCGCCGCCGCCGTCCTCCTCCTCGCGATGACGGGCGTCACGGCCACCATGACCACCAACCGCCGGGTCGAAGCCTCGCTGCGTGCCGCGGCCCCGGCCCCCGGTCCGGGCCAGCCGGCGGCTTAGCAGGTTCCCGCGCGGAGAGTCGAGGCGCGCTGAGAGGGCGGGGCCCGGTTGGACTGCTGGGGCCGTGGGGTGGCTCAGCCGCGCAGAGCCGAGGTGAAGATGCCCGGCAGCCGGGCCGGCCTGGGGTCAGTGGTGTAGGCCGTGAGGCGGGCCATGGTGGTGCGTCCGGTGCGGTTGGTGACGTAGTAGGGCGGCCGTGGGGAAAGCGAGGGCGAGCCGGCGAACAGGCCGCGCGGCGCAGGAGCGAAGGGTGCCCGCAGGACGGTCTTCTCCACGTCCTCCAGCATGAACGCGTTGTGCACGAAACCGACGCCGCTGCCGATGCTCCGGCGGGTGTGGCCGGGGAAGGCGCCCCACGGCGTGTAGCCGAGCAGGAAACCGAAGGCCGACCAGCAGTTGACGCCGAGTGTGCCGTAGCGCAGCGCGGCGACGGCCTCGTCCACGGCGGCGCGGTGGACGCGCTGGGTACGGGGGTGTACGAGCAGGGTGGCGCCGAGGGTGCCGGGCAGCCTGTCGTTGGCGAAGTCGGTGGCCGCGCGGAGGAACGCGGGCGCGTCGTCGCCCGGCAGCCGCACCACGCCCAGGGCGCTGGCGAACACCTCGTCCGTGAGCATCACGTCGGCGCCGCCGTCGACGTCCGGGACCAGGACGCGGCTTGTGCCTTGGCCGTAGGTCTCGGCGTCGGGATGCGCGCCGATCACCGCTGCCAGGCGGTCGGCGGCGCCGGGGTAGTAGTCCTGGCGCTGCGGCAACTCCTGCAGTACGCGACGGATCTCGGTGAGCAGTCGCTCGGTGCCGTCCCAGTCGCGCGGCACGAGCAGCACCTGGGTGGCGACGCAGTTGTGGCCGGAGTTGTTCAGCTTGCTGGTGACGACGTGCTCGGCCTGGAAGCGGAAGTCGGCGGCGCTCCAGGGGCCGGGTGTCACGATGCAGGGGCTCACACCGCCCAGTTCGCTGGTGAACGGCTTGTCGTTGAGCGGGGTGTCCGTGCGCCGGCGTTCCTCGCTGTGCGCGTCGGTGCCCCACACGATCGCGTCGTGGGTCCGCTCGCTGCCGGTGACGTGGATGGTGTCGACGTCGTCGTGGCAGGTGAGGTAGGCACCTTCCGCAGCGCCGCCGTCGACGAAGCGGACCCAGCCGTGGGCGACGAACTCCGCGAAGACCGCCTCGAAGTGGGGACGGAGGTGGGCGTTGACCGGGTTCATCTTGGCCAGGACGACCTGGCCCTGCGTGTACAGCTTGTGCAGGACGTCGAGCGGGGTGATCGCAGGGACGTTGCCGGCGCCGAGCACCAGGGCGACGGCCGGTTCGCCAGGCCGGCCGCGGTACTCGCCGGCGGCGCGGGCCAGGGCCTGCTCACGGGTCGTGCCGGGCAGGGTCCACACCTCGGCGGTGAAGCCGCTGAGCAGGAGGCGGTCGGCGCCGGTTGCGGGGAAGACGTCGACGACGGTGCGGCCCTCGCGGGAGCGCACGGCCCTCGCGGGCAGCGGTTCGCGCCCGGCGGCCAGGCGCCGCAGCACGTGCAGGTAGGCACTGACGGTCTGGGCCAGCGCCCAGGGCGCAGCGACCCAGTCCTCCGCTGCCCAGCCGGACTGCGGCTCGTAGCCCTTGGCGGTGGCGGAGGCGACGACCATGGCGGATGCCCCCTGACCTGTCCGGCGGAGCATCCTCTCCAGCAGGCCGATGCGCTCGGCCAGTGACGTGGTGGTCCACGACTCGGCGTGCCTGCGCAGGTCGGCGAGGGCCAGGTCGAGGGGGGCGGTGTCGAGTGGGGGCGCGGTGGTCAAGGTTGCTCCTGTGGGGTGGGGCGGGCGCGTCAGCGGGCCAGGCGGGCTGTGTCCCGCGCGGGGTCGATGAGTACGAAGGAGGCTGCGGCGCCCACGGCCAGCAGTGCTCCGGCCAGCAGTACGGCGCTCTGGTAGCCGCCGCTGCCCTGGGCGTCGACGAGAGCTCCGACGACGGCAGGCGCGGCGAGACCGGCGGCCGTCACCACCGCGTTCATGGCGCCGAGTGCGCCGCCGTCGCGGGTGGGTGGGGCGAGTTCGGCGACGGTGGTCGCGGCGACGGTGGCGTACGAGCCGCCGAACCCGAAACCGAGGGCGATCAGCACGGTCTTCTCCGCCGTACCGTCGACCAGCGGCAGTGCCAGGCAACTGGCGGCTCCGAGCGTCAGCAGCCAGCCGCCGACCCAGCCCCGGGCGCGGCGGCTGCCGGCCCCGCGCCGCATGAGCCGACCGGTGAGACCGGCCTGCGCCAGGAGCGCCACGGCGCCGATCGCCCAGGGCACGACGACGACGGTGCCGGCCGTGTGGGCCGAGTAGCCGAGGGCGTTGCGCAGGTAGGAGGGCAGCCAGGTCAGCATCAGGGCCACGGTCCAGTAGCTGGTGAAGTAGGCGAGGGTGGCGCCGATCCAGGTGGGGCTGGTGAAGATCTTTCGGTAGGGGACCGCGGCCCGGCGTGGCTCAGCGGGATGAGTGCGACCGGCTGCGGCGGTGCGGTGCCGCCCGTCCGCGCCGAGCACCGCCCAGGCGAGGGTCCACACGAGCCCCGCGGCGGCGAGCACCCACAGGGCCGCTCGCCACCCGTGGTGCTGGATCACCCAGGACAGGCCGGGGGCCGAGACGATCACACCGAGAGTGACCCCGAGCGTGATCAGGGCGCCGGGGAGGTTGCGCCGGTGGTCGGGGAACCACGCCAGCGTGGCCTGTTGGGAGAGGGGGAAGGCGGGGCCTTCTGCCGCCCCGAGAGCGACGCGGGAGGCGACCAGGACGGCCAGGCCTCCACCGGCGGCTGCCGGCACCTGGGCCACGGACCACGCCACGGCCATCACCAGGATCAGCAGTTTCGGCGACAGCCGGTCGGCGGCGAACCCGACGAGGACCGCGGCCACGGAGAAGAGGAGGAAGAACGCACTGCCCGCCAGCCCGAACTCGGTGGCAGTCAGGCCGAGATCCGCACGGATCTCGTCGGCTGCCAGCCCGAGGACGGACTTGTCGGCGAAGTTGACCATCATGAAGAGCACGAGCAGCACGGTCACCGTCCAGGCACGCCGGCGGCTTCCGCTGGAGGCCTGGCACGCCCCCGGTGGGTGCGGGGACACGGCGGACGCCGCGGTCATGGTTACTCCTGGGGAAGAGACGGGAGGCCGTTCAGGACAGCGGGACACCGGCGACGGCGATGCGCTCCATCACGCGGCGCTGCGGGAAGTAGTCGTTGACCGCGTAGTGCTGGGTGGCGATGTTGTCCCAGACGGCGACGGAGTCGGGCTCCCAGCGGAAGCGGACCTGGAACTCGGGGATGCGGGCCTGGAGGACGAGGATGTCGAGCAGTTCGCGGTTCTCGGCCTCGGACAGCCCCTTGATGCGGCGGGTGAACGGTTCGTTCACGTACAGCGTCCTGCGGCCGCTGCGCGGGTGGCGCACCACGACCGGGTGCTCGACCTGCGGCCAGGACTTGCGGAACGCGGCCTTCTGCTCGGCGTCCATCAGGGCGCCCCAGCTCGCCTCCCAGTCGTGGACGGCGGTGAGGTCCTCGATGCGCTGCCTGAGCTCGTCGGGCAGGTTGTCGTAGGCGGCGGCCATGTCCGCCCACATGGTGTCGCCGCCCGCGGCGGGCACTTCCACGGCACGCAGGACGGCACCGAGCGAGGGGTTGGCCATGAACGAGTGGTCGCTGTGCCAGATGTTCTTGTTGCCGGCGGCCTTGGCGTCCTTGGCGAGCCGGGAGACGCCGGGTGTCCCGGTCCGGGCGAAGAAGGGGTTGGCCTCCGGCGGGCCCCAGACCCCGGAGAGGGCGAGCTGGTGCTCGGAGGTGAAGCCGGTCTGGCCGCGGAAGAAGATCACTTTCCACTCCAGCAGTGCCTGGCGCAGCTCCGCGGCCAGTTCCGGGGTGATCGGCCGGGTCAGGTCGACGCCACCGAGCACGGCGCCGAAGTGCGGGGTGAGCGGAGCGATTTCGAGCAGCCGGTAGGAGAACTGCTCCGTTCCCGGGGCCAGTCGCTCCAGCACGCGGCTGCCGTAATGCATGAGGGGCTTGTCGAGCACGGGCTTGGGGTCGGTCACAGGGGTCGCAGCGACGGCCTGCATGGGGAACCTCCCGACAGCGGGTCAACGGATTACGTAACCGGCAGTATCGATATAGGTCCATGGCAGGGGCAAGGGGTGGGAGGAAGTTGTTTCGACGGCCGGCCAGGCGGCCGCCGTTCCCGCTCCGGGGCACGGCCGAGAGCGCGCCGGGGCAACGGCCCGGCGCGCGCCGCGTGAGGTGAGCCCGGGTCAGTGCCGGGTGCCGACCGCCCGGCCGATCAGGTCGACCATCGACTCGACGAGCGACTCGTCCGGCATCTGCTGCTCGCCGACCATGCGGAAGACCAGTGCGGCCGCCACCAGCGTCGCCGCGTCGGCCACATCGAGGTCCGGTCGGACGTCGCCGCGCGCGATCCCGCGCTCCAGCAGGTGCCGCGTCTCGCCCATTACACGCGAGGTGTAGTCCCGGTACCCTCCGGGTTCCGCACCGGCCTCAGCGGCAGCACCGATCACTCCGGCCAGCAGCCGGCCGACGCCGGGCTGCCGGTACGCCTCCAGGCGCGCGGTCAGCACCGCCCGCAGCTCAGCGCGGAAGTCCCCCATGTCGGGCACGGTCAGCGGACCGATCCGGGACTCGGCGGCGGCGATGACGAGCTCCTGTTTGGTGGGCCAGCGCCGGTACATCGCGGGTTTGCTCACGCCCGCGCGGGCCGCCACGGCGTCCATCGTCAGCGCGTTCATGCCGCTCTCCGCCACCAGCTCGACGACGGCGTCCAGGACGGCCCGGGTGACGTGTGCCTGGCGCGGTCTGCCCGGCCCCCTCCGCGCGCCCTGCCCCTGCTGCTCACCCATGGTGTGACCCTACGCGGCGCCCCCGTCACGCGGGGCGGGTGGGGCCGGGACGCCGGCGCCGCACCGTCCACCCGCCTGGGTCGGCGGACCGCGACACACGGCCGGCGTCCTGCCCGTCTGCAGGCTCCCCCGGGTGGTAGGGGCTCGCCGGGGCCGGCCCGATCCGTCCACCCCGCCCCTCGGCGGGGCGGCGCGGGGACTCACAGCCAGCCGCGGCGTACCGCCTGGGCCCCGGCCTGGAAGCGGCTCGTGGCGCCGAGCCGGTCCACGAGGGCCGCGATCCGCCGACGCAACGTGCGCTCGCTCACGCCGAGGTGCCGTGCGATCGCCTCGTCCTTGAGGCCGGCGTCCAGCAGCGAGAGGAGGGCCCGGTCGTCGGGGTGGGGGAGTGGCTGCCACGGAGACTGGTGGGCGGCGAACACCGGTACCCCCTGGGTCCACTTCGCCTCGAAGAGCTCCACCAGCGCGTCGCACAGACGGGACTGGCGCACCACGGCGGCCGAGGTGCGGGTGCTCTCCTCGTTGGAGGTGAGGGGGACCATCGCCGCCCGCCGATCGACCATCACCATCTTCAACGGCACCCGGGACACCAGCCGGGCCTGTTCCCCCAGGCGCACGACCGCCTTGATCGAGTCGGACCGCTCCGGCACCTCCAGCGCCTCCGCCGCGTACACGGCCCGCACCGTCACTCCGCGGGCGAGAGCCTCGGCTTCCTTCTCGGACGCCTTGGGTGACGCAGAGAGGTAGGGCGGCGCGTCGAAGGCGAGTATCTCCCGTTCGGCGCCGTGCAGCAGTTCGTTGAGGCGGCCGGTGACCGCTGCCGGGCCCTCGATCACCTCCACGAGGCGGTGCGGGTCGGCCCGCAGAGCGCGTTCGTGGTACTCGGCGGCGTACGACTCCAGGGCGACCGCTGCGCTGTTGAGGTCGCTCTGCCGGGCCCGGATCAGTGCGGTGAGTCCCAGTCGGGGGTCGACGGCGTGGTAGCGGGCCGGCCGGCCGGTGGCCGTGGCAAGGCCCAGGGAGACCAGGTGGTCCAGCATCTGACGGGCCTGGCCCGTCGTCATCTCCGTCAGCCGGGCCAGTTCCTGGGCGGTGAGGTGCAACTCGCGCAGCAGCAGCAGGTATCCGCGTTCCGTCGGGTCGTCGAGCCCCACCGGTCCCAGCATGTCTCTCCCTCGGCCGCAGCTTCGGGCGTGGAAACTACCGCCTGACCGGAACCGGACGCTGACCGGTATCGGCCAGTGAGATCCGCTCAACAGCAGGGCTGCGACTGGCAGGGTGCGACCACCCCCGACGCATGACAGGAGCAGACCTCCGTGAGACACAGACTTCCGGGCATACGCTCGGCCTGCCTGGCAGCCGTCCTCGCCCTGGCAGGCGCGCTGCAGGCCGCGCCCGTGGCCGAGGCGGCCCCCGGTCCGAGCGCGCCCGTCCGGCTGACCGCCAAGGCGTTGGACCGACTGAGCGAGCAGTACGCTCAGCGCAGCGACGGAATCCCCGGCCTCGTCGCCCAGGCCGCCCGGCAGGGCACGCACACCCCGTCGGACACGGTGGACCAGCCCGGCGGCAAAGCAGCCAAGGGCGGTGCGGCCTCCTCCGCTCCGGCGGCCGGATCGCTGACCACGAAAGGAAGCTGGGAGACTCCCCGCGGCGTGGCATCGACGCTGGCGCTCGGCGGCACCCGCGACTGGGTGGGCATCTTCAGCGGCGGCCAGATCACCCGCTACAACGCGCAGGGCACCCCGGTGTGGCAGCGCACCTCGCACTCGCTGTACACCGACTGGAAGGTCAAGCCCAAGCAGTCCTACCAGCAGGAGGAGTACAGCCCCGTCCTGTACCAGGGCTACGACCCCTACCAGCCGGGCACTTCGGGCACCCACCCCTTTGCCCAAGCCGACTTCAACCGCGACGGCACCGACGACATAGCCGTCGCCTACAGCGTCGGCGCCGACCCGGCCCGCCCCTTCACCTCGCCCGGATCCGACCTGCAGAGCGGTACGTTCGTCTCGCTGCTGGACGGCCGCACCGGTGCCATGCTCTGGCACACCCTGCTCCCCGGCTACGTCGGCTCGCTCGCCGCTCAGGACGGCAGGCTGATCGCCGCCGACGTCACCGGACCCAGCTGGAACGCCAACCCGGTCGCCGAGCAGGGGGACAGCCGCAGCTCCCTGGTCGCCTACGACCTCACCGCCGACCGGCACGGTCAGGTCGACGGACGCACCGCGTGGACGTACAGCACGAAGGCACCCTGGGCCCTGTGGTCCGACATTGAGGACATGGGTGCCGGACGCGTGGCGACTGCCTGGACGGACACCCCGATGGGCCTGGGCAGCGACCGGCCCGCCGCCGGCCACGTCCTCGTCCTCGACGTCTCCCGCGGCCGCGTCCTCACCGACGTCGCGACACCGGGCTACCCGCGCATGGTGCGAAAGGACCCGGACGCCGACCGGGTACTCGTGGCCGAGCAGAACGACCCCCTGGACGCCGTTCGCTGGGACCTGACAGCCATCTCCGTCCCCTCCGGCAAACGGTCCGTCATCACCACGCGGACCGACACGATCCCCGAAGCACTCGTCGTCAACAAGGACGCCCACGGCAAGCAGGCCCGGTACGCCGTCGCCGAACTCGGCATCAACGCCGACCTCTCCGACGGTGCCAGCCGCGTCTCCGGCTGGAACGGCGACGGGCGCACCCTGTGGACGCACACCACACGGAGCACCGTCGGACGGGACAGCGCACCGACGCTCGCTGTCACCGCTGACGCGCGCGGACGCGGCCACGTCTACGCCGCGGTCGCCGACCCGGTGCCGCAGACGCTCTCCCGCCCCGACGGCCCCGTGCACAGCCAACTGCTCGCCCTCGACGCGACGGACGGCCGCCTGACCTGGCAGAAGGAGGGCCCCGTCGTGGGTGACCAGGTCACCGCATACCGCGGCGGCCTGCTGACGGTCGGCTACGACCTGACGGCCTACCGCATCGACCCGGACAAGGGCGCCGCGACGGCGCAGCCACTGCTCGGCGACACCTACGCCGCCGTGGCGACCGACGTCAACGGCGACGGCGTCGAGGACCTGGTCGTCGGCGGCCAGAGCCGCGGCGTGTTCGCCCTGGACGGCCGCACCCTGAGCGCGAGCAGCCCCCGCATGCTGTGGCACGTGGCCGTCAAGGGCGCCGTGCACCAGCTCACCTCAACGGAACTGGTCGACGGCCGCGGCCGCAGCGCCACCCGCCTCGTCGCCGCGACCTCCTACGGCTTCGCCGTCCTCACCCCCAAGGACGGCACCGTGGTCTCCGACGTGACCACCGGCGCCTACCAGCAGGGCATCGCCGTCGCCCGGGGCGAGGTCATCGCCTCCGGCGACACGCTCGCCGCCTACACTGCCGACGGCAAGAAGACCTGGAGCTACCGCCCGGCCGGCACCGCGGGCAAGCAGGTCTACTACTCCGTGCCCGCCACCGCGGACGGCCGGATCTACCTGGAGTACGGCGGGGCCCGCGGCACCGTCGGCACCGGCCCCTCCGACCCGGCGCCCACCGCCGTCGCCCTCGACCCCGCGCACGGCACCGAGCTGTGGTCCCTGCGCCCCGACTCCGACGCCGCGGCCTGGATACAGCAGCAGGCCGGGGTGCTCGCCGACTCCGCGATCCCCGGCGCCGGCGGCCACGCTGTCGCCTTCGCCTGGGGCGGTGACCGGATGGAGACCCGGGCCCACCTCGTCCAGACCGTCGACGGCCGGACCGGAAAGGTGCTGACCAGCGACCGCTCCGCGGGCTCCGCCACGTTCCAGGGGTTCGCCGCCTCGAAGAAGTACGGACTGGTCGAGCTGCACAACGCGATGATGACCGTCCACCCGGCCGACGGCTCGGCCCTGTACCACGTAAGCACGATCCCCAACGTCCAGCAGGCCCTCTTCCCCCGCACGAGCAGCGGCGCACAGACGTTCGTCGGCGCAGCGGGCGGCCTGCTCCGGTACGACCAGCCCTTCCCCGACGACGAGGACGCCTACACCAGCTCCGCCGACTCCGCCTTCGCCCTGTTCGCCGGCGCCGTCGTCCCGGCAGACCTGAACGGCGACAAGGCCACCGACCTGATCGCACTGCAGCACGACTGGCCCGCCTACGACCTCGACGAGGAGGTCGGCGGCTTCGGCGCCGACCCGGTGGCCACCGACAACTACCAGCACGGCATCTCGGTACTGTCCGTATCCGACGCGGGCACGGGCGCCACCGGCCGGAGAGCCGCGGCCTCCCGGCCGACCAGCGCACCGACGACTGCGGCACCGGTCCACGCCCCGACCCTGCCGCTGGGCACGGCCGCCCCCTTCACACGCGTCGGCAAGTCCCTGGCCGCCACCGGTGAGCAGGCCCCGAGCGAGGAGGCGACGGTCGGCTACACCCCGCAGCAGATCAGCAAGCGGCTGGGGCTCACAGGCGACGGTACGGGTGAGACGGTCGCCGTGACGGTCGCGTACGACTACCCGAGCGCCCGGGCGGACCTGAACCACTTCGCCGCCCACTTCGGCCTGCCGCCCACCTGCGACAGCGTGGCCGAGGGCACGGACTGCTTCACGTTCGAACAGGTCCACGCCGAAGGCACCAGGCCCGCGGCGAACGCCAACTGGTCGGAAGAGGCCGCCCTCGACATCGAATGGGCGCACTCCGTCGCACCCAAGGCGAAGATCGTGCTCGTGGAGGCCTCGGACGCCTCCGCCACCGCACTGAACAAGGCGATCGACGTGGCGGCGACCTACCACCCGGCCGCCGTCAACAACAGCTGGGGCATGCCGGAGTTCTCCGGGGAGGCCTACTACGACAAGCACTGCAAGCTGTCGGCCTCGGTGTGCACCCAGTCCACCGGCGACGCCGGCCACCCCGCGGGCTACTCCAGCACCAACCCCTACGCCCTGGCCGTCGGCGGCACTCACCTGGTCCTCGATGACAGCGGTGCGACGACGGACGAGACGGCGTGGACGGCCACCGGCGGCGGCCTGAGCTACTTCGAGCCGCGTCCGGCCTACCAGAAGGGCGTCAACCCCGCAGCGCACCGGGGTGCTCCGGACGTCAGCTTCGTGGGCGACCCGCACACCGGTGTCGCCGTGTACACCACCGCCACGGGCACGCCGCAGTGGCTGGAGGTGGGAGGCACCAGCCTTTCCTCCCCGATCTGGGCGGCCATCATGGCCGCAACGGACCAACTCCGCGCCGGAGCGGGCAAGAAGCCGCTCGCCGTCGCGGGTCCGGAAGGCGACAGCGTCCACGCCTCGGTCTACGCGCTCGGCGGCGCCCTGCGCGACATCACCGAGGGGTCCAACGGAGCCTGCGGGGCGGAGTGCGAGGCAGGCCCCGGCTACGACACCGTGACCGGGCTGGGCTCCCCCGCTGCGGGAGTGGACAAAGCGCTCGCCGCCATGAAGTAACCGATCCGGGGCCCTGCCGTCCGGTAGGGCCCCAGCAGCATCCGCAGAACACGGGCAAGGGTGCCCGTCGTCGGAGCCCGTCACGGATCCGGCCCGGGCAGGACCTGTCAACTGCTTGCGCCGACCGCTGCCTACCTGCTGAACGCAGTCCATCCTCCGACTCGGAACGCGTGTGGGCAGCGCGTCGCCCCCAGGGAACTCGGCAGCGCTGCGAGGACCGTGGAGGTCGACGGGCTCACGAATCGACCCGAGGCGAAACCCCTGCCGGCAGGGCCGCGCGGCGCGGACTTGAGCGGACCGCGCCGGCGGCGGCCGCTCAGCTGTCCTGCGCGACCTCCGAGGCGATCCGGTCGAACTGTGCGGCCATCGCCTCCTGCAGGGCCTGGGCCGCCGACAACGGCCGCACCATGACGGTGAATTCGTCGATCAGGCCCTCGTCGTTGACGTGCAGGAGGTCGCAGCCGCCCAGTTCGCGGTCGCCGACGCGTGCCGCGAACACGAGGACGTGGTCGCGGCCACCCGCATCGTTGATCTCCCGCACGTAGTGGAAGTCCTCGAAGACACGCGTCACCCCGCGCAGGATCGCCGCCGTGATCGCCTTGCCCGCATACGGCTTGAACACCACGGGGCTGGTGAAGACGACGTCCTCGGCGAGGAGGGCCTCGATCGCGTCGTGGTCGTTCGCCTCCACGGCCTTGCGGAACGCCTGCATGACGCCACCTCTCCAGGGCCCGCAGCCCTGTACTCAATTCGTTGAATAGGTGTGATGGAAGGTAATCGCATCGCTGTATGGTGTCCAGATGTCTCTGAAGTACGCGGTGCTCGCGGCCCTGCTGGAGGGTGAGGCCTCGGGCTACGACCTGGCGAAGATCTTCGACGTGTCCGTCTCGAACTTCTGGGCGGCGACGCCCCAGCAGCTCTACCGCGAGCTGGAGCGGCTCGCGTCCGACGGGCTGATCGAGGCCCGCGTCGTGCTCCAGGAGCGCAGGCCGAACAAGCGGCTGTTCACGCTCACCGGCGCCGGACGCGCACACCTCGCGGCGTTCACGGCCGAGGAGCCGCGGCCCATCGCGGTACGGGACGAACTGATGGTCAAGGTGCAGGCTGCCGACGTCGGCGACACGGCCGCCGTGCGGGCCCACATCAAGGAGCGCATGGCGTGGGCGACGGGCAAGCTCGCGCGCTACGAGCGCGTACGCGCCCACCTGCTGCAGGGCATGACCGAGGAGGAGTTCCTGCGCGACGGGGAGCGGATCGGTCCGTACCTGACGCTGCTGCGCGGCATCTCCCTGGAGGAGGAGAACCTCCGCTGGGGGCGCCGAGCCCTGGAGATCCTCGACCTGCGCACGGCAGGGGCCGAGCGCTGACCAGGCCTTGGCGTACCTGCGCTGGCAGCCCTCGGCGAGAGGTGGACCCAGGCGGTCCGCGCCCGCTCACTCCTCGTGCGGGGTGGCGGCCGGCGCGTCCGAGGGGTACCAGGCGACGACGAGGGTGCCGACGACCAGTACCACCAGGGCCAGCACCCGCATCGCGGTGTCCATGGCGGCGGTGAAGTCGGCGACCACCGCATGGCCCGCCCCGGTCGAGGCGCCCCCGGACGCGGCGGCGAGCCGCTCCTCGGCGGCCGGCACCGTGGTGGGCGCGTGCGGTCCGCGCAGCGCAGCCGGCAGGCGGGAGGTGAAGACGGCCGCCACCACGCTGCCGCTCACCGCGACACCCAGTGCGCTGCCCAGCTCCCGGGCCAGACTCTGCAGCCCCGAACCCGTTCCGGCCCGGTGGGCCGGCAGGGCCGACATCATGGCGTGAGAGAGCAGCGGTGTGGCCAGACCGCAGCCGGCCGCCGTCAGTGTCGCCCCGGCCGCGTACAGCGGATAGGGCGTCTGCGGCCCGGCGAACGACACCGTGGCCAGGCCGGCCGCGAGCACCAGCAGCCCCGTCCCGAGAGTGCCCCGGGGGCCGAGCCGCCGCTGCAGCCCCACCGCGAGGCGCGGGGCGAAGAAGAGGCCGGCCGCCATCGGCAGCAACCGCACCCCCGCACCCAGTGGCGTGTACCCCTTGGCGTACTGGAGGTACTGGCCGTTGACGTAGAAGAGCCCGAACATCCCGACGAACGCCAGCGCCATGCCGACCGCCCCGGCCCGTACCTCCGCAACGGCGAACAACCGCGGGTCGAGCAACGGACGTGCGCTGCGCAGCTCGTGCACCACCCAGCCGGTCAGCAGCACGGCGGCGGCCGCGAACCCGGCCAGTACGCGTGCGCTGGTCCATCCGGACTGCGGCCCCGAGACGATGCCGGACAGCAGCGCGAGGAAACCCGCGGTCAGCAGCCCGCCGGAGACGACCGACACCGGATGGTCGTGCCGGGGCGGCGCCGGCGCGCAGGCCAGGACCAGCGCGAGGGCGAGAAGAGCCGGCGGCACCACGCACCAGAACAGCGCCCGCCAGGAACCGGTCTGCAAGGCCGCGCCACCGCCCACGTTGCCCAGTACCGCGGCCATACCCGTCATGGAGGCCCACACCGCGACCAGCCGGGGACGGCGGTCCGGATCGGCACCGCCCACCATCAGGGCCAGTGTGGTCGGCAGTACCGCGGCGGCCCCCACCCCGCTGACCACCCGTCCGGCGATCACCACACCGACGTCCGGCGCCAGCGCGCACACCGCACAGCCTGCAGTGAACAGGCCCATCCCGGCGGCCAGTGTGCCCTTGCGGCCCAGCCGGTCGGCGAGTGCTCCGCCGGGCACCAGCAGGCAGGCGAAGAACACCACGTAACCGTCCACGATCCACAGCACCGCCTCCGCCGAGGGGTGCAGAGAACTGCGGGACAGGGCCGGGATGGCCAGGTTGACGGCGGAGACCATGCCCACCACCAGGGCGACGCACAGGCACAGCACCACCACGGTGAGCCGGTCCGGTCCGCCCGCGGCGCAGGGCGTCGGCCGCCGGGGAGGCGCGGACGGCGCGAACTCAGGTTCCGTCGGTTCCGTCCGGTGAACGGGAGTCATCGGCGTGGCCCTCCAAGGGGGGACGTACGGGGCCCGCGCCGGTGGCCGGTTCACGCAGCAACTCGGCGTGGAAGGCCAGCCGGTCGCCCCGGATGTAGAGGAACTCCAGGTCCACCGGGCGGGAGTCGGGCAGCCGGCTCAGCCGTTCCACGGAGAACACGGCGGAACCGGCGGGGACTTCGAGCAGGGCGCAGGTGTGCGGGTCGCCGCTCACGGCCTGGACCGTGACGCTCGCCGAACCGAGCCGGCCGCCGGTGCTCTGCTCGATGAGCCCGAACAGGTCCCGGCCGGTCAGGTCGGCCCTCAGCAACGGCGTGCCGACGTCCTCGCTGAGATAGGTCAGGTCCAGGGACAGCGGGACGCCCGCGAGCAGTCGGAGCCGCTCGATGTAGACCACCTTCCCGCCCTCCGGTACACGCAGCTTCCGTGCCACCTCGGCGGGCGGGCGGACGGTGTCGGCCACCCGCACCCGGTTGCTCACCGGACCGTGGACGTCCAGCGTTTCGGCGAGGCCGGTCAGCCGTTCCAGGGTGTGCTCCAGGGGGCGGCGCCTGACCACCGTGCCCACGCCCCGGCGTCGCTCGACCACCCCCTCGTCCCGCAGGCTGCCCAGTGCCGCCCGGACCGTGTTGCGGGAGACGCCGAAGTCCCCGATCAGCGTCCGTTCGTCGGGCAGCACACCGGAGGGGAAGGCGCCGGAGGTGATCTGCCGGCGCAGGACTTCGGCGACCTGGCGCGCCCGGTCCGCGCGCGTGCGCCGGGCGGGCCCACCGCTCGCCCCCGCGGTACCCGGAGTGCGGCGGGCGGCAGCGTCGGGGCGGGGCGAGGGGGTGCTGGCCGACGTGGTGCCGGTCGGCTCGCCAGGGGGCTGGTGCATGGGATCTCCAGGAGCTCGCTTGCGGTGCCTCCCGCCGAGGGGACGTGGCCGGCCGGCGGTCTGGAACCGCCGGTGCGGGGGCGACGAACGGAGTGTCCGCCCCTACGGCGCCGTCGGACGGCGGACGCGCTGGCGATGACGTCCACAGTAGGCGCCCGATGTTTCGCCCGCGTTACGCCACCCACGTTGACCTGCGACAACGCTGGGACGTGCAGCGATGGAGTCAGACGTGGACGGTTGCGCCACCCCGGACGCGCCCCTTGTGCTTTCCATGTGTCGGAATCCTTGTTCCGCTTGGTGGGCTGTCCTAGGGTCGGGCCGCTCGAACCCCGCCGCCGCCCGCGGTGGGGTGTCCACGGCGGTGCGCAAGACACGGAGGAACACGTGGTGGCGAAGCCAACCAGGCCGGAACGGTCGGAACTGCTGGCGGACAGCCGGGGCGGAGCGAGCGCCCCGCGGAGCGGAGGGCCGGCCGGGAGGACGGGCAGCAACACGAGCGGGCCGCCCACCGGCAGGCCGGCCGGCGGCCAGGAGCCACCACGTCCCTACCAGCCGGCGGCTGCGCGCGAGGAGCCGGTCCCGTGCGATGCGGCGACGTCCCGACCCACCGAAGCGGCGGGAGTGGACGCGGGGGGCCGGACCGGTGTGGGACGGCGCGGATTCGTCATCGGTGCCGGGCTCGCCGGTGCCGGGCTGCTCGACGCCGGTGCGGCTCCCCCTGTCCACGCTGCCACCACCACCGCCGCGGGTCGGCCCCACGCACTGCGTCCCGAGGACCTGCACGGCCCTGCCCTCCTCCTGGTACCGGAGGTCGTCCTGCTCGCGACCGGACCGGCGACCGGGCAGGCGGTCCTGGTGCGCGAGGGAGTCTTCGAGGAGGTCGGTCCGGTCGAACGGCTGACCGGGCGCCACCGGGAGCTCACCCCGCTGCGGCTGCCGGGCACGCTGTTGATGCCGGGCTTCGTCGACGCCCACCACCACCTCACCCAGAGCTTCGGCAAGGCACTGGCCTACGGGCAGCCGTCGGAGATCTTCACCACGATCTGGGAGCCCCTGGAGAAGGCGCTGGACGAGGACACCGCACACCTGGCGGCGAAGCTGGCCGCGCTGGAGTCGCTGCGCGGTGGCTTCACCACGGTCGCGGACGCCGGCACCAGGGCGCCGGTCGACGTCGCGGTGCTGGCCGAGGCCACACAGCAGGTCGGCGTGCGCTGCGTGCTGGGCAAGGTCGTCTCGGACGGCAAGGGCGGCGAACGCCACCTGGAGCGCTGGCACGGAACGAAGCTGGTGCACCCCTCCCTCGCCATTCCGGTTCCCGAGGACGCCACCGCGGCCGTCCTGAAGCAGACGGCCGACCTGTGCGCCGAGGCCGGAGCCGTCTTCCAGACCCATGTCAACGAGCATCTGGCCGCAGTGGAGAGGTCGTTGAAGAGCGTCGGTCGCCGACCGGTGGCCTACCTCCACCACATCAAGGCGCTCGGCCCGCACACTCTCGGCGCCCATGCGACACTCCTGTCGCCCACCGAGCTGCGCTACCTGGCCGACACCGGGGCGGCGGTGAGCTACAACCCGGTGGCCAGCGTCTGGAAGGGCAACGCGGTCGCCCAGGCCGCGGTGATGGACGCGATGGGGATCCGGTTCGGCACCGGTACCGACAGCACCCGCGGGGACGGCTTCCGCCTGGTCGAGGCGGCCGAGACCGCGCAGCGCCTGACCACGGGCCTGGCGAACGGTGACACGGTGTGCGGGGC
The DNA here is from genome assembly GCF_042733155.1 of Streptomyces sp. NPDC059740. NCBI lineage: Bacteria > Bacillati > Actinomycetota > Actinomycetes > Kitasatosporales > Streptomycetaceae > Streptomyces > Streptomyces sp. NPDC059740. The sequence continues at coordinate 88,018 of NZ_JBHWGP010000007.1, read as the reverse complement.
CGGTGCGTTGTGGCTCACCCACGCCACGTCCCTGAGCGCCGACGCCCTCGGCCTCGGCCGCGTCACCGGCGAGGTCGCCGCCGGAAAGGCCGCCGACTTCCTCCTGGTCGACCTGCGGCTGCCGGAACTCACCCCCTCCTACGACCTGTCGTGGGAACTGGTGCGGATGGCCGACCGGGACCAGATCACCGCGGTCTTCGTCGACGGTCGGCTGCGGCTGTGGCACGGCTGGCCCACCGACTGGGACGGCCCGGCACTGGTACGCCGTGCCGCCGAGGTGGGCCCGCAGGTGGTCCGCAAGGCCCGGCTGCGCCGCGTCAACCCCCATGCCGACCGCGCCGGGCGGCCGGTGGCCCGGGCCCGGACCTGAGGGACGGACATCGGTGCTGCCGGGCGCGAAGGCGGCAGCACGCAGCGGCGGTATGGCGGCGCACCGCCGCGGCGTCCCGAGTCGGCCCCCGTCCCCAACGTCCCGTAGCCCTGTGCAGCCGGAAGGATGCCCCGCACCCAGGGCGTCCCAGTCCCCGCGCAGTCTGACCCGGCTCCCTCGGCCCGCCTCCCCAGGCCAGATGGAACATGGCCCGCCGCCACGATGTCCTCGCCCAACAGGGCGGCCGGATCGGTCCTCGCTGCCCGCAACACCGCTACAGCCTCCTCCTCGTGGTGCCGGTCAGGGCCCCCTGGGCTGGAAGGAGTAGGTGGCACTCGCCTGGGAGCCGGCGGTGCGGCGTCACCGGACAGATCACAGGCGGCGCCGACCGAAAGGATTCATCGGCGAACCCGCGGGCATGCGCGACTCCGTGTAGACCAGGGGGAGACCCCCTACCAGGTGGAATGTGGCGTGGGGGCGGGTCGCGAAGTGCGGAGTGTTGAGGGCCGTACCCCGCAAGAGCTCTTGAGGCACGGTCGTCATTGCCTTCTTGGAGTGCGAATGAAGATCACACCTGTAGTGTCGCTGGCGTACAAAGGCATGGCTGGTCTGCCGATCTGGGCCCTCGTGGCGGTAGTGCTGATCGCCTTCATCGTTCTTGCGATTGGCTGGCATCGGCGGAACAGGTAGCCGAAGTCCGGGGGAGTGGGTGTACGTGCTGGAGGACTGGGGCATGGCCACGTGGGCCGGCGGCTACTGGGAAGTGGAGTCGATGTGGCCGGGCCCTGGCGAGGAGATCGTCTGCCTGACGTTGAACTCGGTCAGCCCGCCGCAGACACTCGTCCATGTGGCAGCCGACGAGATGCCCCGGCGGGCCGAGTTCGGCGAGGACACCGGCCAGGGCTCCGTCTGGACGCGGCCCTCCACGCGGCGGGCGCGGTCTTTCCAGCCATCGGGGACGTGGGTGAAGTCGCCGTTGTGGCGTATGACCCGGAGCGCGGGCCCCGGCTGCCCGAGGCGGTCTGCGCCGCTGTCGGCAACTACTGCGACCTGACCGTCGACAGGGAAGCGGTTCAGGCGGGGGACCTGGCCGGTCTCTCGGTCCCCCTGGCGTGACACCGCCGAGGTCGGTCTCCCCACCGCATTGCGAAGGGCAGACCGACCGCCCGCTCGGGGGCGGCTACTGGGCTGAGGGTTTGCAGGTGACCGGGGGCTCCGGTGAGGACGGGTGTCACCCAGCGCCATGCGGGTGTCCAGCCGGCTGAACTCTGGCGTCCCCGGTCAACCACAGACGTACAACGGGGCGTAGAGGAAGTGCCCGTGCATATCAGGTCTGAGCCTGACGACCGCCGGGACGGGCGCTCGTAGTGTCGCTTCCGGGTCCGCGCAACGGCCCGTCAGGGACGGCCGCCGGGAACCGACCGGGCGGCTGACGACACGAAACTGGGGGATCACCATGACCTTCCGTGCCATGGCGACGCACGCCGCCTTCGCCACCTCCGCGATCGCGGTCGCCACGATGCTGATCGGTGCCCAGGCCGCCTCCGCGGCCACGGACGACAGTTTCACGGTGAAGACGAACGGAGGATGCGGCTCGGTCGAGTTCGTCGACTACGGGCCGGGCGCCGCGGGCGGCGGCAACAATGACGACTACGCCGTCATCCACGACTACTGCTCGGACGGCAAGGGCGTCAGGGCCTACGCCTGGATCGGCAGCAAGTACCTGGGCGCCAGGAACAACACCAACGGCCTGAACGGGTCCGCCGTCGTCTGGGACCCCTTCGGCAACGTCACCAACGGGCAGAATGTGGGTCTCAAGGTGTGCCTTTTCAACTCGGACAACGTCCTGAGTTCCTGCGCCAGCGCGAACAAGACGAGCGACGGCTGACCCGCCGACCGCGCGGTGCTCCGCAAGGAGGCGGGCCCCGCGCGGTCACCCCGCCTGTCCGGGGACGACAAGCCCGCTTTCGTATGCCATGACGACGGCCTGCGCCCGGCTGCTGAGCGAGAGCTTGCCCATGAGCCGGTGCAGATGTGTCTTGACCGTGCCCTCGGTGACGTGGAGTCGGCGGGCGACGGCGCTGTTGTCGATGCCCAGGCCGACCAGCCGGAGCACTTCCTTCTCCCGTGCGGTCAGCTCCGACAGCGCCGCCGGATCGACCGCCGCCGACGGCCGCCGGGTATAGGTCTCCACCAGGCGTCTGGTCACCGCCGGAGCCAAGAGCATCTCCCCACGGGCCACCACGCCGACCGCCTCGATGAGCCGCCCCGGCGACGTGTCCTTGAGCAGGAAACCGGCAGCGCCGGCGCGCAGTGCCGAGTACACGTACTCGTCTATGTCGAAGGTCGTCAGCACCACCACACGGGGCGGGTCGGGTACCTTTTGGAGGATCTCCTCGGTGGCGGCGACACCGCTCATGCCCGGCATCCGGATGTCCATGAGGACGACGTCCCACCGCTCACGGACGGTTGCCTCAACGGCCGCCTCACCGTCGGACACCTCGCCCACCTCGGTGATGTCCGGAGCCGTCCGGAGCAGGGCGGCCAGACCGGCCCTGGTGAGGTCCTGGTCATCCACAACGAGCACACGTGTCACTGCAATCGCCCCCCGGCCCCTCCGGGCACGCGCGCCGACGCGCATGTGCCGGGAGGACCACCCTGACTTCGAAACCGCCCCCGTCGCACGGCGCCGCGGACAGCCGTCCTCCGCAGATCCTGACCCGCTCGCGCATGCCGATCAAGCCAAGGCCTGCTCCGGGGGCGGGATCCGGTCGGCCTGCTGGGGGCTCGGCACCTCCGTCGTCGCGGACCTCAAGGACGACCTCGTCGGGCGTGTAGCCGAAGGTGAGCAGCACCCCCGCGCCCGGCGCGTGCTTGATGACGTTGGTGAGTGCTTCCTGAGCGACCCGGTAGACGCATGCCTCCACCACGGGCGGTAACGGTACGGGTGCCCCCGTGACCACGAACCGTATGCCGAGGCCGGCCGACGCGGCGCCGTCGACCAGGTCCGGCAGTCGGTCGAGGCGGGGAGCCGCCTGACGGGTGGTCTCCTCGCCGTCTTCGTCGGACCGGACGCGCAGCACGGTGAGCAGGCTCCGCAGCTCGTCCAGTGCACCGCGCCCGGCCTCCGCCATGGTCCGCAGGGCGCCGCGCGCCGCCGCAACGTCCGAGGTGAGCACCGCTTCCGCGAGCCCGGCCTGGATGGTGACCACCGACATGTGGTGGGTCACCACATCATGGAGTTCCCTCGCTATGGCAATGCGTTCGAGCGTGACGGCGTCGCGCGCGCGTGCCTCCTGTTCGGCCGCCAGGTCCGCGGTGACCTGACGCAGGCGGGCGTTGACGCGGGCCAGGAGGAAACGGGTACGGCCGAACCAGACCGCCACCACCGGGACCAGGAGCGCCTGGGCGGCCGTCAGCGCCAGGGGCAGGCGACCAGCGATCCCGCTCAGCGCGATGACCGTCGCCACCGGAACGGCCACCGCCCAGGCGACCCGGACCGGACGGCACTCGGCCAGGCTGAGCAGTCCGGCGACCGGGGCCCACCAGTCCACGGTCGGCTGGTAACCGCAGCCGAGGTAGACGGTGTAGACGCCGGCGGACACCAGCACCGTCAGGGAAGGCGCACGCCGCCGGGCCGCCAAAGGCAGCGCAGTCAGGGCGGCCAGGGCGTACCCGAGCCCGTCGAACGCGCGCCACCCGGGCGGCTGGTAACAGGCACCGGCGATACCGGTCACCACCGCGAAGCCGATCGCGACGGCGGCGTCGATGAACGGGTCGCGTAACCGAGTCGTGTCCACCGGGCGATGCTAAGGGTTGTCCCGTCATCCCCGGCGGCCTCGCGACGCCCAGCACGACGCCTCGCCGCGTTGTCGAATCGACCGAATACAACCAGTATGCGGGCGACTCTCCGCCGTGCGATGCACCGCACTGGAGGCCGCTCGCTGATCCACCAGGAATCACTGGACAGCCCCCAGAAGGCTGCGGCGACTCCGTGCTCGGCACAGGGGCGCCGGCCGCGGCCTGGCGCGTCGCCGTCAGCTGAAAACCGATGCTTCACCGACACCGCCCGCCCGGTGCCGAGGGTGGCTGACGACCGGGACCGTGCGCTCCTCACCGCCCGCCGCGGAATGACACCGAACAGGTGGCGCTCTGCCCTCCGCCGAGGTGCGAACACCGCGACCGCACCACGCGGTGACATTTGTACCGGCCGGGTCGGGACGGCTCGTTCTACCGTGGGGGAGTGCCGCTGCGGGACGCTCGGTGACGTCGGAGGACCGAGCGGACGCAGGAGCGGCAGGACATGGGCGCGACGAAGACGATGACGGTGGAGCAGGCGCAGCAGGCGGCGCGGGCGGCGGACTTCAGGGGCCTGCCCCTCTGGTACTTCCCGATCATGGGCTGCCTCGCAGGCGTCTTCGACCTGGCCCGTGTCCACCCGGTCCTCTACTGGGCGATCCCGGTCGTGGTGGGCGCCAACCTGGTTCTGACGCTGACCGTGCTGCGCACCCGCATGCGCCTGATGAAGGCGTTGTGGCGCAACAGGCGCACCCGCCTCCTCGTACTGGGCCTGGTCGGCGTCCGCTTCGCGGTGCGCGGCGCACTCGGTGCCCTGGGCTTCGCGCTGGGCACGGCCACCGGCGGGACCCTCGTCGGCGTCCTGATGGCCGTACTGGGCACGGTCATGGCCTGGGGCGACCAGTGGCTGATCCTGCGCACACTGCGTTCCTCAGCCGCCGCACCCGCGACCGCCTGAGGCAGCTGTGGCCGGTACCCGCGCGGGCCACCGCCGCCTTCGACCGGTGCAGCCGTCGAGGGCGAGGACGGCTCGGCCCGGCGGCCGATCCCGTTGAGGCGGACCGGCACGAGGTCCTGCGGGAGCCGCCGCCGGCCCGCTGAGCACAGCCGGGCACACGCCGGTGCGCCTCCGGCGGCCGGGGCCGGGCAGCGCCGGAATCGCCGTCACCGCCCCGCGGGCTCCCCGGCGGTGACGCCCGCCTGCCGGGTGAGATCCTGCTCGATCTGCTCCAGGCTCCGCCCCTTGGTCTCGGGGACCTTCCGCAGCGCGAACACCGTCAGCGCCGCGCAGACCACCGCGTAGACGGTGAAGGTGCCCGCCCCGCCCAGCGCGTCGAGCAGGCTCAGGAAGGTCAGCGAGACCAGGAAGTTCATCGTCCAGTTCGAGAACATCGTGGCGCTCATCGCCGTGCCGCGGACCCGCAGCGGGTACAGCTCGGAGGGGATGACGAAGACGACCACGTTCAGCGTGGTGGCGACGGCAGCGATGTAGAGAACCACGAACAGCACCGCGAGCCAGGCCACCGAGGAGCCGCCGGCGGCCAGCGTCGTCGCGAGGCCCGCCAGGGCGACGGTCATCACCAGGGCACCGGCGGCCAGCAGCCGCTTGCGGCCGAACCGGTCCACCGCCGCCATGCCGACCGGAGTCATCAGCAGGTTCACCAGGCCCACGCCGACCGTCGCCAGCACGGACGAGGACGATCCGAGCCCGCTGCTCTCGAAGATCTTCGGGGCGTAGTAGATGACTGTGTTGACGCCGGACGCCTGGCCGAGGATCTGGATGCCGATCCCCGCGACCAGCGCCGGCCGCACCGACCGGTCCGTCAGCGCCCGCAGCCTGCCGCGGCGGGAGTCCCGGGCCTGCGTCTCCCTCACCCCGGCGGCCGCCTCGGCCAGTGCCCGCTCCACCGCCTCCGGGCCGTCGGCGCCCCGCAGCCGCGAGAAGACGGCGCGGGCGCGGTCGGAGTGCCCGTTCAGGGCCAGCCAGCGCGGGGACTCCGGCAGCGCCAGCATCCCCGTGCCGAAGAGCACGGCGGGCAGCGCGGCGAGGCCGAACATCCAGCGCCAGCTGTGGGCGACGTTCTCCAGACCGTAGTTGGCCGCGTAGGCGAGCACGATCCCCAGGGTGATCATGAGCTGGTTCAGGCTCACCAGCCGTCCCCGGTAGCGCGGCGGGGCGACCTCGGCGAGGAAGACCGGCACCACGTTGGAGGCCACGCCGATCCCCAGGCCCAGTACCACCCGCGCCGTCGTGAGGAGGACCGCCGTCGGGGCCAGCGCCGCCAGCAGGGCGCCCACCGTGAAGACTCCGGCGGCGCCGACCAGCACCGGCCGCCGCCCGTACCGGTCCGCGAGCGTCCCCGCCCCGGCCGCCCCGATCATGGCCCCCACCAGGATCGAGCTCACCACCACACCGGACGCCAGCGAGGTGAGGTGGAAGTCCTTCTCGATGGCGAGCAGCGCACCGGATATCACGCCGGTGTCGTAGCCGAACAGCAGACCACCGAGCGCGGCGACCATCGCGACGCCGATCACCGGTCGCAGCCCGCCGCCCCCCGGTGTCACGGTCGTTCCTTGTGACGCCATGGGCAACGTCCCTTCACGTACGGCGGGTGGCCGCCACCCGGCCGTGCGCCGGGACGCCCGGCGGACGGCCCGGCAGCCGGCGAAGAGTGCATCGCCTGCCTCAGCATCCCGCATTGGATGGGTCCAATTTGGCATTGCTCTTGGATTTACACAAGAGTCGACGTAATAATCGACGTATTGGTTGGTACCTATCTGGGTGCCTCATCGGACGCCGTCGAGCCGACTCGCGCCTCGCGGTGGGAGCCCGGTGTCTTCGGGCGGGACGAAGGAGTGGTGTGAGTGGCCAGGACGGCCAAACACGAGGAGCTGCGGCTGGCGTTGCTGGCCGAGACCGCGGGCGCGCCCCCGCACACCCCGTTGCCCACCGAGCGGGAGATCGCCGCCCGCCACGGGGTGTCCCGCAACACCGTCCGGCAGGCCATGGACGCCCTGGTAGCGGCCGGCAGCGTCTACCGCGTGCAGGGCGCCGGCACCTTCGTCTCCCCGGCCGTGGTGTCCAAATCCCTGACCCTCACCTCGTTCACCGAGGACATGCACGCCCGCGGGCTGGAGCCCGTCACCCGGGTGCTGGCCGCCGAGACGGTACGGGCCGGCCGCCGCATGGCCGAACTGCTGGAGACCACCCCCGACGCCGAGGTGGTCCGGGTCTGCCGGCTGCGGCTGGCCGACGGCTCCCCGATGTGCCTGGAGAACGTGCACCTCCCCGCCCACCGAGTCCCCGGCCTGCTCGACGCCGACCTCACCGGCTCGCTCTACGACCTGCTGGCCGAGCGGCACCAGCTCCTCATCCGCTCGGCCAGACAGATCGTGCGCGCCGCCGACCTCGACGACACCGAGGCGGCGCTGCTCGGCGTGGCACCCGGCGGCTCGGGACTGCGCGTCGAGCGCGTCGGCCTGGACCACCGCGAGACGCCGGTCGAGGCGACCACCACCACCTACCGCGCCGACCGCTACGACATCCGCTTCACGGTACGCAGGACGCAACCATGACCACAGCCCCCCGCCCACCCGCCGCACCGCGTCCGCTCCTCGGCGTCGACGTCGGCGGCACCAAGATCGCCGCCGGACTCGTCTCGCCGGACGGCACCCTGCTGACCTCCCTGGTACGGCCCACCCCCGCCGCGCAGGGACCCCTCGCCGTGCTCGACGCCGTGGCGGCCGCGGTCCGGGAACTGCCCGGCCACGAGGCCGCCGCGGGCCTGGGCATCGGTACCGGCGGCGTCGTCGACCGCCGGGACGGGGTGGTGCGCTCGGCCAACGACCTGCTGCCCGGCTGGGCCGGCACCCGGCTGGCCCAGGAGCTCTCGGACCGGCTCGGGCTGCCCGTCGCCGCCGACAACGACGCCAACGTCTTCGCCCTCGCCGAGCAGACCTTCGGCGCCGGCTCGGGCTGCGACTCGGCGCTGTACGTCAGCGTGGGCACCGGCATCGGCGGCGGCCTGGTCGCCGGCGGCCGGCTGCTGCGCGGCGCGCACTCCACCGCGGGCGAGTTCGGTCACATCGCCGTCCCCGAGGCCGCCGGCCGCCCCTGCAACTGCGGCCGCGCCGGACACCTGGAAGCCGTCGCCGCGGGACCCGCCATGACCGCGCTCGGCCGCGAACTGACCGGCCGTCCGGACCTCAGGGACCTGCGCGAGGTCGTCACCCTGGCCCAGGCCGCGGACGGCACGCTCGCCGGGGCGGCCCGCACCGCCCTGGCCACGGGCGCCGGCGCGCTGGGCCGGGCCCTGGCGGGCCTCGTCAACACCTTCGACCCGCAGCGGGTGGTGGTCGGTGGCGGCGTCGCCTCGGTCGGCGCCCTGTTCTGGGAGCCGCTCACCGCCGCGTTCGCCGCGGAACTGCTGCCGGGACCGGCCGCACTGCGCCCCGTCATGGCGGCGCTCGGCCCCCGCGCCGCCGTCGTCGGCGCCGCCGCCCTCCTCCTGGAGGACCGCGCGTCCGGCGCGGAGTGACCCCCGCCCTGCCCGCCCGACCCCGCCCCCGGAGCCCCCGCCGGTTTGACGCACGACCGGTGTGAACCCACCAGAAAGGCCGAGCATCCCATGACCGACCCCGCGCCCAGCCGGACCACTCTGCCCCCCGAACGCGTGCGGGAACTGCTCGACGCGCTGCGCGGCCGCCTCGTCGTCTCCTGCCAGGCGCCCCCGGGAGATCCGCTGCGCGCGCCCGAGCACATGGCCGCGATGGCCGCTTCGGTGGCCGCCGGCGCGCCCGTCGCGGGTATCCGCGTGCAGGGCACGGCCGACATCCGTGCCGTCCGCGAGGTTGTCGACCTGCCCCTCGTCGGACTCTGGAAGGACGGGGCCGAGGGCGTCTACATCACCCCGACCGCCGCCCACGCGCGCGCCGTGGCCGAGGCGGGCGCGGAGATCGTGGCCGTCGACGCCACCGACCGGCCCCGGCCCGACGGCCGCCCGCTGCGGGAGACCGTCGAGGCCGTGCACACCATGGGGCGCCTGCTGATGGCCGACGTCTCCACCGCCGCCGAGGGCGTCGCGGCCGCGGCGCTCGGGGCCGACCTGGTCTCCACCACGCTCTCCGGCTACACGTCCCACAGTCGGCAGCAACTCGGCCCCGACCTGGAACTCGTCGCCGAACTCGCCGGTCTGATCGACGTCCCGGTGGTCGCCGAGGGCCGCCTGCACACCCCCGAGCAGGCCGGAGCCGCGATCGCCGCCGGTGCCTGGGCCGTGGTCGTCGGCGGTGCGATCACCGCGCCCGCCGCCATCGCGTCCCGGTTCGCTGCGGCGCTGCCCACGGACGGCTGACGGCTCATCGCTGCCGGCCCGCCGCGGCAGAGGCGGACCGCGGGGCGGCGGCGCCTGCCGGTGCGGACCGGGGCTCGCGGCCCCGCCGTTCGCGAGACCGGGGCCGCGACGCCGGTCCGTGACCCCGCGCGGCCCCATCGGCTGGGGCCGGGCCGCTCCCGGCTCCGCGGGCCGCCCCGACGGTCCCGCGACCGTCCCGGATCGGCGGTCGCGGGTCGGCGGGCTGCGCCATGACCCCGTCCGGACCGGCACGCCCGCCGGCCCCGGCCGGGAGCTCAGCGTCCGTGTCCGGACCGGCACGCTCACCGGCCTCGGTCGGGCGCTCAGCGTCCGTGTCCGGACCGGCACGCCCGCCGGCCCCCGCCGGGAGCTCAGCGTCCGTCCGGGCCAGGGCTCGTAGGATGAAGCAATGATCTTCATCGTCGTCAAATTTCCCGTGAAGCCGGAGCACGCCGAGGACTGGCCGCGCCACGTCGAGGCGTTCACCACCGCGACCCGCCGGGAGCCGGGCAACCTGTGGTTCGAGTGGTCGCGCAGCCTCGAAGAGCCCGACACCTACGTCCTGGTCGAGGCGTTCCAGGACGACGCGGCCGAGGCGCACGTCACCTCCGACCACTTCCGGGCGGCGCTGGAGACCATGCGCCCGCTGCTCCGCCGGACCCCCGACATCGTCAGTACCACCATCCCGGGGGCCGAGGGGTGGAGCGCCATGGGGGAGATCACCATCGACTGACCGGGCCGGCCGCCGCCGGCTGAGACGGCATCGCCGCGGAACGCAAAGACGCCGCGGTGGTCGTGCGGGACCGCCCGTCGGACGGTCTCCGCACGACCACCGCGGCGCACTGGTGCCCCGCCGCCGCCGTCGCGTCACCCGGCCGCGCGACCGGCCGGACGGTGCGCGCCCGGTTCGGCCGGGGCACCCGCCGCCGCCTGGGCGCCGAGATGGTCGCGGACCGCGCCGGGGTTGAGCAGCCGGTTGAGACGCCCCGGAACGTCGAAGCCGACCAGCAGAACGACCAGGATCGTCAACGCGAAGGTCAGCACCGCCAGCGACCTGCCCAGTTCCATCCCCTCGGCCAGCCGCGCGCCCAGCACCGGCGCCACCGCCCCGCCGAGCGCCCCGACGTTGTAGGTGAAGCCGAGCCCGGCGCCCCGCGTCGCCGTCGGGAAGTGGCCGCCGATGTAGCGCGGCAGCAGCCCCGAGATGCCGAAGCTGAGGGCCTGCAGGACGAAGAGCAGCGCGCCGAGCAGCAGCAGGTCGTCCTTGACCGCGAACACCGGGAAGACCAGCACCAGCGAGGCCACCAGGGTCAGGGCGTACGCCTTGGTGGTGCCCAGCCAGTCACCGACGAACCCGGCCAGCCAGCACCCCGCCATGGTGCCGAATCCGGCGAAGTACATCACGTCGGTGACCTGGCCCGGGCTGTAGTGCAGGACGCTCTTGAGGTACGTCGGCAGCAGTGCCTGGATGGGCCAGGTGTAGAGGAACGCCACGAAGACGGTGACGATGAGCGACAGGTAGAGCAGCCAGCCGCGGCGCCCGCCCAACTGGACGGCGAACGCGGCGAGCGCCAGCCCCGCCAGCACCGACAGCACCGGCACCAGCCCCGCGCCCACCGGGGTGAAAACACAGAACAGCGACCCGGCCGCGACCACCGTCAGCACCACGTTGACCAGTGCCCTGCTCGGGGTGGCGAACAACGGGGCGAAGGGGTTCGGTGGCTTCTCGCCCCGCGCGCTGACCGTCGCCTTCCACTCCTGCGCCTCGGGCAGCGAACGGCGCACCCACAGCGCGATGAGGACGGGGAGCAGCCCGATGTAGAACATCCAGCGCCAGCCGAAGGCGGGCACCACCCACTTGTAGACCTCCGCCGCGGCCACGGTGCCCAGGGAGTAGCCGGAGATGAGGAAGCCGGAGGCCCGGTTGCGGACCCGGGTCGGCCAGCTCTCCAGCACATAGGTGGCGCTCGCGCTGTACTCCCCGGCCATGCCCATGCCGATCGCCAGCCGGGCCGTGAACAGGCTGAGGTAGTTCCAGGAGAACCCGCAGGCGAAGGTGCCCAGCGAGTACAGCAGGATGCTGACGATCATCGCCGTCTTGCGGCCGAAGCGGTCCCCGAGCGCGCCGAGAGCTGCTCCGCCCAGCCACCGGCTGATGAACGCGGCGGAGACCAGGCTCGCCGCCTGCACGGTCGTCAGCCCGAAGTCGTCGCTGATCTCGGTGAGCACCAGGGTGATGAGCACGAAATCGAAGCCGTCGAGGACGTAGCCGATCCAGGCGGCCAGGAACGACTTCCACTGGGTCGCCCCGACTTCTCTGTACCAGGGCGGACGCGGGGCGGTGGTCGGTTGCACGGTGACTCCAGGGTTCCGGACGCTCGCCGTCGAGCGCGGTGGTCAGTGCGTTTCACGGAGGGGCGGGTGGGCCGGGGTGGCGACGGTACCGCCGCCGTGAGGCGGGCCCTCGGGGCGTGCCGGGTGGCTGCTGCCGGGGGCCCTGCGGTGCGTACCCGCCTCCGGCGGCCTGGCGGCCGGTCCGGCTGGGGGCCGGGCGGGACGGACGAGCCGGGGGACGGGTGCGGTGACGTGACCGGTGGCGGCGGCTGCCGGCAGACGCGGCCAGGCCCGTGGCGACGGTCCTAGGTGTGTTGTTCGGAGAGGTTGGTGACGGTTGCCGAGGCGGACGGGACCGGTCGCGGCTGTCGCCTGGGCCGCCGGGGCGCGCCCGTTCCCGCGGTCCGCATCCGTCGAAGCAGGGGAGCGGGCGGCCCACCGGATGCTGCCGGGCGAGCCCGGAGCCGGTCCACGGCACCGCGCCCGGCCCCGGCCGTCACCGCACCGGTGTGAGCCCGGCGGCGGTCAACCGGCGGCCGACCTCGGCCACGGAGGCCTCGCTCAGCGGCTGCTGCGGCAACGCGGTGGCGGGGTGGTCGATGAGGCCGAGCAGGTGCAGCGCCGCCTTGAACGAGCCGAGCGCCGAGGAGGAGCGACCCATGTCGGCCTCGGGACCGACGTCCACCATCGAGAACAGCGCCGTCAGCCGCTCCTGTTCGGAGACTGCCCGGGCCCAGTCCCCGGCGAGCGCGGCCTCGTACAGCCGGACGTACCCGGCCGGATCGACGTTGCCGATACCGGGGACCACGCCGTCCACCCCCGCCAGCAGCGCAGCGTCCACGGTGAGTTCGGAGCCGGTCAGCACGCTGAAGCCGGGCGCCGGGCCGTCGCCCCTCGCGTCGCGGCCGCCGAGCTCCACCAGCAGCCGACGCAGCCCGCCCTCGTCGCCGCTGCTGTCCTTCAGCCCTGCCAGCGTCCCGTCCACGGCCAGCTCGCGCACCAGCCCGGCCGGCAGCTTGGTCGTCACCGAGACGGGGATGTCGTAGGCGAACAGCGGCAGGTCCACGGCCGCCCGGATGCCGCGGAAGTGCGCGGCGATCTCCCGGGGATGGGTGCGGGTGTAGAACGGCGCGGTGGCGACGATCGCATCGGCGCCCAGGTCACGGGCGCGCCGGGCGTGGTCCACGACCCGCCCCGTGGTCGTGTCGATCACCCCTGCCAGTACCGGCACCCGCCCGTCGGAGGCCTTGCGGACGGTCTCCAGCGCCGTGTCGCGCTGCCGGTCGGTGAGGTAGGCGACCTCGCTGGTCGACCCCAGGGCGAACAGGGCGTGGACGCCGCCCTCGATCAGATGGTCCACCAGCCGGGCCAGGGAGGCGGTGTCCACCTCGCCTTGCTGGTCGAGGGGGGTGCACACCGGCGGTACGACGCCGCGGAGAGGAGTGGGCAGTGCCATGGGGTGGCTCCAGGTGGTGCGGAAGGGCAGCGGGGAGGCGTCCGGCCTCGGCCTTGGGCTCACCGGTCGACGAACGGAACCCGAGGACCGGACATAGGACATGGGATGTCCTATGTGTGGGTCACAATAGGCACGGGAGAATCCCATCGGTCAAGGGTTCCTGGCTCGGCGGTCGGCACACGGAGAGGGAGATCACATGCCACGCGGCACGATGTCGGAGGACGTCCAGGGTCAGATCAAGCAGCTCATCCTGGCCCGGCGACTGGTCCCCGGCGACGCGCTGCCCACCGAGGCGGAACTCGTCCAACTCCTCGACGTCAGCCGCAACTCGGTCCGCGAGGCGCTCAAGGCACTCCAGGCGATGCGGATCGTCGAGATCCGGCACGGTTTCGGCACCTACGTGGGCTCCCTCTCCCTGGACCCGTTCGTCGAGGGGGTCGCCTTCCGGGCGGCGGTCCGCCACCACCAGGGCGAGGCCAGCCTCTACGAGCTGATGGAGGTGCGGGAGGCGCTGGAGGCCGGACTGATCGGCGCGGTGGCCAGCGGCCTGCCCGCCGAGGACCTGGCGGTGCTGCACGGCCTGGTGGACCGGATGGCCGAGGAGGCGGCCGCGGGCAGGGTCGAGGTGCTCACCGACCGCTCCTTCCACCTCGCGCTCTACCGTTCGCTCGGCAACCACCTGCTCAGCGAGGTGCTGGATGCCTTCTGGGACGCGCTGCGCCGGGTGCGGGACGACTTCGACGGCAGCCCCCACGCGGACCCGCTTCAGACCTGGCAGCAGCACCGCGAGATCGTGGCGGCCCTGGAGGCGGGCGACGGCGACCGTGCGGTCGAGGCCATGCACCGGCACTTCGACGGGCTACGGGAACGGCTGCGGCCCAAGGGGTGAACGGATTGGTGGGGATGCCGGCATGCCGGTCCGGTGCCCCGGCATCGCGCAGCGGCTGTGCCGGCTGCGCGCAGAGTCCGGCCGTACTGCCGGGGTCCGTCCTCGGGCAGGTCTCGCCCGGAGCGGGACGAGGCGAGAGGGACCGATGACGGGCACACTGCACGGACGCGCGGAGCGTGCCGCGGCGGATCTGGCGCAGGCCGAACAGGCTCTGGCGGAGGGGGCGGCCGTGGTGGTGCCCAACCCGGCACCACTCACCCACGTCGTCACCGCCCGCCGGGCCTCCACCGTCAACGAGGCGAAGGGCCGCCCCGCCGGTCAATCCGTCGCCCTGTGGGCGCACCACCCCGACACCCTCAGTGCCGTCGAACAGATCTGGGCCCTGGGCCCCGAGGAGCGCGCGACAGCCCGCCGGCTGCTGACGCAGGAACGTCTCACCGTCCTGGTACCCGTCCACGACGGCACCGGCACACCGGACTGGGCGCCCCCGGCCGTCAAGGACGGCTGGATGCTGCTGTTCGGCGCCCGCTGGGAGTCCCTGCGGCCCCTGCTGGACCGACACCCGCTGCTGTACGTCTCCAGCGCCAACCGCACCGGACACCAGCCTGCCGCCACCACGGCCGAGGCGCTGGCCATGTTCTCCGACGCCGTCCCCGTCCTGACGGTGCCGGAACCGCGCGACGCACCCTCACCGGTGTCCGGAACGCGGCGGCGCGCCACCACCACCGTCCGCCTGCACTCCGACGGCCGTCTGGAGCTCCACCGACACGGCGCTCAGGACCAGCACCACGCCGATCCCGCCCACTACCTGGAAGAGCTGCAGGAGCGGTGCAGGCAGGAGACCCGGGACGCGGCCGCACCATGAGGGGGGACGGCTGAGAGGCCGGGGCACGTCAGAGACCCTCACCCCCAGCCCACCGGGCGCTCGCCCGGTGGGCGTCGGCGGCCTCCTGGGGCCCGCCCGCTCGCGCGGTGCCGCGACCGGGCGGGCCCGGCCTCTTCCACCCGGCCGACAGCCAACAGGTCGGCCGCACGCTCCGGCCCCGGACTGGACGACGGCGCGAGGTGCACCGTCGACCAGGGGCAGCGCAGTCCTCGGCGCGCACGCCGAGGAACCCGCCCCCCGGGGTTCGCTTTCCGTGTGGTCGAGCAACACCTGCCGGAAGCAGGCGTACCCCCGGCCCGGACCGTCAAGGCTCGGTACCTGGCAACAAGCGGGGACCCGTGCGCTGTACGACGGTGGACAGCAGACCGGATACCGGGCCGGGCCGCGCAGTGGTCGCCGCCCTCGCGATCACCTCGGCAGTGTGGTGGGAGCCGGTGTCGTGCGGTGGTCCAGGCCGCTGATCAGGTCGGGGATGCGGCGCGAGCGGTACCGGGGCGGGGTTGTACAGTTACCGGTGGTGCCGTTCGTCCGGGCAGGCTCCCGGGGGTGACAGGTCCCCGGTCGGTGCGGGTGCGCTGTGCCGTACGCCCCGCAGGACGGTTCGTGCACCGAAGACGAACCACAACGATCCACCTCTGCCTGACGCAGAGCTGGCGCGACCGCTCGGCGGCCGCGGTCCCCTGCCACGCGCAGCGCCACCTTCCCGGTGCGGACCACGCGGTATCACTCGGTTCCGCGCGAGAGGACAGCTCTCGGCACGCCCACCGGCCGTCACGGCCGCCGTGTCACCAGGCAGCAGAAAGGCCCAGGTCGTGGCATCCGCCACCACTCGCAGCCGCCCCGGCTACGTCCGCCTGCTCCGAACCCCCGGTGCCTGGACGTTCCTGCTTCCGGGGTTCCTGGCCAGGCAGCCGTTCGCCATGCTGACCATCGGCATCCTGCTCCTGGTCCAGCACACCACCGGCTCCTACGGCGACGCCGGCACGGTCTCGGCGGTCACCGGCGTCGCCATGGCGCTCGCCGCCCCGCGCTGCGGCCGGCTCGCGGACCGGTTCGGGCAGCGCGCGGTCCTCGTACCCTGCGTGCTGC
This sequence comes from Streptomyces sp. NPDC059740, assembly GCF_042733155.1. Lineage (NCBI taxonomy): Bacteria > Bacillati > Actinomycetota > Actinomycetes > Kitasatosporales > Streptomycetaceae > Streptomyces > Streptomyces sp. NPDC059740. The sequence continues at coordinate 71,842 of NZ_JBHWGP010000007.1, read as the reverse complement.
TGCACGCCGCGGCGGTGTCCGCCCTGGTCGTACTGGCCCTGGCGCACCTGCCGTTGTGGCTGCTGGTGGTGGTGGCGGTGTGCGCCGGTGCCACCACGCCCCAGGTGGGGCCGATGGTGCGGGCGCGCTGGGCGACCCGTCTCTCGGGCGGTGAACTGGCGGCCACCGCAGCGGCTTTCGAGTCGGTCACCGACGAGTTCACCTTCGTGGTCGGCCCCGTGGTCGTCACGGCGCTGTGCACCGGCCTCCACCCCGCCGCCGGCCTGACGGCGGAGCTGGTGCTGACCGTCCTCGGTGGTCTGCTGTTCGCCTCCCGCCACGACAGCCAGCCGCCGGTGCGCACCACGTCCGGTGGGCAGCGCTCGGCGGCGTCGGCGCTGGCCGTCCCCGGGGTGCGCGTGCTGGCCGTGGCATTCCTGGGCATCGGGGCGGTCTTCGGCGGTATGCAGGTCTCGCTGACCGCGTTCACCGACGAGATCGGGCAGCCGGGCCTCAACGGGCTGCTCTACGGGGTGTTCGCCACCGGCAACATGCTCGCCGGCGCAGCCTGCGGTGCGCTGCCGCGCCGGGGCGGCGACGTGCGGCGCATGCTGATGGCGTACACCGTGCTGGTGGTGACGCTGACGCCGCTGTGGGCGCTGGGTTCACCCGCGCTGCTCGCAAGCGTGAGCGTGCTGATCGGCCTGGGGCTGGCACCCGGCCTCGTCACCGGGTACGCGCTGGTGGAGCGGCTGGTGCCGGCGTCGGCCCGCACCGAGGCGTTCACCTGGCTGACGGGGGCGGTGGGCCTGGGACAGGCAGCCGCGGCAACGATCACCGGGCGGCTGGTGGACCGTTACGAGGCGCACAGCGGGTTCCTGGTCCCGCTGGGCGGCACACTGGCCGCCCTGGTGGTGCTGGTCGCCCTGCGTGACAGACTGCGGTCCCGCACGGCAGGCCGGATAGCGGCCGCCGGCGGGTCCCGCACCGGTGCCGGGGAGCGGCAGGCGGCAGGCGCGGCACCGTCGGAGGGGAGCTGCGTTCCGATGGCCGACGGGCCGGTGGACGCGGAGGACGATCCGCACCCGCCCGAGGACGGCGTCGCCGACGCAGAAGCCCCGCGCCAGGTGTGAGAGAGCCGCCACCGTGAGGAAACGGCCGTGGCAGGTCGGGTGATGGGGCGCTCCGCCACGGAGTTCTCTCTCCCTTGTCGTCCCGTGCGGGCGCTTTGGCACTGGCACGCGACCTGCTCGGCCGCAGTCGCGGGCAACCCACCGGCCCTGCCGCGCTGCGCTCCGGCTGGGCTGTGGTCAGTCGCTGACCCCCCAGTCACATCACGGCTGCCCGGTCTGCCTGTTGCGGTGTTGCGGTGTGAGGGCGGGCACGGGACCCCCGTCACCCCGGAAGCCTGTTAGTAGGCCGGATCAGCATCATGTGCCCCTGACACGGTCCGGCCGGACGCTGCCTGCTACGCCGGGCCGTAGGTCACATGTTCGCGCCGGTCGGGAGCCGGTTCCCAAGGTGGTGGACGTACCGGGGAGCCAGCGCCGGACCGGGCGGGAGTCCTTCTCGCCTGAGCCTGACACCGGCCCCATGACGCGCCCGCCGCGTCGGGCACGCACCGGAGCCTCCGGGCCTGGGTGCTGCCGCCGACAGCCTGTCGGCCTCCCCACGATGTCCCCCGTATGGAGAGGTACGCCATGACTGCCACCACCCTCACGGCCACCCGTTTCCGCAAGTACACCGTCGCCGGTATCGCCACCGCCGCTGCCGCCGCTGCCGCCGCGACTCTGGCGCCGACTCCGGCGCATGCTGCCCCGGCCCCCACGCACGCCCCCGTGAGCGTGTCCGCCGCCGCTGTGGCCCACCAGGCCGACAAGGCCAAGACGGCCAAGGGCGACGCGAAGGGCGCGCAGGCCAAGGAGGCGGCGAAGGTCGCCAAGCTGGTGGAGCAGGGCAAGAAGAAGCACGGCGACAACCTGGACGGCTGGATCCGCACGGCGCTGGACGTGATGCACTACGAGCACATCCCCGGCAGCTACCACGGCATTCACAAGAACATCATCCGTGAGTCCGGCGGTAACCCGACCGCGCAGAACAACTGGGACGTCAACGCTCAGAAGGGCGTGCCGTCCAAGGGTCTGCTCCAGGTGATCCAGCCCACCTTCGACACCTACCACGTCAAGGGCACCAAGGACTCGCTGACCGACCCCGTCGCCAACATCGTCGCGGCCACGAACTACGCGGCCGACCGGTACGGCTCGATGGACAACGTCAACTCCGCCTACTGATCAGGCCGAGCGGACTGACACAGCCCGTCTGAGCTCCGGGGACAGCTGCCCCGGTAGCCGGGAGCGGCGGGGCTCAGGCGCACCGGTGAGGCCGGGCAGGGAGACACCTGCCCGGCCTACCGGTTTCCCGGTGCGTGCCCGTGTGCTGCGACTGCTGTCCATACCTGCCGGGCGGGAACCTCGGCTGCGAGGTTCCCGTCGACGACCAGGTCGCACCTGTGGCGCAGGGGTTCGACGTGTTTGTCGTGGGCGGCGCGGCGGTGGTTGCGGTAGTTGCTCAGCAGCACCTCCAGGGGGGACCCCTCGCGGAGGCACTTCCGCTCGATCTTGCGTACCAGGCGCAGGTCCGCGGCCAGGTCCACGAACACGTCGAATCGGGCTCCCGCACTGCACGGAGCGACATCGCGGACGAAGAGCCCCCTCGACGATGACGACGGCACAGCAGGCCAGAGCAGCCCCGGTATCGCGCCCCAACCGCTCCATGTCCAGCGAGCGGGGATCACCCACATCCAGCCGTGGGACCCCTGTCTCATCGCGGACCCACACGCCCCGCCCGCGCACCTGGAAGTAGTAGTCGTCACCGTGCAGCACGCATACCGGCCCCGCAGGGGCACTACTGGCCATCACCGCGGCCAGAGTCGTCTTCCCCGCACCGGCTCCTCCGCTCAGCGTCACCAACATCCCAGGCACCTCCCACCGCCATCCGCGCACTTCCGCGCCGCCCAGACCTACCACGCGCCGGCGTCAGTCGGTGGCTGCGTGGATGCCGAGTGCGACCAGGGCTGCCGTCACGGATACGGCAGCCAGGCCCGGCGGTACCGCCCGTCGCTGGTCCCCGCGTCACCGCCGCAGCCGTGCGACCACCTTCCGCGCCAGCGCCTCCAGGTCACCGGCGGGGGACGTGGACAGTGCCGGCCGGTCGGCGAGCCAGTCCGACTCGACGGCGAACCAGTCGATCGCCGCGGGCGCCCTGTCCTCGCGCAGCGCGTTCCGCAACTCTGCCAGGAAGAGGTGCCACCGCAGACGGTAGAGGCCGCCGACCAGCCCGGACCACTCGCGGTTGGCGTAGTCCGCCAACTGTCCGTCGTCCGCCGGGACGCGGCCCGCCCAGGTGGTGATCAGCGACACCGCGTCCCCGGCGTACCGGTCGCGCTCGGACGCCGTGCCACCCCAGGCACGCGCGTCGGCCACCCACCGGCCCAGCAGGTGACCCCGGTCCGTCGCCACGATCTTCTCCAGCAGGTCCATCCAGTCCAGCCACTGCGAGGACAGCCGCGCCAGGGTGTCGCCGTCCCGCGCCTCGAAGGCCGCCCGGATGAGCGGCAGCAGGGTCCGGGAACGGTTCGCCACCGTCTGGCGGGCGACGTCCATCAGGTCGTAGCGGTAGGCCGGGCCGGAGCGCAACGCCGGTGCGACGGCCAGTAGGTGGGGCAAGGCGGCTTCGAATGCCCGCACGTCGTACCGGGCCTCCTGGGGCGACCAGGCCGCGGCGGAGGCAACGTCCAGCGCGGGGCGAGCGGAGAACAGGCTGTCCTGCGCCTCGCTCCAGCCGTCGGCGCGCGTCGTGCCGTAGGCCGTCGTCCGTAGTACCTCCCAGGCCGCCTCGGCGTGCGCGTCACGCCGGCCGTACCGGGAGAGGCTCCAGTCCCGGAACCAGACCTTGAGGTCGGGTGCGGTTCTCGCCCACGCCAGGTCGCTGAAGAGGGCGAACGCCGCAGGGTTGTTGTCGGCACCCTCCGGCATCAGCGCGATCCCGTCGAGAGCGCTGCCCGCCTTGGTGCGCCACTTGGTGAACAGGTCGTGCCAGTCAGGGGTGTTGGCGCCCATCGTGGTGTGGCCGCCGAAGTTCCAGATCGAGCCGAAGGCGTACGGGGTGCCCTGCCAGTCGGACTCCCGGTCGGTGACGGTGGGGAACCGGTCGCTCAGCCCGTCGAGGATCAGCATGCGCGAGCGGTCCACGGCCGCCAGGATCTCCGCGCGGGGGTTGCTCTGCCAGCCGAGGACGGCCCACACCGCCCCGGGGCGGGCCGTGTGCAGCGCGGTCTGGACGGCCTCAGCAGCGGCGCCGACCGGCACGTCACCGGGATCGCCGCCTTCGTGGAGCAGGTCCATCTTGTACATGGACGAGCTGCCGAGCAGAGCCTCCTGGTGGGCGTAGAAGGAGGCGGCGACGGCGCGGAACGCACTCGACCGCGGGTCCAGCCAGTCGGGGCGGCTGAACCCGCACCAGGTGCCCTGGGGCACGGTCGGCGCGCCGGAGTTCCGGTCGCCGAACCCGACCGGAACCGTCCCGAAAAAGCCGGGCAGTACGGGGGTCATGCCGAGCTCGCGAAGCCGGTCGGCGATGCGCCGGCCCAGCGCGGCGCGTTCTGCGAGCGTGCCGGCGGACACCGGACCGCCGTAGCCCGACATGTTCTGCAGCAGCCACCACGGCTGGTGGGCGGGTCCCGGGACCCAGGCCCGCGCCTCCTCCTCGGTGTAGCCGAACTCGCGCAGCACACGGTGGTAGACGGCGTCGGTCCCGATGGTCAGCAGCACCGCGTTGTAGCCGTGCAGCGCGAGCACGTCCAGCTCGCGCTCCCAGTAGGCCCAGTCGTGGTAGGCGCCGGTGTACCCGTCGTTGGTGTCGTTCAGGGCGAAGCGGTGGCCTACGACCGCCTCGCGCGCGATCTCCGAGGGCACGGCCGGCAGCAGGCCGGGCAGTTCCGTCTGCTGCCCGTTCCAGGAGAAGTGCGCGCCGGCGACCTCACGCAGGTAGGTGTGGAAGCCGGTCAACCGCGTGCCGGGCGTGGTCCCCTCCACGAGGATCGCCCCCCTGCGGCCCGTGACGCGGAAGCGGTCGCGGCCGGAGGACGACAGCGGCAACGGGCGGAAGGAGACCTGCCCGGCGTGGCGCGGAAGCAGGCGCCGCAACGCCCGGCCGACCGCGTCCGCCGGGGCGGCGAGGGCGTTTCCGGCACCAGTGCCGGCCAGGACGGCGGCGCCGGCGAGGGCTCCGAGGACGGAACGGCGGGAGTGCGGCATCACATGGCCTCCGGTCGGCGGGGGAGTCCCCGGTATCCAACGCCCGCACTCGCGGGGGCGCCAGGACTCTCCCTCGCCGGCTGTTGGACTTATCTGAGAGCGCCGTCGCGGGAGCCGGCCCCCGCCGGCACCCTCACGGCGCCCGGGGACCGCCAGCGCTGAGCCCGAGGTGGGCGGGCAGGAGCTGGTGACCGTTCCTGATCAGGTCGGCAGCATCGCGAGCTTCTCCGAAGGGCCGAAGTCCGGATCGCCGGCCGGATCAGGAACGCGTGACTGAGCGCGGCGGCGACGTCGCCGGCGACTGGCCTCACCCCACCGGCCTGCACCCGGGCGCCTCCGCCCAACGGCACCCGCAAGGGCTTCCCTTGCCCGTAGACGCTCTTCGCGCGGTGTGCCGGCCGCAGCGCTCCTGCGGGACCACCGCTGAGGCACCGGCCACGTCCGTCAGGCACCGGGACCCGGCAGCGGGTTCGCCGCTTCGGCGTCTGCTGGACTTCGCTGTCGCGCGAGCCCGGCCGCAGCGAGTGCGAGCAGGACCGTGGGGGACGGGACAGCCCGCGGACGGGCGGGGCACACCGCGTCGCTGTACGTGCCGGAGCGCACAGACGCTGACGGTCTCGTCGGCCGCCGACTCACCGGTGTTCTTCGCCGCCGGTCTTCTGCACGTGGGTGGTGTCGACATCGACGAGGGCACCGTCGGCGCCGGTCGGCTTCATGTGCGGCACGCGGGCACCGTGTTGGTCGACCAGTGTGGAGTGTGGCTCACCGGGTTCGAAGGTGTGCTGTTCCCCCCACTGGCGCAGGGTGAGGAGGACGGGGAAGAGGTCGCGGCCGGCGTCGGTGAGTACGTAGTGCTGGCGGCGTCCCGAGGGCGCGGTCTGTTGGGCCAGGACTCCGTGGGCGGTCAGCTTGCGCAGGCGGTCGGCGAGGATGTTGCGGGCGACGCCGGTCCGTCGCTGAAACTCGGTGAAGGACCGTGCCCCGTCCATCGCGTCCCGGATGACCAGGAGGCTCCACCGGTCGCCGACGAGGTCGAGCGCGCGGGCCACCGGGCAGTCGGAATCGGTCCAGGCAGAGCTCGGAGTGCTTGTGGCGGGGCGCGGCACGACACCTCCCGACGAGTTGCGGATCAAGACCATCATGCCCTACCGTCAAATTGGTTTCACTTTGCTACTCATCTTTTCGGGGGAGCGATGGACGTATGGCGACGGTTACTCCTCGCGGCCGTGTGCGGCGTAGCGGTAGCCGGCATCTATGCTGCGCAGACAGTGCTGCCACCCATGGCAGAGAGCCTCGGGGTGACGGCGCGGCACGCCGGGTGGATCGTCTCGACCGGCCAGTGCGGCTACCTGGTCGGCCTGGTGCTGCTGGTGCCGCTCGGTGACGTGGTCGCCGAGCGGCGTCGACTCATCGCGGTGCACATGGCCGTCACCGCGGCAGGCCTGCTCCTGACAGCTGTCGCTTCGGCCGCGTGGACGGCCTTCGCAGGGCTCGCGCTGGCCGGAATGTTCGCAGTCGTGGTGCAGACCACCGTGGCCTACGCCGCGTCGGTCTCGCCGCCTGCCGAGCGCGGACGCAACATCGGCGTAGTGACGTCAGGCGTGGTGGTGGGCATCCTGGGCGCTCGGTTCGTCACCGGCGTGCTCACTCAAGCGTGGGGTTGGCGAAGCACATACGCCGTGCTCGGTGTGCTCGCGCTCACCTTCGCCGCCCGCGCCCTGCGCGCGCTGCCGCCCGAAGGCGGAGCACGCCGGCCCGCGGGCTACCGAGAGGCCGTCGTCCCGGTCGGCGGGCTGTTCAGGCAGCGTCTCTTTCTGCTCCGGGGCCTCATCGCGTTCTTCCTGTTCGCCTCTTTCGGCACCCTGTGGAGTGCTCTGTCCCTCGCGCTGGCGAACGCGCCGTGGCATCTGAGCGAAAGCCGGATCGGACTGTTCGGCATAGCCGGACTCGCCGGCGCACTGGGAGCCGCGCGCGCGGGACGGTGGGCGGACGCGGGGCGCGCGATCCCGGTCAGCGGCCTCGCGCTGGCTCTGCTCATCCTCTCCTGGGCTGCAACCGCTCAGTTGTCGTGGTCCCTATGGGCGCTCGGTGTCGGCGTCGTGGTGCTCGACTTCGCGGTCCAAGTCGTACACGTGAGCAACCAACACTTCCTCACCACCGTGTATCCCGAGCGCACCAGTACCGTCATCGGGGGCTACATGGTCTTCTACTCCCTCGGCTCCGCCCTGGGTGCAGCCGCCACCACCGCCGTCTTCACCTCCCACGGCTGGGTCGCCTCAAGCCTCCTCGGGGCCGGATTCGCAACCTGTGCGCTGATCGTCTGGGCAACCGACGCACGCCGACGTTCCAGGGTTTCGAAGAGCGGTTCCGAGGCAGCGGACACGCATCGTGGCGAGGAGGAGAAGAAGAGCGAAACGGACCAGGTCGACCCGGTGGCGGATTGCCCCCAGGTTTCCTGAGAACCTCTGGCCTGCACCCACCGCGCCTCTGTGGCGGAGAGCCGCTCCACTTTCTTCTGCGTCAGCGCCGCGGCCCGGCCCCGCGGGGGTTCCGCCCCAGGCGCCCAACTTCACTGCAGGCTCCTGCTCTCAGTCCTTCTTCGGGAGAAAGTCAGACTCACTGTCGGATGTCCACAAGTTCGGTTCTGGGTCGACTTCTGCGGTCGGGGCACAGGTCGCATGAAGGAACCTCCCGTTGATCCCCGCTGCCCGCCGGTGAACCAGGGACGGCGCGGACCCGAAAGTGGGACCATGCGGCAGTGCGCTGGGGTTGGCGGGCTCCGAAGAGACGGGAGGCGCGGGGACGATGGCGGTCGGACACCGTCCTGGTCTGGTCGTGTCGGCGGTTCTGACCACTGCCGTGACGGCGGTGACCTCGATGGCGGAGAACGCCGCCACGGGGCAGGACCACTGGCCGGGTCCCCTGGAGGAGGTGCGGCGGCACGCATGGCCCGTACTGGCCGTGGGATTGGCCGTGGCTTTCGTGATCGCCCTGCGCTCGTTACGCCCTTCGTCCGTCCCTGCCGGCTTCCCGGACGATCCGCCGCCTCCGACGGCTCCGACGGTTCCCGAGTGGGTGGTCGACCGGGACCAGGTCGACCAGGTGGTGGCCGCGCTGCGACAGGAGCGACGATCAGCCACCGTCGGCATCACCGCCGCTGCGGCCCTCCACGGCGCGGGGGGTTTCGGAAAGACCACGGTGGCGGAGCTGGTCTGGTCGGACAGACGGGTACAGCGCCGGTTCGGAGGGAGAATCTACCGGGTTGTCCTGGGGCGTGATGTACGCAGCCGCGCGGAGGTGGCCGCGAAGGTCTGCGAGGCCGCGCGGTTCATCACGGGCGACGCCACGGTCTTCGAGGACCCTGAACTGGCCGGGGCACACCTGGACCGGCTTCTCAGGGTGCGCCCGCCGACATTGCTCATCATCGACGACGTCTGGTGGCCGGAGCAGATCCGGCCGTTCATGACCGGGGATGCCGGCCAGTGCGTCCGGTTGGTGACTACGCGCGTCCCTGACCTGCTGCCCCAGGGAGCGCAGTGCGTGCTCGTCGACGAGATGTCCCCGCGCCAGGCGGAGAGCCTGCTGACGCGGGACATCGATCCTCCTTGGCCGCCGGACATCCTGCAGGGTCTGCTCGACGTGACCGGTCGCTGGCCACTGCTGCTGCGACTGGTCAACCGGCTCGCCGCACGCCGCATCGCGACGGGCGCCGATCCCACCGCCGTGGCGGCCGAGATCATGGAGCAACTGCGTCGGAGCGGACCCGCCGCGGTTGATGACCCGACCCTGTCCGTGGAGTTGGACGACCCCCGCCAGCGCAACAAGGCCGTGCGGGCCACGATCGAGGCTGCCGCACTCCTGCTGCCTCCGGGCGGGTACGAACGGTTCACCGAACTGGGCGTCTTCGCTGAGGACGAGTACGTTCCCGTCTCCCTCGTCGCGGGACTCTGGCGGGTGACCGCGTCACTGAGCGAGTCCGCGACCCGCGACCTGTGCACTGTGCTCGCCAGGATGTCCCTGGTTCATCTCGACCCCGGCGGAGGCGGCCGCCTCAAGCTCCACGACGTGATCCGCGAGTTCCTGCGAGCCCGCCTGGGCGGGGAGAGCCTGCAGCGGTTGAACTCCGTCCTCATCGAGACCGCTGCGCGCACCGTACCGGCCGCTGATCCGCGTCCCGGAGACGGCGCGGGCCCCGAATACGCTTGGTGGCACATTTCTGACAGGTACCTCATCGACCACCTGACGGCCCACCTGTCCGAGGCGGGCCAGGAGGAGCAGGTGACAGCGCTCGTCACCGACCTACGCTGGATCGAGTGGCGCCTGGATCACGGTGGCGTCGCAGGCGTGGTGTCCGACTACGACCACGCCGGCGGCCACGGTGCCCGTTCCCCGGGCGAGTACCTCTCGGCGACCGCACACCTGCTGGGGCCCACCACGCCTGCTCATGCCCGCGCCTCAGTGCTGCGGGCCAGGTTGGGCGCCTATGCCCCCTGGCGGGAGCAGGCGTTGGCCTGGCAGTCATCGCACCCCGTGCTCCGGCCTCGCTGGGCACTTCCCGACGTCGACCAACCGGACCCGAACCGCAGGACCATACAGCGGCCGGCCGCCTATCGCGACCGTCTGGTGCGCCAGGTCGCCATCTCTCCGGACACCACACGCGTCGCCGCCGTTTACGGCGCAGGCGACGTCTGCGTGTGGGATCCGGCCGACGGCCAGGTGATCAGCGTCCACTCGGCGGAGGGAACGGAGTCCGTACGCACGGTCGCCCTCTGCGCCGACTCGGTTCGGATCGCAACGGTCGAGGGCATCGACAGGGTGCGAGTGCGGAATCCCCACACCGGTGAGGTGCTCAACCTGCTGCCGGGTGCGAGCGGTGGCCTGGTTCGGGCCGCCGCCTTCTCCCGGGGGCTCTCCCACCTCGCAACGGTCCATGGACGGGGGACTGTCCACGTCTGGGACCTCGCCGGCAACCAGCTTCTCCACTCGTTCACACCCGGCGTCGGGGTGGACACGGTCGCCCTCGCAGCCGACGCCTCGACTCTGGCTACCGCAGATCACTCCGGGACCGTGCGGATCTGGGACCTTGAGGGGCACCGCGCGACGCGGACGCTCACCGACGGCGGCGGCCCCGGCATCCAGGCCCTCGCCTGCTCCCGCCGCGACGGTCAGGTCGGTATCTCGGCGTTCGACGGGACGGTGAACCTGTGGGACGCGGCCACCGGCGAGGCTCTGGGAGTGCCCGGGGCACCGGCACGGTTACGAGCGGCGGCCTTCACCCCCGACGTCACCGCTCTCCTCTACGTGGACGTTCGCGGTGCGTGCGGCCTCCTACGCCTCAACACCGTACCGTCGGACACGCGCCAAGGCTCGGCGGGTGCAGTCGAAGGGGAGGACGACAAGGGCGTCGAGACGATCGCCGTGACACGGGACGGCGCTCAGCTGATCGTCGGCAGGCGCCTCGGTTCCCACCAGATACGTGACATCGACACCGGCCGCGTCGAGCGGCGCTGGCAGCACGACACGATCATCGGGTTCCGGCCGGTGCTGTCGCCTGACGGGGCCACGGCCGCGAGCCTGGACGGTGCGGGGAACGTGCGGTTGCGCCATTTCTACGGTCACCATGAGGGCCCGAACCTCAACACCTTGATGGGGCCCGTCATCAGCACACGCAAGCCGGTGCGGCTCCTGGCACTGTCCGCTGGGACGAAGGCGTTGGCGCTCGTCGATGAGGTCGACGCGGTGCAGATCTGGGATGTTCACAGCCACACCCTGTTGCGCTCCCTCAACGCCAGGAACGTCACCAGCGGAAACTTCTCGCGAGACGGCAAACAACTGGCCACTGCTGACCGCCATGGAACGATACGAATATGGGGGGCCCGCTCGGGAGACGCCGTGCGCTACCTGACCACTGACCCCGACCGAGGAGAAGTCAACGGACTCTCCTTCTCTGACAACGGTGCCTGGATCGCCGCCGTTCAAAGCCGGGGCACAGTGCGGGTCTGGGACTTCGACGACGACCTCATCACGGAGATGCGCACCAACGGCTCCCTCGCGGCATGTCGCTGGTTCGACGATGACCGGGCGCTTGCTGTCGGTGGTTCTCGAGGGCTGTACGTGTTCGACTTTGAGGCTGGGGTCCGACAGTTCCACCAGTGAAACCTTCTCACCGGCACCCCGTCTCACCGGCACCTCGGCACCCCCGGCATCAACTGGAGCCATGCTCAGAACCGGTGGATCGAGCTCGGGGAGCACGCGAAGGGCGTATATTCCCGAGCGATCAATGGTGGTCGTCGAGTGGGCCGGTGTTCGCAGCACCCGTCGGGAAGGCGCGCTCGTGCTCAACGGCAGGCTGATCGAACGGCCCCAGGAGCGGGCGGCATGACGGCTATCGGCCTGCGGCCGGTCACCTCTGCGGACAGCGAGTACTGCTTCCAGCTGCACAAGGCCGCCATGGGCACCTACATCACGGCCGTCTGGGGCTGGGACGAGCAGGCCCAACGCGACTTCCACGCCCGCGCATTCACTCCGGACCGATGGCAGATCATCACCGTCGACGGCACGGACGCCGGCATGCTGCACGTCGAGCACCGGGCCACCGAGGTCTACCTGGCGCGGATCGAGCTCCCCCCCGACCACCAGGGACGCGGCATCGGCCGCCGGCTCATCCGCGGCCTCCTGGAACAGGCCCGCCAGCAGGGCCGGGACCTCACCTTGGACGTCCTCGTCGTCAACCAGCGGGCCCAGGCCCTCTACCGGCGACTGGGCCTGCGCGAAGTCACTCGTCATGGCGAGAACCACATCAAGATCCGGATGTCCACCAAGCAGCCTCATGCCGGCTCGATCCACCGATCTTGACAGTGACTCCGGCAGGCGGACGCGGTCGGGCACAGGGCCGCGGACACCCGCGCACGCCCTGTTACGCTGACGCGCCAGCATGTGTCCGATTGCGCCCAGTCGACGGGGAGTTGACCTCCGGCGGCCCGTCGAGGCACTGCGGAGAACCCCATGCCCAACGGGAAGAAGAAGCTGACCGCTGTGGTTGTCTCAGCGGTACTTTCACTGTCGGTGCTCGGCCTGGTCTGGCCCGCGGCGTCCGGGGCGCACGGGGCCGGAGACAGGACGGTGGCCACCCAGTGGCCCCCGGCACAGGGTTCCTCCTCCGTGCGGGAAGCCCCCTCCCGGGCCTGAGGGGTCCTTGCCATATGCCCGCCCGGGTCGCGTGGTCTGGCACCGCACCTCGCGGCGTTGCCGAAAAGCCCTGGTAGCTCCGCTACGAGGACTCTCCGGCGCCTTGCGATGCACGGCACCAGACCACGCGACCTCATCGGACGCTCATATTGCAAGGATCCCTGAGCCGGGACCTCCGGATCAACTCGCACGACCCGCCGGGGACGGTTTCCGCCCCAGCGGGTCGTGCGGGTCGCCCCGGGCGGGAGGACCACACCGCGCCCGGGGCGACCCGGACAGTGAAGGCGACACTGCGGCGCAGGACGGACCGGTGAACTACGTCACCAGTCGAAAGGTGACACGCTGCCCGTTGCCGGCACCCTCCCGAACGGGCACCACCGGCGGACGTCAGGCGCTGATAGCCCCTGCGAACGCACCTGAGGCGTCGGCGGCGGCCGGCTCCAGCCCACCGGGAGGCACCCGGGACCGTGGTCCAGCGAAGGCCCCGGGCCTCCTCCGGGGCGGCGAAGGCCGACTTGCCGGAGGTGGGCGAGCCGCAACGCACTGAACGTGGCGCGCCGGCGCTGGGCGGAACCGCGTCCGGAGCCCAGTCGCCGCGCGCTCGAACATCAGCGGCGGGGCTCGATCCTGAGGTCACCGCTGTTGAGCCTGCGGCCCCTGTCGCTGGCGAGGAGGTCGTGCGGGTAGCCCAGCCCGATCGCGCCGGCCTCTTCGAGCCGGGTCAGTTGTGAGTCGGTGAGATCGACCTCCAGAGCACCCAGATTGTCCTCCAGCTGCGCAGGTGTGCGGGCGCCGAGGATCGGTGCCGTCACGCCCGGGTTCTGCAGGAGCCAGGCCAACCCGACCTGACCAGGGGTGCGCCCCGACTCCCTGGCGACCTCCTTCACGACGTCCGCGACGGCCAGGTGGCGTTCGGACAGCGCGCCGTTGGCGATGTTGAAGCTCTTGCGGGTGCCTTCGCCGCGGGCCTTCGCCGCGGTCAGGTCGTCGCGGCTGTACTTGCCGGTGAGCACCCCGCCGGCCAACGGCGAGAAGGGAACCACTCCCAGTCCCATCTCGTGTGCCATGGGGATCAGGTCACGCTCGCCGGTACGCTCGACCAGGTTGTACTCGGTCTGCAGAGCGACCAGCGGTGTCCAGCCGCGCAGGTCTGCGATCGCCTGCATACGCGATACCTGCCAGGCCGGGACGTTGCAGATCCCCACATACAGGACCTTCCCCTGCCGAACCAGATCGTCCATGGCCCGCAGGAACTCCTCGACCGGCGTCGTGAAATCCCACACGTGCAGATAGAGCACGTCCAGGTAGTGCGTGTTCAGCCTTCGGAGACTGGATTCCACAGACGCGAACAGGGCTTTGCGGTGGTTCCCTCCGGAATTCGGATCGCCCGGCCGGCGAAGCGTCGAGAATTTCGTTGCCAGTACCAGGCTTTCACGGTTGTCGCGGGTGAACTCGCCCAGCAGACGTTCGGAGGTGCCATTGGTGTAGGTACTGGCGGTGTCGATGAAGTTGCCACCGCGCTCGACGTAGAGGTCGAACAGCTTGCGCGCCTCGTCAGGCTCGGCGCCCCAGCCCCAATCCGTGCCGAAGGTCGCCGCGCCCAGCGCCAGCGGTGACACCCGCAGCCCGGAGCGACCCAGCAGCCGATAGGTATCGAGGGTGAGCGACATCGTGTCCTCCTGTGCCTGTGGTCCGTTGTCACAACCAAGACTGTGGCCGGCGCAGTCCGGAGGTAAGGGAGAGAAGTTCCTGGGAACACCGGTACCACCCTGGCTGTTGGACGGCACATGACGAGCCGCACGGTGGACCCGACTCAGGAGCTGGCCGCGTTCCTGCGCACCCAGCGCGAACGCCTGGACCCCAACGACGTCGGCCTGCCGACACGTCGGCAGTTCCGGCGGACCCCGGGACTGCGCCGGGAAGAAGTAGCCGAGCTGGCGGGGGTCAGCGTCGACTACATCGTGCGGCTGGAACAGGCCCGGGGGCTACGGCCCTCAGCGGACGTGGTGGAGGCGTTGGCCCGGGCCCTCCGGCTGACGCCCGACGAGCGCACCTACCTTTTCGATCTGGCCCAGCAGCGCCCCCGAAACGCCGGCAAGCCTGCCACCACGGCAGCGCCTGCGCTGGCACGACTGGTCGCCGATCTGTCACCGCTGCCGGCCATGCTGACGAACCACCGCTACGACATCCTGGCCTGGAACAGCGAAATGGCCAGGTTGCTGTGGGATTTCGGCACCCTTTTGCCGGCGCAGCGCAATGCGATGTGGCTGTGCCTGGTACACCCGGAAATACGCAAGTACTACGTCGACCGCGAACGCGTGGTACGTGAGGGTGTTGCCCACCTGCGTGCAGCGTGGGCCGCGCACCCGGAGGACCAGGCGTTGACCGACCTCATCACGGAATGCGCCACCCGTAACGAGGACTTCGCACGAGTGTGGGCCGAACGGGAGGTGAAGGTCAACGGCCGCGGACAGAAGGTCATGCGACACCCGGGTGCCGGCGTCATCACTGTGCACTTCGAAGTGCTCACGCCACTTCAGGACGCCGACCAGCGACTGATGATCTGCCGCGCCGTGGACGAGGAGAGCAAGTCGGCACTGGACCGGTTGTGCGCACGATGATGTCGGACTGTCCGATCACGTCATCGCAGTCAGGTTCGCGGGCCCATGCTGGACATCGTCCCTCGATCCGGGAGGTGAGACTTCGAACGGCGTCCGGGGCGCCGACTCACCGGTGACCTCCTCGACCGTTGTTCCGAGGGCGTACGGCTGATCGCCTCGGCTCTGTCCAGCCGATCAGGTGACTACTGCGCCCTCGGATGCTCGGGTCGGCCGTGGCGGTGAGATGACGGCGCTGCCGCGCGGGTGCGTGACCGCGACCAGGCAGGCGTTCGAAGTGGTGGTGGGCAGTTACCGCCTGATGGCCACGGCGAGCCGACGCGTGTGGGGCCTCGCCGCTGCGGCGTGCCGCGGCTGCACCTCCGTCATGGCGGGTGACTTCCCGACTGCGTTCGAGCTGAAGTGGCGGTAGGCCCACCCCCACTTCAGCCGCCCGCGATCCGTGCCCGTCCGTGGCCGTTCGCCCTGCCTCCGCGCGCTCCCTGTGGGTCCAGGAGCCGCCCGCCTGCCGTGTCGGGACTTCCTCGGCCACCTCGATGCCGATGCGCGGTGCCGAAGACACCGCCCGATGTGAGGGAAGAGGAGGTGCCACACCGTTTTCGAGCGGGAGAATGCCGGCATGAACGCCAAGGGCAGGCTGGGCCGGACGCCGGGAAGAGCAGCTCTGATCGCGGCAGCCGGAGTCGCGCTATGGGCAGGCGTCGCCGCTGCGCTGTGGAAGCTGTGGCACACCCGGAACATTGGTCTCTCACTCGAGTGGTACCTCGTTCACCCGTGGGTATTCGTCCTCGTCGCAGGCACCTTGACGGCATTCGCGATCGCCGTCGCGACCCCACCGGCAGGCGGCTCCAGTGGGTCCTCGGTCTACCAAGCCAGGAGGACAAACTCCTCCGTCTCCGCCGCTGCCGTCCGCGGTGGAGGGTCGATCGTCAAGATCATTGCCTCGCTGAGCCTTGCCGTCAGCGCGACCGCGGCGACGATCCAACCGGTCGCATGGGTGCTGCTCGGTCTCCTGGCCATCGTCTTGGGCGTCTTCCTGACAGCAGTCCTCTACAGCTTCCTCTCCAACGCCCCTGAGCGACGTCGGGCAGCCCAGCAGACGGTGGCCCTCCTCGGCAGCGACTACACGCCTCCGGAAGACTCCGCACCACCAACGACCAACGCCGACGAAGAGTGAGAGGGCCTCCGCAACCGCAACCGTGTGTCGGCGCCGTTCGTTGCAAGGGCACCCACCCACGGCTGGTGAAGACGGGCGGCGCGATGCTCCGTGACCGCCCTCCACCCTGCCCCCCGGCCCGGTGCGTCCGTAAGCGGCACCCGGGGGAGCAGTGCCGGGACTGTCCACTCTGCCCGCCCACAGCGAGGTGTTCGACGCGCGCGGCTGCGGTTCCCGGCGCACGGGCCCGCCGCCGGTCGTCCGGCCGGGGCGACGCAACGCCTGGTCCGCGTCGCGTGCCGGTGGTCCGGGCCCGGGCGGGCCGGAGGGGGCGGGTGACGGACCTCTGCCGGGCTCCGCCGCGGCGGCGTCTTCTATCCTCGCCGGGTGAGTTCCACACGTCGCACCTGCCGGCTCGGGCACCAGTTGCGCTCCCGGGCGCTCCTGCCACCGGGCGGCGAGAGCCCAGCGCAGAGCCCCCCGGCACGGCCCGTACCCCGCTCCCCCCGTCTGCCGCCGCGCGCCGCAGACGTGGTGGCGACGGTGGTCGTCCTGCTGCTCACGGTGTGGAACGGTCTCCTGAATCCCTACCTGGGGCCGGCCGGCCCCTGGGGCAACCTGCCGCTCGGCGCCGTGAGCGCACTGGCACTGCTCGCCCGGCGCCGGGTGCCCGAGCTGGTGCTCACCGTCGCGCTGCTCGCCAAGGTCCTCCAGGTCTCGCCTTTCGCACTACCTCTCGCCTACTACGCGGAGGGCGCCTTCCGCGGTCCGCACAGCCGCCGGACCGTCTGGGCCTCGGCCGGTGTCGGGCTGGTGGCCCTCGCGCCCTGGCACGCCGGGGCGTGGTCCAGCCTCCGGACCGTGGCCTCCTGGTTCGCGGTGAACTACGTCTTCTCCTGCCTGGTGCCGCTGCTGCTGGGGCTCTACACGGGCCAGCGGCGCGCCGTCGTCGCCGGTCTCGTCGAGCGGGCCGAGCGCGCCGAGCGGGAGCAGCGGCTCGTCGCCGAGGCCGCGCGGGAACAGGAACGCCGGCGCATCGCCGCAGAGATGCACGACGTGGTCTCCCACCAGGTCAGCCTGATCGTGGTGCACGCCAATGCACTCGGCGCCGTCGCCCACGACCCGGAGACCACGGGCGAGGCCGCACGGATCATCCAGACGGCCGGCCGGCGCGCGCTCACCGAACTCCGCGAGATGCTCGGGGTGCTCAGGAGCAGCGCCGCAGACGGCCGGGCCGGCGCGGCCGAGGAGCCACCGCTGCCCGAGGGGGGCGCCTCCGACGTGACGGAACCGCCGGATCCCGCCGCCTCGGCCGGGGAGCGGCCCGCCCCCGGGGAGGCCGTCGACCGGATCAACGAGCTGGCCGAGACTTCGCGGGCCGCCGGCCTGCCGGTCACCGTGCGCGTCGAGGGCGCGCCTCAGCCGCTGGCGGAGCCCGTCGAGCGTGCCGCGCACCGCATCGTGCAGGAGGCGCTGACCAACGTGCACAAGCACGCCCCGGGCGCCGCGACGCAGATCGACCTGGCGTTCGCCTCCGAGGCGGTGCGGGTGCGGGTCGTCAACGGCCCACCCGGACGACCGGCCGAGCCGGCCGCCGACGGTGGGCCGCTGCTGCCCAGCGGGGGACACGGGCTGATCGGTCTGACGGAGCGGGTGCGCCTGGCCGGGGGCACCATCGAGTCGGGGCCCACCGGCGACGGCGGTTTCCGGATCGCGGCCGCCCTGCCCGCACCGGCGTCCGCACACTGAGCCCGACCGCGACGGGGCACCTGGCGTTCCGCCGAGCGGACGGAGGCGTCGCCGATCATTCCGCCGTGACGCGCCCGATCCAGCCGCGGTGGGCGGTCAGGTCGGTGTAGATGCCGGGGCCGGTGGCGCACTCCGGGTCGGCGTCGCCGTCGCGGCTGGTCGCGCCGATCAGTTCCCACCGCCCGGGGCGGCCCTTGATCTGCGGCCCGCCGGAGTCGAGGATGCATGCCTGCGCGTTCTCCGTGGGGCTGTCGGTGCACAGCTCGTTGTCCCCGTGAAAGTTCTCGCTGCACCGCTCGTCGGGGACGACCGTGGTGTCCAGCTCCTGCAGAGTGACCGGGGGGTGCGGGCACTCGCTGCCGTCCTCGCAGGTCATCCCCCAGCCGAGGATCCGGGTGTGGGTCCCCGCCGGTGTGGGGTCGGCGGCCACCTTGATGGGCTGGGCGTGCACGGGGTGGTCCAGTTTCATGACGGCCACGTCGTTGCGGAAGGGCTCGTAGGAGAAGTCCGGGTGCGCGATGACCTTGGTGACCTGCGCCTTCTCGCCCTTCGTGCGGTCGAGGTCGCCGACATGTACGGAGAGCTGGCTGGGCTTGACGTTCACCGTGCAGTGTCCGGCGGTCACGATCCAGTCCGGCTTGATCAGGGAGGCGCCGCAGTAGTGGTGGCCGTCCTTCAGCACGCTCACCATGAACGGGTACTCCGAGGTGGCGTCGTGCCCCCCGATGATCGCCGACGCCGACGGTGCCACCGCCAGGGTGAGCGCGATCGCCCCCGCCGAAGCGCACAGTGCCGCCCTGCCTCGCTTGATCATCTGTCCTCCAGCGTCTCGTTGCGGATGCGGTCGCCCGCGAAACCCCGGTGCGGTACCGGTCCCGGGAGGCTTCGTCCCTCCCGACCGGCGCTTCCGGGTGAGCGGCATCGCTGTCGCTCCTCCCCGCCCTCTCGGACGACGGGGGCTCGGACGACCGCTTCGGGCCCGGCCGGACCCGACGCCTTCCACCCTGTCCCGGTCGGCGCTCGCGGCGCGTCAGCCTTTCCGCTCGACCGGACTCGCCCGCAGGTTGTACGACCCGTCAGCGCGATCATGCTGCAGGACTACCGCATGGCGGGTGGCGGCCGCGGGCGACGTCCGGGGGAGCGCGGTCGACAGCCCGGTCTACGCTCCGACCGTGAGCGGGCCGTCTTCCAGCGCGCCGGTCGCCCGCCTCGTCCGCGACGACACGTCCGAACCGTCGTCCCCCGCTCACGCCCGCAGTTGCACGCGCGCACTCGGAAGGGACACCGGGCTGCCCGGGCACCGGGTCGCGCCGATACACCCATGTCACTGGACACCGCGCCGTCGACTGCCGCAAGTGCCAACCGCACGCGTCCACTTCACGCGATTGGTTCTACCGTGAGTTCTCGCTCTGCCATCGTCCGGAGGAGCGGCGGGACTTCCAGGAAAGCCCCACGCGCATCGCCCACCGCACTGCCCGGGAGGCAGGCCGTATGCCTGTCGCCTGCAGGAGCCGCTCGTCGAAAAGCGCGGCAGCAGCGGTTCGGGCCAGCGGCCCCAGAGCGCTCGGCAGACGTTCGGCGAGGATGCCGAACGTGGCCTCCATCAAGGCGCGCCCCTCTGCGGTCGCTGCGAACGTGCGCGCCTCGTACCGGTCCATCCACACACCCAGAGCCTCGTAGGATCCGGGGACCCCGGTGATCCCCATGCGCGCGGCCAGGCCCGCATAGAAGGCGTGTGCCGCTGCTCGCTCCTCGGCCGTGGTCGGCCGCCATCCGATGCGGTCGATGTGCCGCAGCGGAGCCACGCAGAACGCCGCCAGCACGTACACGAACTCCTCGTCCCCGACGGGCAGCCCACGGTGCAACCGGCTGAGCGTCTCCACGGCTGCCCGCCCTGCCGGTGCCTCGAGCCCGTGGTCGATGAGGGCGTACATCAACGCCCCGGTGGCCTTCGCGCGTTCTACCGGCCGCGACGACATCTTCCCGGTACCGACCAGAACCCTGGCGATGCTCGGCACGGCGAACGTGCGGTAGAAACCGAGGTTGAGCCCCATGCGCAGCTCGTCGGCGAAGTCCACCAGCGCGAGGCGGCGGTAGACGGTATGTGCTTGTTCTTCGTCACTCACCGCGTAGCTCTTTCGGCTCGGGGCGACGCAGCGCGCCGCGAGGACCAGTGGTTGTGCAACGCCATGGTCCACCCGGACCGGCTGATCGCGCTCGTCAGTCCGGCTCAGGAGGAGAACGGACGGCACCGCGGTGGGGAGTGCTGCCGCTGGGCAGCCGAGCGGCTGTACCCGGAGCGTTGGGGTGTCCGCGTGGCCCCGGCGCACCACCGGTCGAGGACCGTGCGCTCTCAAGATCCCCCCGGCCATGTGTCGGGGGAGTGGGAGTCGCAGGTCCGGTGCGAAACGTGGCAGGTCCGTCACCCGGCTCGGCTGCGTACCTGGTTTCTCCACGCCGGCGGACTCCTCCCTACTGCCCGCCTGGCCGTCACAGGCGCACCGCTGGTCGCCTCCTGGTTCCTCGCCGCGGCGCTTGGCGGGCGTGGGAATCGTTCCCGCCTGCCTCACACTGGCCGGCTGCCCACACTCACCCCCGGGCACGCCGCACGCCTCGCCAAGACCTCCCGGCCTCGCCCGCTTCACCCTCGTACGCTCCAGGGGCCTGCGGAACGAGATACCGCAGGGAACTGGACGAGGACGCCCACTCCGACTGGTTCAGGGCCGACGCCAGAGACGACACAGAAGCAAGCCTCCAGCCGCGTGTACGACGCGATCGCGCCCGCCATTGTCCGGATCGTCCGCCGGCAGTGCGGATGACGCACAGCAGGAGATCGTCACCGAAGGCACCGTTGGCGGACGCGCCGGACCCCGACAGGAGTCATCACCCGCGTCGCGTGCAGGCCCAGCACCCAGGCCAGCTCCGCCGGCTCAAGCGGCGTGGCATGGCCCCACGCGCGGGCCCCGAGGGTGCGCCAGGAGGGATGCACAGCTGTGCGCAGGGCCGACGCATCCCCGGGGCGGGCGGTGGATCCGCGCCCACGGCCCCAGGCCCCGCTTGGTCAGCTTCCGCTCGGCCCGCTGGAGCTGCTTGATGGCCTTGTGTCCCTTCGCCGGCCGCCCCGGCGAGCCGCTCCTCGTGCGACCGCACGGTGGGCAGGCCGTACCGCTCGCACGCGGCCTCGGTGAGTACCAGCAGAGGCCTCGCCGCGGGAGGGTCAACGGGTCCTGAGCATCACCACGATCAGGGACAGCATGCCGAGCAGCACGTGGGTGGCGACGAGGTAGAGGACCACGCGGACCCACAGGCCGCGCGGGATGCTGCCGTCGGAGGACTTCCGCCCGGCGGTGCCCCGGGGGGTCGCAGCCGCGCCGGGCGGCTCCTCGGAAAGGCCATGGGAGGAGAGGTCGTTCACGGGGTCTTCCTTTCCCTGCCACCGCCGGCGCCAGGGCCGACGCAGAGGGCTGCCGTGTCGCTTTGCAGCAGCGTGTGGACGAACAGCAACTCCACGCCGTCGCGGGAGCCGGCCATGATGCGGTGCGGGGTGAGGGAGCCGAAGTGGGCGGCGTCCCCGGCGGTGAGGAGATAGGCCGTGTCGGCGAGGGTGAGGCGGAGTTCACCCCGCAGGACGTAGAGCCACTCCTCACCGGGGTGCACGCGCACCAGGCTGTCCTGTTCGCCGTGGGGCACCTGCAGTCTCAGGGCCTGCAGGGCTCGTCCGGGGCTTCCCACCGCCTGGTACAGCCAGCCCCCCGCACGGGTGACCGGCCCTTCCCCGTGGCGGATGACGCTGTCTCGTTCGGGCACGGCCTCGCCCAGGAGTTCGGAGACCGTGGTGCCGTAGGTACGGGCCAGGGTGAGGAGCACGGGCAGGGACGGCTGGCGCCGGCCCGTCTCCAGTCGTGAGAGGTGGGCCGGGGAGAGGCGGGCACGTTCCGCGGCGGCCTCCAGGGTCATGCCGCTCTGGTGGCGCAGGACGCGGAGCCGGGGCGCGACCGGAGGCGCGACCGTGTCGGGGGGCTCGCCTTCCGGCCCCGGCGGTGTGGTGTCTGCGGGCGAGTGATGGGATTCGGGGGACACACTCAGAGAGATACGCCTTTCTTCGCCTCCCAGGCAAACAACTTGCCTCTGAGGCAAAACGCTTTCGCCCGCCGAGGTCGCGAGGCCTCGTGTGCGCGGCTTCCGCGGACCCGCCTGGCCGCCCGGGTTCCACGTTCTGTGCTGTGACCGACGCCCCGCGTTACGGTGGCCAGGTGTACCGGACCTGCGTCTCCCAGTACGTCAGAGCCCCCCGGTCCGCCGTCTACCGGGCGCTGCTCGATCCGGAGGCGGTGGCGGTATGGCGTGTACCGGAGGGCATGGCCGCGCAGGTGCACGCCTTCGAGGCGTATGAGGGCGGGTCCTTCCGGGTCTCGCTCACGTACGACGATCCCGACGGTGGTGTCGGCAAGTCGGTGGGCCACACTGACACCTACCAGGGCCACTTCGCGGAGCTGGTGCCGGACGAGAGGGTGGTGGAGGTGCTGCGTTTCGAGACGCCGGACCCCGCGCTGGGCGGCACCATGACGATGACGACGACGCTCTGTGACGAGGCGGACGGCACGAGGGTCCTTCTCGTCCACGAGGGTGTCCCCGACGCTGTGCCGGCCGCCGACAACCGGGCGGGCGCCCGCATGGCGCTGGCCCAGCTCGCTCGGTTCGTCGAGGGCCGACCGGAAGGCCCCGGGCGCGGCACGCAGAGCGGTTGAGTTCCGGCCGGCGGATCGTGCGGCCATCGGGCCCGTCACAGGCCGGTGGCCTGACAGGCGGCGAGTGGACGCGCCCTTGGCCACGGCTGCTGCTGTCCCGAGCCGGTGCCGGTGGCACGGCTGCACGTTCGCGACCGGCGGTGCGGAGGTGCGCCGGTTCGATCGGTTGACGCGAAGTCGGTGTGGGCGCGGACGTCCCGGCCTTCGGGAAGCACGCGGATGGGTTGACCAGCAGGAGCACAGCGGCGAGTGCGCCGGCGGGCGTCCGCTGCACCTAGCCTTCTGCGTCGGCGGCCGCAAGTCCGGCCGCGGCGAGGACCTGGTCGAGGTAAGGCCGAACCTGGCGGGCTCGCAGCGCGAACTGCGACTGCGCTGCGGCGCGCTGCCGCCCGAGCACCGGGTACCCCGGCGGCGCCGCCGCCTCGTCGAGCAGGAGCTGCGGCTGTTCCGGGACGAGGTCGGCGACGCGTCCGCCGCGCGCGGCCGCCAGGTGTTGCTGCGCGGTGGGCGCAGTGACCCCGAGGGTGTCGGCGTCGGTGGCCGCGGTGAGTGCGGGTCCTGGTCAAGCAGCTCGGCCACACGGTCTCGGTCTGGTCGCGGGGGACCATGTCGCCGCCTCCCGTCCTCCGCCCGCCGCGGCCGGCGCCGCCTATCGCAGGACGGATGACCCGCCGGCCGGCGCCCCTGCCACCCGCTTCGGCGGACCGGGTGCCGACCTCTTCCGTTCATGTCGCGCAGGCGGGCGCAGCAGTCGCGGTCGGGCGACTCAGCCCGGTGACTGTCGCCGTCGCGGCCTTCACTCTTGCCGCAGCTGGTTCCGTTCCTCCAAGGTGGTCGCTATGCAGTCGCCGACCGGTCGCAATCCGAGGTACGCCTCCGGAAGAATCGCCGAGGACAACACCCGTGTCGGGCCCCGATCCACCGCTAGAGATGGCTTACGGGCCGGCTTAGGCCTGCCCTTCGACCGTCGTGTGGTGATCCTGGTAGAGATCGCCGACGACCCCAACGAGACGGCTTTGGCCGAGGAGTTGTTCGCCCTCCGCGGGTGGCCGGAGCGTCCCGCGGAGGAACACGAACGGGCCGGCTGCCCGCCCGAGCGCGTCGCGCGCGTGGTGGAGGTCCGGCTGACCGGGGCGCGGAAGGTGCTGTCGAGCGGGCGCTTGGCCTGGTCGACCGGCTCGCGGTGGCGGCGTCGCTGAACATGTGGGCGCGAGACGCCGTCCTCCTGGAGCACAAACCGGAGCTGTACACCGCCTGGCGGGTGCGCACTGCTCCCGGTGTCCCACAGTCCGGCCGGGTGGTGCGGACGGTCGAACCCCGGGGCCGGTCCGGCGCGCTTGAGGACCTGCGAACCCGGGAGCTGGCCGGCTACTTGCACGTCTCGGCCGTCGACCTCGTCCCCGCCGACGAGTCGTCCACCGATGTCAGGCTGGCTCTTCTGGGAGCCAATCTCGGGAGCACGGTGGCATTCGCGGCTGCGGTCCTGGCCATCGCGCCGCACACCGGCTGGCAGCCACTCGGATGGTCGGCGACCGTGCTCTTCGGTCTGCCCTGGCTGATCGCCGGTCTCCGCCACGCGCTGCGGGACTCCCCTGTGCGCCGGGCCGTCCTGTGGTCCCTGCCTCTGGCTTCACCGATCCTGCTGCCGTTCGTCACGTGGATCGGCGGACTGATCCAAGACCGCTACATCAGCTACTTCGGCATACCGTCCGACTCGGTGCACACGGGCACCATCGGCCGCTTGTGGGCAGGAGCACTGCCGGTGACAGGGGTGCTCTACTGCGTGGCATTCGGGGTCGCAGCCTACGGCTGGAACCGGCGGTTCCACGGGAATCCCGACACCCGGGAAGTGCGCAACACCGCCCTTGCGGCGGGTGCCGGACTCGTCGCCGGCCTGGTCCTCGTCGTGTCGCCGTTCTACCTCTACCCCATCGCCTCGAAAGCGGCCGGGGCTGCTGCGGCAAGCCTCCAGGAGCCTCCGCCCTACTACAGCCTGCGCCCCACCCTGGTCTGCGTCCGGCCCGTCACACCCGTGGCCCACCCCGCAAACGGCTTTCCCGGTCCCTCCTACGGAGGCACCGTGCCCCTCACGCACCCCCTGCTCACGTTCGGTCCCGACGGCGACCGCATCTGGCTCTGGGGCCCCCGGTCAAACCAAGCCTTCAGCATGGACCTCGCCGATGCCACGTTCAGTCCCATCGACACCGACCTGACGAGCAAAACCAACCCATTCCCGTGCCTCTGACCGGAACGGGCAGTCAGCCAGCCGGCCTTGGCAGGTTCCTTTCCCGCGCCGCTGGGCCCGCGCGACGTCCTTGTCCGCCCCCGGGGCGGCGGATGTTGGTGAGCCACTGCCCCGCCGGCCGGTCCAGAGCCAAGGCCCCGCGACGCTCTGCCCGGTCTGTGCTCAGTCACTGACCCACGGGTCACCACGGCGCCGTCCCGAACGCTTGAGATGGCGTCGTGGTGTGAGGGCTGGCACGGGACCCCCGTCCACGGAAGTCCGGTAGTAGCTGCAACCGGCATCACGAGCCCCTGCCCGGCCCCGGCTGGCCGCGCCCTGCTACGCCGGGTCGTAGGTCACATGTTCGCGCCGGTGGGGAGCCGGTCCGCAAGGTGGTGGACGTACCGGGGAGCCGAGCGCCGGACACGGGCGGGATTCCTTCTCGCTCGAGCCTGACCCGGCCCCGCGACGCGAGACCGCGTCGAGCACCCCGCACCCGTCCAGGGCGCGGAACGTGCCGCCGACAGCCTGTCGGCCTCCCCACGATGTCCCCCGTATGGAGAGGTCACCATGACTGCCACCACCACGACCCGCTGAGGCCGGGCAGGGAGACACCTGCCCGGCCTCACCGCTCTCTTCATCCCCACTACGCAGCCACCGCACAGCCGATCCCCAGCTGATGCCGAGGTCGGCCAGGGCTCCGCGCTGCTCATCGGCGAGGCAGCCGCCGCGCTGACGGGCCGATGAGGTGCGTGAAGCCACTGTTCCGAGAGAGGCATCACGACTGTCGCCGTCGCCATCAGCGATAAGTGCGCGGGGCGCGGACCTGAGAGGTCGCCGGCTCGAGGTGAAGGCTGCTGCGCGGTTGCCAGGGGCAGTGGTGGTGAGCGAGGAATGCCGTGGTCTGGGTGTCGGCACCTTGGAGGTCGCCTCCTTCGGAGGCTTGTTGCAGGTTCAGGGTGGGGCCTGCGGTGCGGTCGTCGGGGGTGACGTGCATGTGGTCGTACTGAGGCGGCTTGGCCTCTGCGTTTTCGTAGAGGCTGATGTGGACTTGGTCGCTGCGGTACGCGGTGTCAGCCAGGCACTGCCCGTCGCCGCCGTAGGCGCGGGCATAGCGTCCGGCAGGATCCGTGTAGGCCCAGGCCCGAACGGTGGCACCGGAGAGCGCAGTAAGGAGGACGACCAGGGCGAGGGCGCCGGCCAGGAGAAGCGACCCACGCCCGGTACGGCGGCCGAGGTACTGCAAGCCTCCGATCCGAGAGAGCCTCCCGGTTCAGGAGGGCTGTGTCTCGGCCGCCGACAGAGTAGACCTTGGTGCAAAGGCCGTGGATGGCCCTGATACCGAGGACCACGGCCCCTTGAGGCCTGTCGCCTCACACGACCCACACACGCCCGGCGTTGTACCTCCCCAGCAGGAACTGCTCACACGCAACTTTTTACTACTGTGGGTTCGGTGCTCATCTGCCGTAGCGGCGTGCGCCGGCGTGTGCGGCTGTTGACGAGCTTTCCTGCGCGCTTCAACAGGGTGCTCCCGGGCTATGGCAAGTGGGTGGATAAGGCGGGACAGTTCCCGAGCAGCACCGCTCCGTCCCAGGTACGTCAGGACACACACGCCCACTCCGCAACGGCTACAACACGGAGGCACCATGCCAGTCCTCAGCCGCACCTCCCTCACCGTCTCTCCAGGTCGGCGTGCTCTGGCCGGTCTGGCGGTGGTGTGCACAGTGGTGGCCGCGATGCTCACCGGCGTGCACCCGGCTTCTGCCGCTACAGTCGTGACCTGCGCCGGAACACAGAACATCTCCTACAGCCCGGGCCTGACCAACACTCCGCGATCAGTGACCGCCCAAGGCACCAACAACCTCGGTCCGTGCGTGGTGCCGAACACGGACATCACCGCCGGCACCATCACCTTCGGCTCCACTGGCGACTACTCCTGCCAGGGGTTGCTGGCCTCCACGCAGGAGGTGAACGTCGTGCACTGGTCGGATGGCAGCACCAGCACGCTGCAGGTCACACGCACCGCCACCAAGGTAAACGGGCAGCTGATCAACACCTTCACGGGGTCGGTGACCTCCGGAACGTTCCACGGTGCCAGCGTCGTCTGGACGATAACCAACCTGACCTTGTCGCTGCTGGCCTGTGAAACGCAAGAGGGACTGACGTCACTGACCGGAGTAGATGTCTTCACCCTGGTCTAGCCTCACGGGCCCCGTGGCCTCAGTGGTCAGGACGTGACGGGCGGGAGGTGAGGCCGGGTCTGGAGGTGCGGCGGCTGAGGGGGAGCAGGGGACGTGGAGGTCGGTCACGAAACTCCAGGTGCGGCCTGGGAGTTGGGCGCGTGGAGGGTAGTGCCCGGGTGGGCTCACTGCCAGGGGATGTGCAGCCAGGGGCTGGCGGGATCGGTGGTCAGGGTGGGGTGCACGGCGACCATCTCCTCGTACCACTGCCCGGACTCCTCCTCGTCGAAGCGGGCAGCGCCCCAGGATGAAGGCGGCGGAGAAGTCCTCCCACGACCGGTAGTTGACGGCCACCCTCCGACCGGCCCCGACGACTGCATGCTCGGCTTCCTGGAGCGTGCAGAACCGAGCGGCCACGCCCCACCGAGCCATGCATGAAGCACGCCCGTAGTCCCACGCTTCGACCGTGCGCACGAACCGCCCCTCCGACAGGAGACCGTCCGACCGGAACCTGGCCTCGTACCGGGCGATCCGTCCGATCAGCCGCCGTATCCCCGCGATCTGAGCGGCCACCTCGGTCTCGTTGACCGGCTCGCCTTGGGGGCACGCCCTCGGGGCTTATGCGGACCTGGGAGGCGCGCGTCTCGGCGTTGTGCCGGATGATGCGTGCGGCCAGCTGCTTCCAGTAGTCGACCTCGACCGCACCGGCGAAGTCCAGCGCGGCGGAGCGCCGGAAGCTGAGGGCGAACTCCCACGTGGAGCTGACCAGGTCAGCCTCCAGGAGTCGGCGTTGCGGGTCCTGCCATTGGGCACGGTCGTGGATGCCCGACCACTGTGCAAGGCCCCGCCGCTGGGACGAGTAGCCGATCCCGTGGAAGGCGATCGCGTTCCACAGGAAGCGGTTGTTGCCCATCGTGTGTGCTCCGCAGGCCAGGCCGAAGCCACCGGCCCCTGGAGGGGACCGCCCACCCGCAGCCCGCGGAGTGCGCGTTCACGCTCGGGGCCCGCCACAGGGGCGGCATGCAGTGCCCACTGCGTGCGGTGTTCGGGCGTGGTGGGGAAGTACGCCTCGCAGGGGCTGCCCGGGTTCACGGCCATCCACGCTCCGTCGCCCTCTCCCCAGGTTTCGGCGAACCACTCCGGCGGCTTGGCGCAGAAGCCCGTCTCGCCTTCGTCAGGCGCCGGCAGCATGCCCCTCCCCGTTGGTCAGTGCCATGGACGGCAGACTATCGATCACGGTCGGACAGATCACCCCGCCGCCCCTGTACAGGGCGCGCACTGCCGGCTCAGGGGCGGCAAGTGGAGCTCCTCCTACGACTACTACGGCGGGAAGACCTTCGCTGACTCCCGCCGGACATCGACCACGTCGTCCCGCCGGCCGAAGCCTGGGATTCGGGGACGGTGAAGTGGCCGCTGGCCGGCCGTGAGGCTACGCCAACGACCTGAGGGCGACGCGGTCGCTGGTGGCTGTCTCGGCGGTCAGCAACCGGACGAAGGGGACAAGGACCCCCAGTGGGCTCCACCGCTCAACAGCGCCAGTTGCCAGTAAGAATCTCCTGCGCCTCACACCGGCCGGCCACCGCATCGTCAAGGAGGCCACCGCCCGGCAACGCTCCGAGATCGCCGCGCTCGTCGCCCGCCTGGCACCTGACCGGCCGGCGCTCCGCACTCGTCACCGCACTGTCCGACTTCACGGAGGCCGGAGGCGAGCCCGCCGTCGATGGCAGGGACTCTCCCCGCTCGGCTGGAGCGACCCTGCCGGCCTGCTTGAGGTGACCTGGCTCGCGGAGGGCCGGTCGGTCACCTTCGTGGCTGTGTGCAGGGGGGCGGGGGCCTCCCGCCGGGTCAGAAGGTGATGAAGGGTGAGTGCTCGAGGAGCAGAAGCTTGCGCAGTGCGGTGCGGATGCGGGACAGGACGTGGTGGCGCTGTGGCGCGGGTGCATGCATGGTTCCCCCAGTAACGGTAAGGTACGCCCAGTCGCGTACCTCGCTTGAAGGTACGCTCCAAGGCGTACCTTGTCGAGGGGTGGAGTGATGGCGGCAGGCGAGTTGGCGCATCCTCGTATCGAGGAGTTGGAGGTGGGGCCCATCCTCCTGGCGCTGGCTGACGAGAACCGGCGCCGCGTGGTGGCCGAACTGGCCCAACGGCCGGACGAGGAGCGGCTCTGCGCCTCCTTCGAGCTGGCGGTGGGCAAGTCCAGCCGCACCCGTCACTGGCGAGTGCTGCGGGAGGCGGGCCTGGTGTACCAGCGCGACGCCGGGAACGGCCTGTACATGCGATTGCGCAAGGAGGACCTGGACCGCCGGTTCCCGGGGCTGATCCAAGCCGTGATCGCCGCGGGCTGAGCCGGGGCCGGACGGCGTCGACGCGCTGTGAGACGCTGCCGGCGGCAGTGCGCCCTTCGGTTCGCGGTGGTGACCTTGGTGCAGTCGCGCGACCGCGGGGCAGGCTGTTGGTGAGCCGGCCGGTGACAGGCGCTCAGTGATGGTGCACGGCATGGGAGGCGTGGTGCGGGCACGGGATCTTGCCATCGAGTACGAGACGGTGCGGCTGGATGACGACGCCGTCGAGGTGGCGCGGTTGATGGCGCGGGAGCGGTTGCCGGCGTTGCTGGTGGTTGACGGTGACGGGGTGCCGGCTGCGGTTCTGCCGGCGTCCCAGATGGTCAAGACGGTCGTTCCCGCTTACGTCGTGGAGGATCCGGCGCTGGCTGCGGTGGTGGACGAACGCCATGCTGACCGCCTGTGCGACGCGCTGGTCGGGCGTAGCGTGCGCGACTGCCTGCCGGACGGCGCGACCGCGCCTCCGATCGCCCAGCCTGACGACACGGCGCTGGAGGTCGCGGCTCTGATGGCGCGGGTGCGCAGCCCGCTGGTGGCCGTCGTCGAGGGGGACCACCGCCACCGCCTGGACCGGGTCTCCCGCTCGCGGGCCAGGTTGCTCGGCGTCATCACCGCTTCCCACCTGCTGGAGCGGCTCCTCGCGACGAGCGGGTGAGGCGAGGCGTCTCCCCGCCGGTGCGTACGTCGCTCCGGCGAGGCCGCCCGGAGGCAGACGTGCCGGAGGCCCCTGTCAAAAAGTCGTCAAGAACCGGTAGGGTCGTCGTCGGTGTGCCGGGAAGTCTGGTCGGCGTTGTGCAGGGGGCATCGGGCCCGAATCTGCTGACTGGAGGACCTCTGTGGATTGGCACGCCTGGGCTGCCCTCGCCGTCTTCGTGGGCGCGTACGCACTGATCATCAGTGAGAAGATCCACCGGGTTGCGGTCGCACTGGGCGGCGCCGGCCTGATGCTGCTCATCGGCGCGACCGACGACCGGTCGGCCTTCTACTCCGAGAAGTCCGGCATCGACTGGAACGTCATCTTCCTGCTCATGGGGATGATGATGATCGTCGGCGTGCTGAAGAAGACCGGCATGTTCGAGTACGTGGCGATCTGGGCCGTCAAGCGTGCCCGTGCGCGCCCCTTCCGCGTCATGGTGATGCTGGTCCTCATCACCTCGCTGGCGTCAGCCCTCCTGGACAATGTCACCACCGTGCTGCTCGTCGCCCCCGTCACGCTGCTGGTGTGCGAACGGCTGGCGCTGCCGATGGCGCCCTTCCTGATCGCTGAGGTGATGGCGTCCAACATCGGGGGCGCGGCCACCCTGGTCGGCGACCCACCCAACATCATCATCGCCTCGCGCGGCGGCCTCTCCTTCAACGACTTCGTCGTCAACCTCGCCCCCCTGGTCGTCATCCTGGTGGTGGCGCTGCTGGCGCTGTGCCGGGTGATGTTCCGGAAAGCCTTCGTGTACGACCAGGAGCGAGCGGCAGAGGTGATGGCCCTCCAGGAGCGTGAGGCCATCAGTGATCCGCGCCTGCTGGTGCAGGGACTGATCGTCCTGGTGCTGGTGATCGCCGGGTTCGTCCTGCATCCGGTGCTGCACTACCAACCGAGCATCGTGGCCCTGCTGGGGGCCGGCCTGCTGGTGGCGATCTCCAGCGCGGAGACCGGTGAGGTCCTCTCGGAGGTGGAGTGGCCCACTCTGGCGTTCTTCGCGGGCCTGTTCATCATGATCGGCGGCCTCATCGACACCGGCGTCATCGGTCAGGTCTCCACCGGACTCGCCCACCTCCTCGGCGGCGATCCCGTCCGCGGCTCGCTCACTCTCCTCGCCGGCTCGGCGATTCTGTCCGGCATCGTCGACAACATTCCCTACGTGGCGACCATGGCGCCGATCACCAGCGACCTCATCCACTCCGTGGGCGGCGGGCACGTCCTGTGGTGGGCACTGGCGCTCGGCGCCGACCTGGGCGGCAACGCCACCGCCATCGGCGCCTCCGCGAACGTCGTGGTCCTCGGCATCGCCGAACGCAACCGCCGGCCCATCTCCTTCTGGCAGTTCACCAAGTACGGCCTGGTCGTGACCGCCACCACCGTGCTCCTCGCCCTCGGCTACGTCTGGCTGCGCTACTTCGCCCTCACCTGAGAGCCCCGCCACGGCCCAGGCACGCCCATGAAGGGGACGACGGGAACGGAGTGCCGGACCAGCGATCGAAGGGGAGGACGACGTCGGCCGGCATGCGAGGGCCCAGCGTGCCCGGCTGGGCGATCGGCATGCGGAGGTGCTGGTTGACGGACCTGACGCAGGTGTGCGGCACACTCGCGTTGTTGTCGCTGCATCGCCCTGGGGGGAATGGGTCTTCCCTCGAAGCACCCTCCGTTCCGTCCGTCCGCGTCCCGGGACGCCACCAGCTTCCCCTGACGCCCAGTTCGACGGCCGGGGTCGGCCAACGCCTGGCACCGCACGCCGGCGCGGGGTGGCCGGCGCCTCTTAGTAAGCCGGGATCATTGAGTCGTTGCCCGGCATGGGGCCGATCCGGGAGCCGAATTCGTTGTCGCCGCCGGCGACATCGCGTCGTTCGCCGACGCCGGGAACCTCGTCTCCGCAGCCGGCCTGGTGCCCGTCCCGCGGGACTCCGGGCGCCGGACCGGCAACCTGCACCGGCCCAAGCGCTACAGCCGCCGCCTGCGCCGGGTGTTCTACCTGTCGGCACAGACCAGCATCATCCGCGAGGGACCCGACCGGGACTTCTCCCTCAGGAAACGCGGTGAGGGGCTCAAGCACGTCCAGGCGATCACCTCCATGGCTCGCCGAAGAGTCGACGTGATGTGGGCACTCCTGCGCGACAACAGAGTCTTCACCTCCGCCCGCCGGTCGCGCAGGCCGCTTGACTCAGTCATTGAAACTCCTTGTGGGTGAAGAGCGGGCCGGGGTCGGGCCACCCGGCGTGGTGTCACCACTGAGATTGGGGGGTGGTGCCTCCGGTCGCCAGCGGCTGCGGACGGTTGGGGAAAACGTGGGAAGCCACATTGGCTGACCTGCGGAAACAAGGCCGAGCGGGCAGTCGGGGTGGGACGCGAGGGGACGCGACGCGGCGGGAGGGCCGGGCGGCCTGCACGGCGGCCAGGCGCACGGCCCAGGGTGGCCTGAAGGGGCCGCTGCGGAAGAGCCGCCCGAGAACCGATGATTGCCTTGCAGTCCGGAGAGGACGAGGCGGGTGACACGCCTCTCGAACTCAACGCGTGAGGTGGAAGATGCCGCGTTGGAAAGAACTGCCCGGCTCGCTCGACGAGCCGGTGCGAGCACTGGTCGTCCAGATGCGCCGTCTGAAGGACCACAGCGGGCTGAGCCTGGTGTCGCTCCAGTCCAGGACGGGCTACAGCCGTTCGTCCTGGGAGCGCTACCTCAACGGCAGGTCGTTGCCACCACGGGAAGCGGTGGAGAAGCTGGCACGGGTGGGCAGAGGGGATCCCGCTCCGTTGCTGGCACTGCACGAGGTGGCGGAGGGCAGGTGGAAGGCGCAGGTGGCCGGGCGAGCCGACCAGGGCCAGGAGCGCCGGCCAGGAGCCCCGGACACGTCGCGTCCGCACACCGCGTCGCACGCCACGAACGCACCGGAACCCGGAGGCCGCCGGCGGCGACTGGCCCTCGCCGGCGTCTGCACTGTCCTGCTCCTCGGAGGGCTGCTCGCCGTTCTCCTGGTGTCAGCTCCCTGGAAGGGCAACCAGGCAGGTCACGGAAGAACCGTGACGGGGCAGAGCGCAACAGCGCCGTCCGGCGCGGCCTTCGCCTACCGGGCCGGAAAGACCTACCCCTGCTCGGTCCGACGTCGAAACGGCCGACTGTACGCGGGCTACAGCACCACCCGTACCGCCCTGCTCTCCGCACCAGGATGGGACGTCGTCGAGGCGCAGTGCCTGCTGGAGTATCACGGCTTCGACCCGGGCGGAGTCGACGGCGTCATCGGTCCGAACACCACGAGGGCGGCCAAGCGACTGCAGGAGAAGGCCGGGTTGACGCCCGATGGCCTCGTCGGCGCGGACACCTGGCGGGTGTTGCGCCAATGACCAGCGCCCCGTCCGGCGCGGGGCCTGCGTCCACGAGGCTGGCTGCGGCGCTGAGCGAGCTCAGAGCACGGACCGGCCTGAGTCTGACGGCGCTGGCCGCGCGCACCCCTTACAGCAAGTCCTCGTGGGGGCGGTACCTCGACGGCAAGCAACTCGCTCCTCGCCGAGCAGTCGAGTCGTTGTGCGGCATCGCAGAGGAGCCGCCGGCGCGACTTGTGGCGCTGTGGGAGCTGGCGGATCTGGAATGGAGCGGCCGCCACAGAACCTCGGCGGCACCTTCGCACGAAGACCCTCCAGCCCCAGCCGGGCCAGTGGAAGAGCCCAGAGACCAGGACGGCACGGTGGGGAAGCGTCCGACGCCCGGTCGTCCGACCCGGCGTACCGGGTTCCGGGTGTGGGCTCTCGTGGCTGCGGGATGCGGGGTGGCCGTCGGGGCCGCGCTGTGGGCACTGTCCTTGCTCGGGGCCCGTGCCGAGGGCCCCGCGGCGCAAGCCGTGCCCTCGCCGTTGCCCACCGCGGCATGTGACGCCCGGAAGTGCACGGGCGCGAACCCGGAGATGATGGGCTGTGTCGTATCAGGCCGGGTCCACAGGCTCGGCCCTGTGCATCCGACCAGCAACGGGGCGCGGCTGTCGTTGGTATACAGCGAGCGGTGCCACGCCGCGTGGGCTCTGGTGTGGAAGACGCGGGTCGGCGACGTGGTCACGGTATCCATCCCGGGGAGCGGCTCCCAACGGGTCGAGGTCGCCGACCGTTACGACGCGGAGAGCCCGCTCTTCACACCGATGGTCGACGGCAATGATCTCACCGGGTTGCGGGCCTGCTTCACGCCGGGCCACGGGCGGCACACGGAGTGCTTCCGGAGGGAGAGCGGGTAGCGGCGTGCAGAGATCCAGGGTCAGGTGACGCCTTTCCGACGCGCACTGCGCACCGCACCGCACCGGCCGGCCCGTCCCTGACGGTCTGCTCGATACACGGTAGTCGGCGGACCAGCCTGGTGAAGCGGTAAACCGATCGGCCGCCCACCGGGCGGCAGCGTCGACGTACCCGGGCTCGTCGTACATCTCATACTGGCCGGCGCCATCGATCGCTATGAGTATGACGGGGCTGGGGCCGCCTTCTACAACTGCATGCCGGTGTCGTAGGAGCCGGTGTTGCCGACACGTCCGGCGAGGATGACCGGGAGCGGCTGGGGCATGAGCCGGTCGGTGAAGTGGAACGCGTCCCAGCCCAGCAGGAGGCAGTCGCTGCGCCAGAGGCGTCGATCCGTCAGGTGTTCGTCGCCTCAACGTATGCCGGCGGCTCCCTCGTCCAGGGCCGCGCTGTGCAGTTCGAGGCCCTGCAGCCGCTGGTGCAGCGCCTGCTGGGCCAGAACTACAGCCGCCTGGACTCGCCTTGTCGGCCGAGCGCACCCGCTGGCGCCTGGCCCCCGACGAGGAGGACCACCTCCTGCTCCACCGCGGCGACTGCGCCGCCGCACACGACTCCCAGGCAGGGCTCACCGACCCCCAGGCCTTGGACGGCGCTTACCGACCCGGGCACCGCGCCGTGCCCGACCTGCCGTCCCGACCGCGCCCTACCCGCTCGAAGCCGGCGATGAGGCCGGGGACCGCGCGGGCGCCCTCGCGCCTGATGATGCACCCACGGAACGAGGAAACCGCCTGAACAGCTGAACAGCTGAACCGCTGGTCAGGGCCCCTTCGGGGCCAGGTAAAGGATCGCGACACACTCAGCGTGGTGGGGCAATCGGAAAGGCGTCGACCGGTGGAAGCGCGGCTCAGGACAGTTCGTGGGGCCTGTGGCGGTCTGCTGGATGTCCGGAGCGTCAAATGAGCGTCCCCCCTCACGACGACTCCTGCGGAGGACGCCACCGACCCGGCCAAGGAGATCCCGGCTGCTGAGGCATCGAAGCACGCTTCGTGTGGAAGGCGGTTCCCATGAAACAGGAGAGGAGAGCAGCGGTGGACTGGGTACTGGACGAGGGATTCGAGACACCCGGAGGAGTGATCCGGTGGGGGACCTTGGGCAGCGGAGAGCCACTCGTACTGGTGCACGGCACACCGTACTCGTCCTTCCTGTGGCGGGACATCGCTCCCGCGCTCGCCCGTACCCGCAAGGTCTTCTTCTTCGACCATCTCGGCTTCGGCCAGTCCGAGCAGCGCGAGGGCCAGGACCTGAGCCTGGCGGCCCACTCGGAGAACTTCGCCCGGCTCCTCGACCACTGGGGGCTGTCGCACCCCAGCGTTGTGGCTCACGACATCGGCGGGGCGGTGGCGCTGCGGACGCTGCTGCTGGAGCAGAGGAGCTACCGGGACCTCACCCTCTTCGACGCGGTGAGCGGAGGCGCGTGGGAGCGAGGACTCTTCCAGCTCTTCCTTGAGCACAAGGAGGTCTTCCGCAAGCTCCCGGGCTACGCGCACGAAGCACTGGTCGCCGCCCATCTGCGGCACGCCACGCACACCGGGTTCCGGCCGGGGATCCTCGACGCCTTCCTCGCGCCGTGGCGTGGGGAGGAGGGCCAGGCGGCGTTCTACCGTCAGTACAGCCAGATCAGGCAGGCGGACACGGCCGCGTACGAGCAGCTGCTGGACGGTATCTCGATTCCGGTTCGGATCGTCTGGGGCCGCGAGGACCGCATCCTCCCCCCGGAGTACGCCGAGTGGCTCCACGAACGCGTTCCGCACGCGGAGCTGCACTGGATCGAGGGCGCCGGTCACCTCCTGCAGGAGGACGCCCCCGGGCGGCTGCTGGCCTGCCTGACGGCTGACTTCGCGTCAGCCTGAGGCGCGGGGCCGCTGAATGGGCGGCCCATGGACACCCACGAGGACAGTAGCCCTTCTCCCGTTCGGGGCTGCGGTGCGCCTCAGCGGTCACATCACCCATGCCGCCGGGACCGCGGACGGCGACGCGCTGGCCGAAGCGTTGGCCGCCTGGGTGGTTCCGGCACCGCGCCCGGCCGGCGTGCCGCTCGGCGGCCGGTGGGTGACGCGCCACCCACCGGGGCCTCGGCACCCCGGCGCGCCGTCGAACCACCGCAGGCCCGTCCCCGTGCCGGCGAGAGCGCGCGGTGCCTCCCCGCAGGCCCGGCAGCCCGACGTGGCCCGCTTCGCGGAGACACGGACGCGCGCCACCGTTGCGCCCGGACGCCCGCAGCGGCCACACCGTCCCACGCCCGGTCGAGCGCTCCGCGGCCGGGCGTGAGACGGTGGTGGGGGAGGCGATGGGGGCAGGCGCGAGCTGAGGAGTCGGGCACGATGGTGCGTGACGCGGGCAGCCGCAGGGGTCCGCACCTTGCGGGCGGAACGCCCGAGATCCAGCAGGCGGGCATGATCCTGATCGACGAGCAGGCGCACATCGTCCACGTCAACCGCCGTGCCGAGGAACTGCTGGGCCGCACCGCGGCCGAGTGCTGCAGCCGCGACCTGCACGACCTCCTGCATCGCGACTCGCACGGCCACACCACCCCCCGCAGTAGCTGCACCATCCGGCGGGCCTTTCTGGACGGACGGGTCGAGCAGGGCCGCAAGGCGTACTACGAGCGCGGTGACGGCTCCCTGATGGAAGTCGACTGGCTGGTCACGCCCTGTCGGGACACCGAAGGCACCGTCGAGGCGATGGTGCTCTTCCACGAACCGGCCACCGCTCCTCTCCCCGAGGCGGTCCACGACGAGCCGAGCGCGGCGCTGTCGGAGCTGGAACGGCTGGCGCTGCTCGCCGAGACCACCACCACCCTCACCTCGACCATGAGCGTCGACGAGGCCCTGCGGCGACTGACCCGGCTGGTGGTGCCCCGATTGGCCGACTGGGTGGTGATCGACCTGATCACCAAGGGTGACGAGGTCTGGCGCACCTCGGTGGTGCACCAGGAGGACGGCGCCCTGGTGCGGCGCGGCGACCTGGAGGGGCCCATGCCGCCGGTGCCCCCGGAGTCCCCGATGCCGCTCTCACGGGCGCTGCGCGGCGCCGCGTCGACCCTGGCGGGGCCCGAGAACTACCAGGGCCCGCCGGACGCGGGCATCGCCGTGGCACAGCGGGAGCTGTTCCAGGTCAGTGGCATGCATTCCGCGGCCATCGCCCCCATCCGGGGCGTGCGCGAGGTGCTGGGGGCGCTGACGCTGGGGCGCGCGGAGCGCAGTGAGGCCTTCACCGACCTCTCCCTGCTGGAGGACATCGCCCGGCGGACCGGGCTGGCGCTGGAGAACGCGCGCCTGTACCAGCGGCAGCGGCGGGTGACCGAGACCATGCAGCGTCACCTGCTGCCCCAGCTGCCGGACGTCCCGGGGCTGGAGATGACCGCCCGCTACCTCTCGGCCCCCCAGGAGTCGCAGGTCGGCGGCGACTGGTACGACGCCTTCCAGCTGCCGGACGGTGCGATGGCGGTGGTGATCGGCGACGTGGTGGGCCACGACATCGACGCGGCGGCGGCCATGGCGCAGGTCCGCAACATGCTGCGCGCCTACGCCTGGTCCTACCAGGAGCCGCCGAGCGTCATCGTCGGCAGGCTGGACCAGGCCGTGGACCACATGACGGAGGCGTCCATGGCCACGCTTGTCTTCGCCCGGGTGGAGGAGGGAGGCGACCACGGCGAGGCACCTCGGCTGCTGTGGACCAACGCCGGCCACCCGCCACCGCTCCTGGTGACGCAAGACGGCCGGACGCGCTACCTGGAGGAGGCCGTGGACCCCCTGACCGGCGCCGGGCTGACCACGCCACGGTCGGACGCGACGGTGGAGCTGCCGGCGACGGCCACACTGGTGTTCTACACCGACGGCCTCATCGAGTCCCGGTCGCGCTCCCTGACCGACGGCCTGGAGCAGCTGCGGCGGCACGCCGCCGCGCTCGCGCACCGCCCGCTCGATGACTTCTGCGACCAACTGCTGGCGCGCGTCCGGCCCGAGGACAACGATGACGACGTCGCCATCCTGGCGCTGCGCAGGCCGGCGGGGCCGGTGCCGCACCACTACGCGCGCTGATGCCGCCCGCCTTGCCACCCGCCAGGAGCGACGCCTGCGCCGACGAGCCCTGCTACTCGGTAAGACCGTGTCCCACATGGTCAGCTTGAGGAGCCGTTTGTAGCAGCAGATAGCGGCTGCCGGCGAGAAAGGCCAAGTAGTGCCTGGGGTCCGCTCGTAGCGGTGGTTGAGCCGGCGGTCGCCGGGCCAGCCAGGAATGGTGCGCTCGACCGGTGTACTGGCAGCCGTCCCTTCGACGGCCCCGCCGGGTTCCTGCCCACCCCGACGTCGTTCCCGCGGTAGGTCCCCCCGGCAGCACGATGTCGACGGTCCCGCCGGCCTCCGGCACGGTGCGCAGGCCGGCGAAGTGGCGCTGCCAGTCCACTGACCCACACCAGCAACCTCGCGTTCCAGTCCCGGCCGACGGCGGGCTGCCGTACCCGCCGCTCCGCCCGATCGGCGTCCTTGCCGAGCCCGGGGGCAGTGGATGTTGGTCAGCTACTGCCTCACTGGTTTGTCGAGTGGCATGGCACCGCGGGGGAGCG
Organism: Streptomyces sp. NPDC059740; assembly: GCF_042733155.1. NCBI lineage: Bacteria > Bacillati > Actinomycetota > Actinomycetes > Kitasatosporales > Streptomycetaceae > Streptomyces > Streptomyces sp. NPDC059740. Next base: position 32,797 of record NZ_JBHWGP010000007.1, on the reverse strand, counting down.
GCCGGGCTGTCGGCCTCGGCGAAGCATGCCCGAGTCGCGGCCAGGTTCTCCGCGAAAACCTCGTCGGGTGGCTCCCACACCACCCTCAGGCCCTCCAGCGCCTCCGCCTGCTTCGGCGCCCCCCGCCCCCGGCCGGTAAGCCCGCTACTGATCGGATAGCCATCGTCCCAGCGGAGAGGCGCCCCTCCCGGTGCTCGTAGGGCGCCTCGGCGATGCCACTCTCACGCTCGGCGTACCGCTGCGCCGCCTCGAAACAGCGGTGGCATGTTGCCCTTGCTTGGGCTTGGGTGGTGCTGCTTCCCCGTTTGAGCCTCTTCCAGCCTGGCTGGTTGGATGGCCAGTTGGACAGGTGGACAGGTGGGGCGGTGTCTGGATGCGAGGAAGCGCCCGGTGGAGGCCGGGGATGCGGCCGAGGAGGCCTCTGCTGAACGGTGCTTCCCACGGAGGCCGCGACCTGGTGCCCGGCTGTTGGCGGCATTGGCGCTCAGGGGTGTGGTCGATTTAGGCTGCGTCGGTTCGTGCCGTTGACGGCGGCAGCCCATCGATGGAGGGAAGTCGATGATGCACCAGGCATCGGCCACTGCCCCGGTTCCCGGGCGCCGCCCCGAACTGGTCCCCGACCCGGATGTGGAGGCGGCCCGTATCGCAGCGGTGCGCCGCTACGACATCCTCGACAGCCCGCCCGACGGAGCGTTCGACCGGGTGGCGGCGATGGCCGCCCGGCTCTTCGACGTGCCGGTGGCGACCGTCACCATTGTGGATACCGACCGCATCTGGTTCAAGGCCGCCCACGGACTGGAGGGTGTCGCGGAGATCGGCCGTGATCCGGGCCTGTGCGGCTCGGCGATCCTGCGTGATGACACGATGGTCCTCCCCGACACTCTTCAGGACCCTGTCGCGGCGAACAATCCGCTGGTCGCTGGGGAGATGGGGGTGCGTTTCTACGCCGCCGCGCCGATCATCACCCCGGACGGACACCGACTGGGCACGGTCAACGTCCTCGACACTCGGCCGCGCTCGATCAGCGAGGAGGACACTGCCACTCTGGCGGATCTCGCCGCAATCGTGCTGGACGAGATGGAGCTGCGGCTGTCGGCGCTGCGCGCTCTGCGCGAAGAGCAGGCCCGCCGGGAGGCGGAGAGGCGGCATGCCGAGGCGGAACGGGCGCGGGCCGAGGCAGAACGGGCGGCGCGGGAGAAGGCGGAGCAGGACAAGACCGCCATCGCCGCGTTCGCCTCCACCCTTCAGCGCACCCTGCTGCCCCCGGCCCTTCCCGTGGTGCCGGGCCTGGAAATGGCCTGCCACTACCGCACTGCCTCCGCCCACGACGTGGGCGGCGACTTCTACGACGTCTTCCCCCTCGACGGTGACCGGTGGGCGTTCTTCCTCGGTGACGTGTGCGGCAAAGGCCCCGAGGCAGCGACCGTCACCGCCCTGGCCCGCCACACCCTGCGCGCCGCGGCCCAGATCAACGCCGATCCCGTCATGGTGCTGTGCGCGCTCAACACCATGCTGCTCACCGACGTCACCGCCGGCCGGCGCTTTTGCACCGTCCTCTTCGGCCTCCTGGAGCCGCGGGAGGACGGCGGTTTCACCGTCACCATCGCCGCCGGCGGACATCCGCCGGCCTACCACCTGCGCCCCGACGACAGCGGCGCCGTCTGGGTACGCGCCGTACAGCCCCAGGGAGGCATGCTCGTCGGCGCCTTCCCGCAGGCGCCCTTCACCCAGACCACGTTTGCGCTGACGGCCGGGGAGAGCCTCTTCCTTTACACCGACGGGTTGATCGAAGCTCGGACCGCCGAGGGCGCCATGCTCGGTGAGGACGGCCTGACCGGCTTCCTCCACCAGCGCACCGGGCCCGTCACCGCCCCCTCCCTGATCGAGGACAGCATCACCTTGCTGGCCTCCCTGCCCGACGGAGCCGGCGACGACGTGGCGCTGCTGGCCCTGTCCGTCCCCCACCCTCACACCACAGTGGACGGCAGTGTCGTCGCCACCACTCACACCGCCGCTGCGCCCGACCACGTCGGCCAGGAGTGATGACCGACGTGACCGACACACTGCAGCTGACCGTCCAGCGCCCCCATCCCGGCCTCGCGATTGCCACAGTCGCCGGGGACGTGGACATGTGCACCGCCGACACCCTGCGTCGCGAAGCCTCGGAGCTCATCGAGCGAGGATGTCCGCACCTGATCCTGAACCTGGCAGAGGTCGGCTTCTGCGACTCTGCCGGCCTGAGCGCACTCATCGGTCTCTGGCACGCCGCCAGAGAGGTGAGCGGTGCTCTCTCACTCGTCCACGTCCCCGACCGCCTGATGCGGATGCTCGTCCTCACCGGTGTCGACGCAGTCCTGCCGGTCCATGCCACCGCAGCCGAAGCAGTCGCCGCCACGATCACCGGCCCCCCCACTCCGCCGCCGGGTGACGGCAGCGCGGCAGCTCGCCCGGCGTGACCAGGTCAGCGAGCCCCGCCCCCCGACCGCAGTGAAACCGTGGGCGACCTACACGGGAGCCCAGAAACGGCCCTCCGGGACGCGCCACAGCAGGGACCACCCCTGTCGCAACTTCGTCCTCGCGGGACGCCCCAGGCGCCCGGTCACGCGGGCCCACCACAACGGTCTGGCCGGCGGGGTCCTTGCCGGCGAGGATGCACGCCAGGACAACGGCGCCTGGTGGAAGTGTGGACTGCGCGTCCGTCCTCGGTGTCGGCTTGGCGGTACCGAGGACGGAAAGCGCCGGGGGGTTCCGGGAGAGATCGTAAATCGTTCGGTGTAACTCCCGATCATGGAGGATGCATCGATGACCAGTGAGAACGTGGCCGAGCAGGACCTGTCGAGTCGGCAGCGGCTGTGTCGGCGAAGGCCGTGGGTGACCAGCTGATCGACGAGCTGGTGGGCCGGGCTCAGTGGACCGGCGACGAGGTCTACGGCCAGGACCCAAAGCTTCGCTCCGTCCTAAAGGCACGCCGGATCGGCTACGTCCTGGCGGTCGCCTGCACCACCAAGGTACGGATCAACGAGAACCGCACAGTGGTCCAGGCCGACACCCTGGCCGCCTCGCTGCCCCGGGACGCCTGGCACCGGCAGAGCGCCGGCGCCGGAGCGAAGGGCCCGCGCTACTACGACTGGGCATGGGTGCAGACCGGAGCCGACAAGAACCGGTGCCTGCTGATCCGCCGCAACCCCGTAACCGACGAACTCGCCTTCTACCTGTGCTGGTCACCAGGCGAGGTTGCCCTGTCCGCGCTGGTGCGCGTCGCCGGGACCAGGTGGTGCATAGAAGAGTGCTTCCAAGCCGATAAAAGCCAGGTCGGCCTGGACCACTACCAGGTCCGCTACTGGACCTCCTGGCACCGCCACATCATCCTGGCGATGCTCGCACTGGCCTTCCTCGCCGCTGTCGCCGTCAGCGCGGCGCCCGACCGGAGCACCGACCCGAACCGTCCGGTCCACAGCAGCGATCCGATCGACCTGACCATCCCGGAGATCCGTCACCTCATCGGCAGGCTCTTCAGACCATCGACCACGCCTCCGCACCGCCCTCTGGCCTGGTCAATCTGGCGCAGACTCCACCAGGCACAGGCCAGACGCGCCCACTACCGACGACGACTCACCAGTCACTCGGACACCTAGATCACGAAGTCGCACTGGAGTACTAGCGCAGATAGTCGCTCGCACGGGCACCGAGGACGTTCAGAAGAGCCAGCGTCTGGGCGCCGGGGGATCCTGGCGGTGCGCTGTAGAGCACGAGGTGCTGGTCGCGGTCGGTGAGGGCGAGGGTGTCGCAGTCGACGGTGACGTCGCCGACGGTCGGGTGGCGGAAGGTCTTGGTGAGCGTCGGTACGGGCTGTACGTCGTGGCGTTCCCAGAGCCTGGCGAAGTCGGGGTCGCTGTAGCGGAGTTCGTCAACGAGACCGGTCACTGCGGGATCGGTGGGGTAGCGGGCGAGGGCGGTGTGGAGCTGCACCACGATGCCCAGCCGGAAACCGGCGGCGTCGGAGATCCCGTAGAGCTCTCTCTCGGCGGGGTGTGGCCCGGGGAACGCCCTGCGGGCGAGGTTGCGCTCGTTGGGGGTGAGGGTGGCGAAGTCCTCCGTGAGGGCGGCTGCGAGGTCGTTCCAGGCGAGGACCTCGCAAGCGGCGGACATCACGAAGCCGGCTGTCTGGGGCATTCGTTCGAGGAGCGCGAGGATGCTGGGGCGGACGTCGCGCCGGTGCAGTCCGGTGCGGTTTGGCGCGGTGCCGGCGAGGACGTGGAGGTGGTCGGACTCGGCGTCGGTGAGCCGCAGGGCACCGGCGATCGCGGCCGCGACATCGCCTGAGGGGCGGGGTGCCCGGCCCTGTTCGAGGCGGATGTAGTACTCGGTGGAGATGTGCGCGAGGACGGCCACCTCCTCGCGGCGCAGGCCTGGTGTGCGGCGCCGCGGGCCGGAGGGGAGGCCGACGTCCTGCGGGCGGAGCCGCACGCGACGGCTGCGGAGGAACGCCCCGAGCTTCTGTTTGTCCATAGGCCCAGTGTGCGCGCCGCCCAGGGGGGATCGTAGTACTGGTTGTGCCTGTATCCGGCCGGGGGACAGCCGGACGCTGTAGCCATGGCAAACAACACACACACCGGCGAGAACGCACCCGTCGGCCTGCTCACCGGCAAAGTGGTTTTCGTCACCGGCGCCAGCCGCGGCATCGGGGCGGCCGCGGCACGGCTCTTCGCTGCCGAGGGCGCCTCTGTCGTGCTGGCCGCCCGCAGCACCGACGCCCTGGAGACCATCGCACGGGAAATCCGCGCCGTCGGCGCCACCGCCGACGCCGTCCCCCTGGACCTCGTCGACAGCGCGAGCATCCGCACCGCCGTCGCCCAGGTCGAAAGGCTGCACGGACGGCTGGATGGCGCCTTCAACAACGGCGCGGTTCCCCAGCGGCAGTTCGGCCCGGTCCACACCACCAGCGACGAGGACATCGACGAGCAGTTCGCCGTGAACTTCCGCGCGCACTGGACCGCCATGAACGCCCAGGCCGCTCTCATGCGGAAGAACGGCGGTGGGGCGATCGTCAACACCTCCAGCATCGGCAGCCGCCGCGCGAACCCGGCCCTGCCCGCCTACGGCGCCATGAAGCGCGCGCTCAACAGCCTCACCGAGACCGCCGCGGTGAACTGGGCCGGTGACCGTATCCGGGTCAACGGCATCACCCCCGGCGGCACCTGCACGGAGATGATCGCCACCTGGGAGGCGGCGACTCCCGGCATCGTCGAGCAGATGACCAAGTCGGTCCCGCTCGGTCAGATGGGCGAACCCAAGCAGATCGCCGAGGCAGCCGCGTGGCTGCTCAGCGACCGCGCCTCGTACGTGACCGGCGCGATCCTGCCCGTCGACGGTGGCGCCGGCGCCTGACCGGAACGGCCCAGCGCCACGCGCCGATCACCCTCGCGGCGTCGAGCCGTCACCCCGCAAGGGCCATCCCTCAACCCCAGCGGGCTCAGGACGCGCGTGCTACCCAGTCATCGGGCCGGGCACTGCCGGGCGGTCCTTTGCAGGGGGACACCTATGGGCAGGGACACGACATCGTGGACGGTGACGGGGTCGAGGGACGTGCGCTGCTGGCTCGCTGCCAAGGGCGAGACGTGAGGTGGGTGTGGCGTCGTCTACTGCCGTGACGCGGCCGCGGTTGTCGTAGGTGTAGGTCAGCTTGACGCTGAACCCCAACCGGCGGTCCGTGGCCGCCGGAGTGGTGGACGGGCAGCCGCCGGTCGGCTTCGCACGTGGTTGATGGATGCCTGCCGCAGGTCGTTATCGCTCTCCACCTTCAGCTCCGACACCGTTCCCGGGCCCCGACCGACAGACCGTGCGCTCGTCCCAGTTCGTCGTTGCCGCACACGGCGACTTAGGGGTCCTTGCCATATGCCCGCCCGGGCCGCGTGGTCTGGCACCGCACCTCGCGGCGTTGCCGAAAAGCCCTGGTAGCTCCGCTACGAGGACTCCCCGGCGCCTTGCGATGCACGGCACCAGACCACGCGACCTCATCGGACGCTCATATGGCAAGGACCCCTTACGCACGGTCGTGCACGAGCTGCTGCATCTGGAGCAGGCGTTGCTGGCCACCACCGGATGGACGCGGGAAAGGTGTTCGGCAGAATCGTGCTCACGCTCAGTCCCCCCACCGGTCCGGCCCGGTCAGGCACCGGAGGAGGCGGCCGGAGCCGGACCGCCGGGCATGCCCTCCCCGTCATTGGTGGCGGCGGGGTCCACCGCCATGGTGATGTGTCCGACGACTCCGTCCTCGACGTGCCGGGGGCTGTAGGCCAGCGAGAGCAGGCCGCCGGCAGTGCCGGTGCCGGGGTAGATGCCGTCCTCGTCCAGGGGGACACGGGAGACGGTGTTCGCCGAGTACGGGGCGATCCCGGCGGTGGCCTGGACTGCGGCCTCGGTGAAGTAGAACTGACCGGTGTGGCAGGTCTGCCCCCCGGTGTAGCCGGCGGAGGTGCGCGAGCCGCCGGTGTGCACCTTGGTGTGCACGTGCACAGCCCGGCCGGTGTACCAGCCGGGAAAGACGGTCCGGAACGTCACGAAACCCTCGTGGTCGGTCATCTGGATGCCCCGGAGCCAGGTGAGGTCGTCCGTCGGGGTGGCGTGCCCGCCACCGCCGCCGGGGGGCGGGCTGCCCGGTGTCATGGTGGGCGGTGCACCTCCGCCTCCGTTGCCGGTCTGGGTGTAACCGGAGTACACACCGGACGCGTCGCAGTGCCAGATCTCGATCGCGGAGTTGCGGATCGGACGGCAGGTCGTCGCGTCCACGGCGCGCAGGACGAGCAGGAGCGGCACACCGGTACGGTCCTCGACGACGTCCTTCCGGAACAGCTCGTAGTCGATGTAGTACGGCCCTTCTATCTGCTCGGCGGTGAGCTGCATGCAGGTCCCGGAGGCCAGGGCGGCGGCACGCGCGGCGGCCGCCGTGCCGGATCCGGCAACCGCGTCGCGGGAGGCGGCCTGGGCGGCGGTGCCTGCTCCGGCGGTGAGTGCTACGGCACCGGCGCCACCGAGTGCGAGCAGGCGACGACGGGACAGAATGCGGGAAACGACGGCATTGTCGGGCTCGTCGCTGAGTGGACTCGTCATGGGTGAGACCGTAGGAACGGTTCCTGTGACGGAGGTGTGAAATACGCAGTGTCTTTTGGTCACTTGCCGCATTGGCCTGTTCGCATCCGCAGTGGGGACGAGACCGGAAGCCGGCACCATCGTCACCGCGCTGAGGAACGGAGACGCGGTGACGGCAACCGTGTCCGGCGTTGCCGCGAGCACGTGAGGACCGGCGTCCCTTGCCGGTTCCTCCGACCAGCGGACGGTTGCCCTCGCCGTTCCGCCGGACTTCTGGCCCAGAAGAGCGCAGCCACGACGGATGACGGGTTCGCTGACGAGCTGACACCAGACCGAATTGTACGATATGCCAGATACCGGAAAATGATGACGGATGTCCCGTCGCGCGGTTCGGACGGGCGGTCTTCGCCGTGCACCACGACGGTGCTGTCCGCCCACCGGGCCGTGCCGTCCCGACCACGAGGGAAGAACCTTGCCACGCAGAGGATTCCGGCCCGCTCTCGGTGTCACCACCGCCGCCCTGGCCCTGGCCCTACCGGCGACACCCCCCAGCGCCACCGCCGCGACTCGCCCGCAGGCACGGCAGGCGTACGAATGGGCGGCGCTCGGCGGTTCCTACACCGCCGGCCTCTTCACGGGGCCACGCGCCGGCCATCCGGACGGATGCGAGCGGACCACCAATGCCTATCCGGACCTGGCTGACCGGCGGCTTCGGGAGCACTCCCCGTGGAGACCGGTGCACCTGCGCAATGTCAGTTGCCGGGCCGCCACGATCACGGACATCACCAGGACCTCGCAATCACCCGTCGGCTGGGGCCTCGGCGTGGCAGACCCCGCGAAACCCTCCACCGGATGGGCGAGGCTGAGGCCGCAGAGCGAACGGGCCGGGCTCGGCAGGGACACCGACGTCGTCACCGTCGGCATCGGCTGGAACAGCGTGGACCTGGGCGAGATGGTGGCCGAGTGCCTCGCTCTCGGCTGGAAGAACAAGGACGCCTCCCCCTGCCGGACCCACTATGAGACCCCACGGAAGGGCACCGGGTCCCTCGAAGGCCGCTTCGAACGGATCCGGCGCGAGTACGCCTCCATGCTCGGCCGCATCCACCGCGAGGCCCCGCGCGCCGAGGTGATCACCGTGGGCTACCCCTCGCTCTTTCCCGCCGACGCCACCAGGTGCGGTTACAACGATCCCACCCGGACCGCCACCCTGGCGCCCGGGGATGTCTCCTGGCTGCGGAAGGTCGAGGAGCGTCTCAACCGGACGCTGGAGGAGGCCACCCACCGCTTCGGCGACCGTTACCTCGACACCTACGGACCCAGTCGCGGTCACGACGTGTGCCGGCCCGCCGAGGAGAGGTGGGCCGAGGGCTACTGCGGGTCCGTCGCGCCGGACAGCAACTGGCCCTCCGCGCGGTGCACCGGCCGCGGCCCCCGCCTCCGCCAGACCTACTTCCACCCCAACATCCGGGGCCAGAGCAAGATCGCCGACCTGGTCGCCCACAGCATCGACGAAGCACTTCGTTGACAGCGGCACGCCGGGCACAGCAGCCGCACCATCCGTTGTCACCCCCTCCCCACGCTGGTCCACCCGCCGGATCAGCACCGTCATCCAAGCCCTCCACACCCTGATGAGCTGCGACTATCCAGGATGAAAGAGGTTCAGTCACGTCCCCGTCGCAAGGCTCGAAGTACTTCTCGTAGGCGGCGCGGCGGTGTTCGAGGGCAGTTGCTCAGCAGCACCTCCAGGGAGCCCCCCGTCCGCGGCCAGGTCTCCGAAGACATCGAAGCAAACCCCACCACTGCCCGGAGCGGCCTTGCGGACGAAGAGCCTCCGACGACGGGGAGAACACCGGCTCGCAAGGTGCGGGCCACCGAGCACCCCGCACACGCTGCCGTCTTCACCCTCACCGCCCTGGGCGACCTGCACCAAACCCGTGTGGCCCTGCCCCACCGCCAGCTGCGGTGAGGGCTGTCCGCACGCGGGGGAACCCCGATGCCTGACGGCGACCGGTCTCGGCACCGAAGTTCGAGAGGCAGCAACTACCGGGTGTCCTAGGCACTTCGGAAGGCCCGGCGGCCTTGGCCCACGGTCTCGACCGCCCTCGCGAACGCGGTGTCCCGCAAGTGTGAGAGACCACCAGGGCGCGTGAGCCAAGCGGCGGGCCCGGGGTAAGGGCGAGAGGTACGACGGTCGCGAGCCCGCGCTTCCCTCCCGTCATCCGGTGAGCCGTGAAAGCAAGTGCGAAACAACGTTTCGCCGGTCTCGCGACGACTCCCTTGCGGGTGATTTCGCCAAGACTTGGCGCCCCTTGCCCTCTGCTGTGGGCTTACTGTCCCGTGAGCCCGCAGGCCGAAGGAGGGGGAGAAGTCAGTGTCCGTCGACGTTCAGCACCCGTTCGACACCAAGTTTCCCGACGCGTTCGCCCGGCACCCGGACGAGGCGAAAGTGCTCGATGTCGTCTACGTGGTCCGCATCACCGGCGACGTGGGCGGCACATGGCAGGTCAACGCCTCTCCCGCCGGCCCGCAGGCCACCAAGGGGGACCCCGCGGCGAGGCGCAGGTGACCTTCACCCTGTCCACGACGAACTTCCAAAAAATCCACGAGGACGACCACGCCGCGATGCAGCTCTACTTCGCCGGCGAATTGAAGGTCGTCGGCGACCAGATGAGGGCCATGAAACTGAGCAAGTTGCTGGACACGTGCCGCGGCTGACCACCACGACACACAGACGGCCGGCACTCTCGGGTTCTGCCGGCCCGTCCCATCCGAGGGCGGAAGCCGATGCCTGCACCCGCGCGGTGCGGCTGGTGCCGGCAGGTGGCCCTGACGGTGTCACCCGCACCGTCTGCCCATGCCAGTGCCGCGTCGTGCCCTGTCCCTTCCGGTCCGGGCCGCAGTCGTCTGCCTCAGCGGGACCTGGCGGTACGCCCATGCTTTCCCCCCAGCCGACAGGCTGCTCACCTCGCCCGTCACGCGGACTGCCGGCTTGTCCGTTGGTCGTGGGGCGCAGTGCTCGCGGCGCTGCCCGGTCCACGCCACCGAGACACGGCAGCAGTTCACCGAAGCGACCTACCGGGCCGGAGAAGGGCCGTCGGCCGACCGCCTTCAACCGAGGCTGTACGAGGGTCCCTGCCGGGCCCAAAGGCAGGACTCCATCACCACCATCGAGGAGCACGGATGCACCTGATTCCCTCAGAGCAGGAGAAGCTGCTGTTGAGCGTGGCCGGGATGCTCGCCAGCTACCGCAAGGAACGTGGCATCAAGCTGAACTACCCCGAGGCCGTGGCCTACATCAGCTGCTGGGTCATCGAGGAAGCCAGGGCGGGCAGTTACACCGTCGACGAGATGATGAGCGACACCGGCCTCCCACTGGAGCAGCGCAAGGGCGACACCCAGGGTGAGGGAGAGCGCGTGCTCACGACCGATGACGTCATGGAGGGCGTGCCCGAGATGCTCGACGTCCTCCAGGTCGAGGCGACCTTCCCCGACGGTCGCAAACTCGTCACCCTCTACGACCCGATCCGCCCCCCGAAGGCGACGCCGAAGCCCACCCCGATCACCGCTTCGAACAGCTGAGGACGAGCAACCATGCCCTACTTCCACCCGTTGACGAGGCCGTCTGCGCCGGTCAGGGAACCAGTACCGGTGGCCGGACCCGGACGGAAGCTCGGACTGCCACTGCCCAAACCCTCTGCCCTGGACCCGAGCACGTCCTACGACCCCTCCCAGTACGAGGTGGGCGGGGTGTGGGTCAAGGACCCGGCCGCGCACCACGTGCTCAACGACCAAGGGAACACGGCCAGTCTGTACGTGATCAACGTCGGCGAGCGCGACATCCAGATCGGCTCGCACATCCACCTGGCAGACGTCAACCGTGACCTGCTGTTCTTCACCGACGAGGACAAGGCCGCGCAGGCCGAGAACGTGCTGACGGACCCGTCGCTCGAGCGGGACGAACAGATCGCCGCAGCACGCAAGCTGGCGCACGGCCGGTCGAAGACGCCGGGCCAGGCGCCCTGGGGCTACCGCCTGGACGTCGCTCCGGGGGACTCCAAGAGGTTCAGTCCCGAGAACTCGCCCAGTGACGTGATCGAGGTCGTCCCGATCGGCGGAAACCGACGGGTCCCGGGCCTGCGCAAGGGCAAGAAGGCCTGCGACATCGCCCTCGACTGAGTACGCCCTCGTCACACCCAGCTGGAGGACAGCAATGACGACCATCACCCGCGAGCAGTATGCGAAGTCCTACGGCCCCACCGTAGGCGACCAGGTCCGCCTGGGGGACACCAACCTCTGGATCGAGGTCACCCACGACCTGACCTTCGGGGGCGACGAGGCGATCTTCGGCGGCGGCAAGACCATCCGCGAGTCCATGCTGCAGTCCACCACCACGAGCCTGGAGGGCGCTCCCGACACCGTGATCACCAACGTGATCATCCTGGACGTGGCTCCCGCCCAGGACCTGGCGGACCTCGTTCCGGGGGAGAGCGCCAGCAGGAACGCCGTCGTGCGTGCCGATGTCGGTATCAAGAACGGCACCATCGTTGCGATCGGCAAGGCCGGCAACAGCGACGTCATGAACGGTGTCACCGCTGGCCTGGAGATCGGCCCCTCCACGGACGTGATCTCCGGCGAGGGCAGGATTCTCACCGCCGGCGCAGTCGACACCCATGTGCACTTCATCTCCCCCTCAGCTGTCATGGAGGCTCTTGCTACCGGGACCACCACCGTCGTCGGCGGCGGTGTGGGCCCCTCCGAGGGCTCCAAGGCGACCACCGTGACCCCCGGTCCGCAGCACCTGGTCAACCTCCACCGCAGCTTCGACGACCTCCCGGTCAACGTCATGCTGCTCGGTAAGGGCAACACCGTCAGCAAGGACGGCCTGGACGAGCAGGCGCTGGCAGGCGCTGGCGGCTACAAGATCCACGAGGACTGGGGGGCGACACCGGCGGCTCTGGACGCCGCCCTGAAGGCCGGGGAGGAGTGGGGCCTGCAAGTCACCCTGCACGCCGACTCCCTCAACGAGGCCGGCTTCGTCGAGACCACCATCGAAGCCATCGACAGGCGCACCGTCCACGTCTTCCACGCCGAAGGAGCCGGCGGCGGACACGCCCCCGACATCCTGAAGGTGGCCACCAAGGAGTACGTCCTCCCCGCCTCGACCAACCCCACGCTGCCGTACACGGTGAACACCGTGGCCGAGCACATCGACATGCTCGCCTCTGCGCACCACCTGGACCTGCGCAATGCCAACGACCAGGCGTTCGCCGACTCACGCATCCGCTCCACGACCATGTTCGCCGAGGACGTGCTGCATGACATGGGAGCCATGTCGATCACCTCCTCCGACGCACAGGCCATGGGCCGCATCGGCGAGGTCGTGACCCGCACCTGGCAGGTCGCGCACGTCATGAAGGAGTGGAGTCACAAGACCTTCAACGACGCGAACTTCTTCTACCGGGAAGACCAGGGAGAGGGCGACAACGCCCGCGCCCTGCGCTACGTGGCCAAGTACACGATCAATCCCGCTGTCGCTCACGGCATCGACGAGTACGTCGGCTCGGTGAAGGCCGGCAAGCTGGCCGACCTCGTCCTGTGGGACCCGCGGTTCTTCGCCGTCCGGCCCGAACTGGTCATCAAGGGCGGTGCCATGGTACTCGGCAACCTGGGAGACCCCAACGGTTCCATCTCCACCCCGCAGCCCACCTTGGTGCGCCCGGCGATGGCCCATGCGATCGCCTCCCGGGTGTCCTACTCGTTCGTCTCGGACAAGGTCCTCCAACTGCCGGAGGACACGGGCCCCTACAGCGAGGTGGCGGGAAAGGGAGTGTTCGGCAGGTCCCTGAAGGAGACCCTCGGACTGCGGCGTGAGCTCAAGGGCGCACAGCCCGTCAAGGGCAGGAAGAAGCAGGACATGGTTTTCAACGACAGATGTTTCGGAATCGACATCCACCCGACCCAGTTCAAGATCGCCGTGGAGATCCCGGGACTCGATTCGGTGCGGGGGCACGGCCTCACGGAGCACCCGGACCGGAAGGGCTTCTGGTACCTTGACCAGCCGAACCCGCCGAAGAACCTGCCGCTCACCCAGCGCTACCTGCTCTTCTGAGGCGACGGTGAGCACCTCCTCCCTCCTGCTCGCCCTGTTGGGTGACGCCCGGCTCCCCTCCGGTGGCCACACCCAGTCCGCAGGCCTGGAGCCCGCCCTGCGGGCCGGCACGTCGTCTGCCGAGGTCCCCGCCTACCTGCGGTGCCGCCTCCACACGGTCACCCGTGTGGAGGCCGGAACCGCCGTCGTCGCCCGTGCGGTGGCAGCCTGCGGCGGCGACCTCGCCGATGTGGAAGCCGCCTGGGCCGCCCGAACCCCCAGCCAGGCGCTGAGGACCAACGGGCGGCGCCTGGGGCGGGGGTACCTGCGCATCCTTCAGGCACTGTGGCCGGGACCCGTAGACGCTTGCGCACGCACCTGGTCGCGCCCGGTCGTGCTGGGCCTGATCGCCCACCGCGCCGGAATGGACCCCGCCGACCTGGCCCGTCTGGTCGGATACGACGATGCCCAGACCGTAGCGGCAGCCCTGCTCAAACTCGAGCCGCAGGACCCGCTGCTCATCACCGCGTGGATGAACGACCTGCTACCCGTGATCGACGAGATGGCCGACCAGGTCGCCCCTCTGCACACCCCGCAACAGATCCCCGCCCACGGCGCCCCTCTCATCGAGCGCTGGGCCGAGACCCACGACACCACGACAGAAAGGCTCTTCAGTGCCTGAGAACGCCACCGCCCCCACCCGCGCCATGCGCCTGGGCGTAGCCGGCCCCGTCGGCACCGGCAAGAGCTCACTGATCGCGACACTGTGCCAGGCGCTCTCCGCCGAACTGCGCCTGGGCGTCATCACCAACGACATCTACACGGACGAGGACGCACGCTTCCTCAAGAGTGCCGGTGTGCTGGACCCCGAGCGGATCCGTCCGGTCGAGACGGGCGCGTGCCCGCACACGGCGATCCGCGACGACGTGACCGCCAACCTGTTGGCGGCCGAGGACCTGGAAGCCGACTTCGGCCCTCTGGACCTGGTCATCATCGAGTCCGGCGGCGACAACCTCACCGCGACCTTCTCCCCGGCGCTGGTGGACGCCCAACTCTTCGTACTGGACGTGGCCGGCGGTGGAGACGTCGTGCGCAAGGGAGGGCCCGGCATCGCCCGCGCCGACCTGCTCGTGGTCAACAAGACCGACCTGGGCGAGCACGTGGGCGTGGACGTCGAGCGTATGACGCGCGAGGGCTGCGAGGCCCGCCAAGGCGCCCCGGTGGTCGCGCTGTCCCGACACGACGAGGCCTCCATCCGGACGCTGACCCGCTGGGTCCGCGAAACCCTCGCCCACTACCGCACCGGCGACCACACTCCCGTCGACCCCGGTCCGATGGCTCCGCACTTCCACACCGGTCAGCACGGCGAGGGCGCCCACACGCACCCCCACGCGGCCGGTGCCACCCACACGCACGACCCGGCCCCGGCCGAAGCCGGGAGGGGCGCGTGACCGGCCCGACCCGCCTGAGCGTCACACCAGGGCAGAGCCGCAGCCGTGTCCACCACACGACCGGGCACCTGACGGTGCGGACCATGGACCAGGACGGCGACGGAGCCCGAGTGGGCCTGATCGCCACCCGGGCGCTGCTGCTGGCCGGCGACGAGGTCCGTATCGAGGTGGACGTCGCCCCCGGCGCCTGGCTCGACGTCGTGGAGAGGACCGGCACGGTCGCCTACGAAGGCGAGGCTCCCTCGTCCTGGACGATCGACGCCGAAGTGGGCGACGGAGCCGTCCTGACCTGGGCGGGCATGCCGTTCGTGGTCTCCGACGAGGTCGCCACCCACCGTGGCACACGCATCCGGTTGCGCGGCACCGGCAAGGCGCTGATGCAGGAGAAGGTCGTCCTGGGGCGCGCCGGGCAGGCGGGCGGGGACCTGACCACCTCCCTGGACGCGCGCGACGACACCGGGCCGCTCCAGGTGGAACACCTGGACCTGGGAAGGCGGACTCGACAGATGCCGGGCATCCTCGGAAGTCTGCGTTCGATGGACACGGTCCTCGCGTTGGGGTGGACGCCCGAGCCACCCGGTGTGCCGGTTTCCGGCGGCACCGGGCCCGGGGAGACCTACTTCCCCCTGGACCGCTCCGGGGCCGTGCTGCGCTGGATGGGCGTCGGTCGGTTCCGCGACAGGCTGGCCGACCCCACCTTCGCCTCCTGGCGTGAGGAGGCGATGCGCGACCACCACCACCGACGCGCCGCACGGCCCCCGGGGCCGGCAGCGGCGCCAGACCTCGGCGAAGATGGCAATCGCCTGCCCACGGACGCCATGACGCGCACAGCCGCACGAGGCGTGTCCGCCTGAGGCCTGTGGCCCGGGCGGAGCCGGGTGCGGCCGTCACCGCAGGGGCCGGCCGTCTGCTGCTGGGGGGAAAATGGGGGGGCCGCCGCCTACTGCAGGGGCCCCGAAACCCGCCGCCGCTCGCCGTGCCCGCCCCGCACCCTCCCTTCCCGGACGTAGCAGGGAGTACCACTACCGGCACGGAGGTTCTCCTCGCCACCGGTGCAGCGGTCGTCGTCGCGGACCCGCCGTCGAGTGCACAGGCGCGGCGTCCTTGCCGGAACCGTGCAGCCTCCCCATCCTGAGCTGTGCCTCGGGCAATGTCCATCCGACCAGCGCGAGCATGGACTTGGCGGGCACTTACACGATCAGGCCGCCGACGCCGCAGCCGGTGACCGCACGGTCGGCGTCCAGCGTCGACGCCGAGCAGCGGGCCGTACGGGTACGCGCCGACAGGCGCGGGCATGTGCGCCGGGGCGGCCTTCTTCGCTCCCGTACGACGCGAGCCCGGCAACAGGCGCTCGGCACGCGGCCCGGCGCGGCGGCCGCTGCCCGGACGGCCGCTGGAGGAGCGGACGGGCATCCCCTGCCCCGGCCCGGGCTGGGGCCGTGCTGTCCGGTGCCTCGCTCGGCGGGGTCTTCGGCCTGCCCACCGACGGCGTCGACGGAACCGCTGCCGTGGCCTGAGGAGCGGGCGCCGACCGCTACGGCTCGATGGACAACGTCAACTGTGCGTACCGACCGGCGCGTGGCTGACCGTTCCCACCCAGCCGCTGGAGCTCCGGGGACGGCCACCCGACTGCCGGGTGCGGCGGGGGCAGGACGACGGTGAGGCCGGGCAGGACATTCCTGCCCGGCCTCACCGTCGTCCCGGTCCGTGCCGTGTGCTGCCTCACCATCCATGTCTGCCGGGTGGGTGATTGGGGTGCTGTAGGCCCTGCGGGGGGCGGTCCCGGGCTCGACAGAGTGCTTCCCGGGTGCGACCGGGTCGATGACAGCCAGGCGGCCCTCTCCCGGAAGCACCGCCCCACGGCGTGAGTGTGCAAGCCGTGATCGGCCCCGCGGGCAAGCTGCTGTGAAGTTGAAGGGGACCCTGTGTCCGGCGCCACTCCCCGCGTCCTCGTCGTGCCGAACCCACCGAGCTGACCTTCACCGAGGTGACGCCGGGCTGGCGTCTCGACCTCACTGAACTCGGTGGGAACGCGTACGTCTACATCAAGAACGACTCATACCGGGATGACCAGTCAGTAAGCGAGTTGCCCGATGCCGCCGTCGACCCGCAGTACGGTGCCTGCGGTGTAGGCGGATTCGTCCGAGGCGAGATAGACCGCGGCCTTCGCCAGTTCGGTGGCGGTTCCCAGGCGGTGGAGAGGCACGGTCCGCCTGAGTTCTTCGTAGAGGCCGGCCTGTCGCTCGGGGCCGAGGGACGCGAACGCGTTGGTGATGGTCGGGCCCGGGCTCAGTCCGTTGACGCGGATGCCCCGGTCCTTCAGCTCATGGGTCAGCCCGCGCGTGTAGGAGAGCAGGCCGGCCTTGGCCGCGCCGTAGACCGTCGCGTTCTCATGTCCGATGTACGCGGAGACCGAGCCGACGAGGATGACCGAGGACTGCTGCGAGAAGAGCGGCAGTAGGTCTCTGATCAGGAAGAACGGCGACTTGAGATTGGTCGTGAGGAGCCTGTCGAACGCCTCCTCGGTCCATGCCTCGATCGGGAGGTGGGTGACGTCGGCTGCGTTGCTCATCAGGATGTCGAGCTTCGGCCATTCCTCCCGGAGCCGCGCCGCGAGTGCCGCCTGGGCGGGTACGTCGCCGGCGTCACTGGCGACGGTCAGCAGTGGGCCGTCCAGTTGCCGGGCCGCCGCGTCCAGCTTCTCCTGCGAGCGGCCGGTGATGGCGACAGTCGCTCCCTCGGCGAGGAATTCGCGGGCCGTTTCCAGCCCGATGCCGCTTGTTCCCCCGGTGATCAGTGCATGCTTTCCCGCAAGACGATTCATGGTTCTGTCTCCTTCTTTCAGACTGCGGTGCGTCCGCCGTCGGCGGCCACGATCGCTCCGGTCATGTAACTGGCCCGGTCACTGGCGAGGAAGGCGATCACGTGGGCCACCTCGGCCGGGTCGGAGGTGCGCTTGAGCGCGGTTGCCAGACCCATGCCGCCCATGTCCGGGCCCATCGCCGCGATCACCTTCGAGGTGCGCATCGGGCCCGGCGCAACGGTGTTGACCCGCACGTTCGACTCGGCGAATTCCGCCGCCCAGGTACGGGTCAGCGATTCGAGCGCCGCCTTGGTGGCGCCGTAGACGGCCATGCCCGGCATGCCGAGGCCGGCCGCGGTGGAGCTGACGTTGACGATGCTTCCGCCGCCGCCCGCGGCCATCCTCTCCGCGAGCAGGGCGGTGAGCAGGAACGGGGCACGCACATTGACCGCGAACGCGGCGTCGTAGCTCGCGAGGTCCTGCCCGGTGGTCGCGGCGAACGTCATGACGCTCGCGTTGTTGACCAAGATGTCGACAGCCCCGGCGCCCTCGGCCAGATGTCGCACGCCCGCTACGTCGGACACGTCGGCAGCGATGAAACGCACTGCCCCGGCGGACTCGCCGCCACCTGCGCGGAGGTCTTCCACGACCTGGGCGCCGCGCTCCGGATCGGTGCCGGTGAGGATCAGGTCGGCCCCGCCCGCGGCCAGCACTTTGGCCGTCGCGTGCCCGAGTCCGCCGATCGCGCCGGATCCGGTGACGAGAGCCGTCTTGCCTGCGAATTCCATTGCTCCACCCTTCAGGCCGGCCAGGAGCGGCCCACTTCTGTGCATCCGTTCAAGAAGTCTGGGGTGGAAGCTACGTCTTCTTGAACGGACAGTCAAGAAGTCGTAGCATGAAGCACGTGGCACGAACCGGACGCCCTCGCGAGTTCGACAAGGAACGGACGCTGGAGCGCGCACTCGAACTGTTCTGGTCCCGGGGATACCGGGCGACTTCGATCCAGGACCTGGTCGAGGCGCTGGCCGTCGAGCGCGGCAGTCTCTACGGCGCATTCGGTGACAAGCGCCGCTTCTACCTCGAAGCCGTCAGGCTCTACTGGGAGGTGTACGAGCGGCACCTGACTGCCGCACTCGACACCAGCCCGCTCCTGCCCGCCCTGCGTGAGGTCCTGACCCATCCTGCGCGGCTGGACGAACTGGTCTCCGACATGGGTGCGCCGCAGGGCTGCCTGGTCGGCAACACGACCGCCGAGCTCGTCCCCCAGGACAGCGAAGCCACACAGATCGTCACCCGCTCCTACCGCCGGTTCACCGACATCGTCACCGGCGCACTCCGCCGCGCACAG
Organism: Streptomyces sp. NPDC059740; assembly: GCF_042733155.1. Lineage (NCBI taxonomy): Bacteria > Bacillati > Actinomycetota > Actinomycetes > Kitasatosporales > Streptomycetaceae > Streptomyces > Streptomyces sp. NPDC059740. The sequence continues at coordinate 14,018 of NZ_JBHWGP010000007.1, read as the reverse complement.
GCCGCCGGAGAGGTCACGGACGCCCACTCTCCCGAGGCCCAGGCGCAGCTCCTGCTCTACCTCGTCCAGGGGTTGTCGCTCGTATCGAGGGCGGGACTCGACAGGGCGGCAGCCATGGCGGCGATCGACACGGCAGTGGCCGGACTGCGGGCATAACCGGCTCCTCCGTGAACGGCCGGAGCCCTCCGGGCCTGCGGAGATTCCTCGCCGTCCGCGTCTCACGGTCATCCCGCCGCCCTGCGGACGGCCGGCGACTGGTTGACGGCGATGACGAACATGGCGAGTTCGTCGAGCGTTCGGCCCTCCTGGACGCCCCGGACTGACCACCGGAAGGACGGAAAGAGGTTCGCGCGGGTGCCAAAACCGCAAGCGGTGTGCTGGTCGAGCGTGGCACGGTGGCGGCATGAACACACCGCCCCTGCCTCGGGCATCCTCTCGCCGTGGCCAGGTGATCGTCCTGACCGGGCCGCCTGGAGCCGGTAAGAGCACCGTGGCGCACCTGCTGGCGGATCACCTGCCCCACAGCGTCCACCTGCACAGCGACGATTTCTGGCGCTACATCAAGCGAGGCTGGATCGCGCCTTACCTGCCCGAAGCACATGAGCAGAACCGGGTGGTGGTGCAGGTACTGGTCGCAGCAGCGTTCGGCTATGCCCAGGGCGGCTACCAGGTGATCTGCGACGGCGTCGTCGGGCCCTGGTTCATCGAATCCTTCCGCGCGACGGCCCGGGAGCGGGACCTGCCGCTGAGCTACGTCATCCTCCGGCCGGACCAGCGCACCACAGTGGAACGGGCAACGAGCCGGGCCGGCGACGCCTTGACCGACCCCGAGCCGATCCGCTCACTGCACGGCCAGTTCAGCAACCTGGGTGCGTATGAGGCTCATGTCCTGGATTCAAGCTTTTTGACCGCTGAGGCAACCGCCGGCAGCATCCTGCAAGGCATCACGGCAGGCTCCTACCTACTCCACTTGAGCGACACCATCACCGATACGAACGACTCCATCCGCAACTCCTGACAAGGGCTCCGAGCGAACTCCATCAGGTCAGCCTCCCGGTGGGCGATGTCGAAGATCAGGCGATGACCAAGCGGGCCGGCGTCTGCCCGCGCACCACCGTCGCCCTCCCACCCGTCCTGGACCCGGCTCCGCCCCGGGCGGGGCGGTGTGTGGCTCTGATGACCGGGTAGGGCCGGCTCACACGCTCCCCCCACCCGGTCGGCGACTGGGACCCGGTGCCCTCTTTCACCGCCCGGTCCCCGGCCACGGTGAACCTCCCCGGCCACAGTGCGTCACCAAGGTGTGAGGTGTACAAGAAGCTGGTCCGAACAGCGGCAGCGCCGGCCGACCCGCGGGACGAGCTCTCACTCCGGGCGGAGGAAGGCCCGGACGTCGTCGTAGTCTCCAGGATCCGCTCTCGTCCATGCCCGAGGGGTCAGCCGCGGCGCGGCCGGCGGGGCGGCCTGCCGGCCCCGGACCTCCGGGTGCCCTACCTTCGAGCCAAGCCCTCCCATTCCCGCAGCTCCACGCCCACGCCCACGCCTCCGCTGCGCAGCGGACGCGGTTCCCGACCGGGAGTGTGGCTGTGAGCGGAGTCGCGGTTGCGGGAAGAACCTCCACTCCGACCTGTCCTTCGGCGTGCCCGGGCTCGGCTCCGACCACGCCACCTGCCAGGTACCGGAACTCGACCTGCGGCCCGGCGACCACCTCATCCTCTACACCGACGGCATGCAGGAACGCGCAGCAGCCGACGTCGACCTGACCGCCGTCCTCCGTGACACCGCCGCCGAGCACCCCCGCGAGGTCGTCCCGGCAGTCGCACAAAGCGGCCGGGCCCTCTTGCCGTGCGTGAACCGCTGTGAACAGCGCCGCTTTTCGGGCGCGTACTCCCGCACAACCACCCCGACCACACCCGCTCCGGACACCGGTCAGGGGCGGGGAGGTGAAGACGCTTCGCCACCGGCTCAGACCGCGCGAGAACACTTCGGCTTCCACGATGCGATGGTGGTCTGCAACCGGTGTTCGCGCATCGTCGTCAGCAACGCAACCAGGAGGGCGGCCATGCGCTGGCCGCCACGTCCTCCTCCCGCTTCTCCTCGCTCGCGAGCCGCTACGGCCTGACCACCGGGTCCCGCAGCTCTGGCTGGAGGGTGGTGAGCCAGTCGACCAGCAGATGGTTGACCTCGTGGGGGCGCTCCTGGTGGATCCAGTGGCCGCAGCGGTCCAAGAGATGGGAGGACGACAGGGTGGGGAGGCTGGTGGGACAGGCGTCGATGGCGTCGGACACCCAGGTGGTGGAGGCGTCCAGGCTGCCGCCGATGAACAGGGACGGCTGGTGCGGGGCCAGGTCCTCCCAGTCTCGGTCCCTGTTGCGGTAGCGGTTGAGTGCGCAGGTGGCCCCTGTGTCCTCGTACTCCCCGGCGTAGACATCGAGGTCGTCCTCGCACAGCCAGTTCGGGAGGACCCCTGTGGGGAAGCGGCCGCGCAGTCGGCCGCCGCGGGCGACGAAGTGCGGGTCGGACTCGCCCTGGGGCATGGTGTCGGCGGACAAGGCGGCGTAGAAGCCCGCGAGCCACCCCCCGGACACGGACTCGATCTCCGCCTCGGCACGGTCGGTCTCCTGGAAGCAGGAGATGTAGAACTCCTGCTCAGGGCCGCCGATCTGGTCGAAGACGTCGCTGGGACGGGGGCCGCCGGGCGGCGCGCAGGGGACGCTCAGCAGGCCGACGGCGCGGGAGACCCCAGGGTGGAGAAGAGCAGGGGACGGCGGCGAGGCTGGAACGGCGTTCCCGCCCAGCACGCTGTCCCGGATCGTGACCGGCCGAGCAGACCCGCCCCGGAGGCGCTGTTGCCGCTGCCGAAGGAGTACGGCGTTACGCTCCCCGCCCCTCGGACAAGCCGCGTGCTACGCCGCCCGTGCTTCGGCGACGACAAGGCAGCGCTGTTGCTGCCCCGGTATGTCGGTGGCCTGCGCGTCCACAAGCGCGTCCTGTCCCGCCCGTAACGAACCGACCGTGCGGCCACATCAGTCGCCCATGAGGGCTACGAGACGAGTGGCGCGGCCTACCGGTACGGACGTCTGCGGCCTCATGAGATGGCGAACACCAGCCCCCAGCGGTCCGGTCCGCCGTGGGGCAGCGTGCCCGGCCACCAGGCAACGTTCGTTGCCCAGTGCGGGCCGGTTGGCGTTTCCTGGGTACCCGGCGCAAGAAGAGACTGCTGGGCGCCGAGAACCTGGCACTCGCCGGCCGGCGTGGCCCAGCCGACGAGTCGCAAGCAGGAGGCTCAGCGGGCCAGCAGGTCCCGGATCGCCGCCGCGACCTCCTCGGGTGCCTCCTCGGCCATGAAATGCCCGGCGCGGGTCAGCCGGTGGTCCAGGTCCGGCGCCCACGCCTTCCACACACCCGCAGCGTCGTAGCCCAGTTGCGCGCCCCAGTCCTGCTGGACGACCGTCACGGGCATGGCCAGTTGCGACCCGGCGTCCAGGTCCGCCTGGTCGTGGATGACGTCGATGTCCGCCGAGGCCCGGTAGTCCGCGACGATCGACGTCACCGCCGCCGCGCTCGCGCGCAGGTATTCGGCACGCACCTCCTTGGGCAAGGCGGTCGGATCGTTGGCCCAGGCGTCCAGGAACGAGCCGAAGAACACGTCTGCACTGCCTGCGATCATCGCCTCCGGCAGGCCCGGCGGCTGCGCCATCAGGAAGAGGTGGTAGCCGACCGCCGCGGAGGCACCGTGCAGGACGTTCCACATGTCGAGCGTCGGCACGATGTCGAGGATGCCCAGGTGTGTGACGGTCTCAGGATGGTCCAACCCTGCTCGGAAGGCGACCAGGGCGCCTCGGTCATGCCCGACGAGGGCGAAGCGCTCGTGGCCGAGCGCCGCCGCCAGAGCCACGACGTCCGCGGCCATGGTGCGCTTGGCGTACACATCGGGGCCGGTGGCCGCAGGCTTGTCGCTGGCGCCGTAACCCCGCAGGTCAGGGCAGATCACGGTGTGCTCGTCGCCGAGCCGCTCGGCAACGTGTCGCCACATCAGGTGGGTCTGAGGAAATCCGTGCAACAGGACGACCGGGCTCCCACTGCCGCCGACAGCTGCGGCCAGCTCCACACCGTCCGCACCGGGCAGGCGGACTTGTTCGAAGCCGGGAATGGTGAGCGTCATGAGGGACCACCTTTCGGGTCGGGGGCTTGACCGGAGCAGCTTGGGCGACGGCGATCAGCAACCGATCAGTACGGTTGGGCGCAGCCGGCCCCTGGGACGGAGGATGGGGGCATGCGAATCGACGTGCTCGGTGTGGTGCGGGCCCTCCACGACGACGGCAGCCCGGTTGACCTGGGCGGGCCCCGCCATCGTGAGGTACTCGCCCGGCTCGTCGCAGCCGAGGCACGGATGGTCACCACCGACACCCTTGTCGACGACCTGTGGACCGATCCGCCCGCCCGCGCCGTGGGCGCTCTGCGTACGTTCGTCGCCGCGTTGCGCCGCGCCCTCGAACCCGACCGGCCGCCCCGCAATCCGCCGCGCGTGATCGTCACCGAAGGGCCCGGCTACGCGCTGCGCCTGCCGCGCGATGACGTGGACGTCCATCGGTTCCAGGACGCCCTGGCCCGAGCCCGCCGCAACCCCGACGCGGTGACCGACCTCAGCGCGGCACTCGCGACCTGGCGCGGACCCGCTTACGCGGATGTGACCGGCTCCGCCTGGGCGCAGCGCGAGCGGACCCGACTGGAGGAGCTGAGACTGGAGGGGGTGGAGCTCCGCGCACACATCCTCCTCGATTCCGGGGGAGGGGCCGACCTCGTCGCCGAACTGGGCGCCCATGTCGCCGAGCATCCTTGGCGCGAGCAGGGCTGGGAGCTGCTTGCCCGCGCGCTGTACCGCGCGGGCCGCCGCGGCGACGCACTGGCCATCCTCCGCCGCGCCCGCACGACCCTCGTCGACCAGCTCGGACTCGACCCCGGAGCCGGCCTCCGGCGGCTGGAGACGGACATCCTCAACGGGACGGCGGCTTCGGGAGGCGCACGTACCGCGTGGACGGGCCACGGTGTCCGCCTCGGTCCGCGCACCACCACGGATCTGGCCCGCACTCTCGCGCTGGCGGGTGGCGACGCACTCATCCGCGCTCGGCGCGACCGCCTCGCCGCCATCCATGCGGCGGAACGCACGGGAGACCTCTCTCTGACCGCCCGGACCATCGGTGCCTACGACGTCCCCGCCATCTGGAGCCGTGCCGACGACCTCGAGCAGTCCCGCGCCGTCGTCGAAGCTGCCGAACGCACCCTCACCAGGCTCGGCCCGGACGGCCCCGCCGACCTGCGTGCCCGCCTCCTGGCCACGGTCGCCGTCGAGAGTCGCAGCGCCGATCTGTCCGGGAGCGAGCTGGAACGAGCTCAGCAGGCGGCGCGACAGGCAGAGGAACTGGCACGGCACCTGTCCGATCCGGCCCTACTGGCCTTCGCCCTCAACGGGGTGTTCCTGCAGTCCTTCACACGTCCCGGGCTCGCGGCGGCGCGAGACAGGACCGGCGCCGAGATCCTCGACCTGGCCACCCGGCACCAGCTGCCGAACTTCGCCCTGCTCGGCCGGCTCGTCCGCCTGCAATCCGCCTCGGCCCTCGGAGACCTCGACGCCGCAGCCCCACACGCCCATGCAGCCGACCAACTCGCCTCCACCACCGAGTCACCCCTGGTCCCCATCCTCACCGGGTGGTTCAGGGCCCGGGCCACAGCCGCCCGAAGCACCGAACCTGGCGGACCGACCGCCGCCACGGCAGCAGCGCACTACCGCCATGCCGAGGACGCCCTCCGTACGGCCGGTATGCCGGGGCTGCACCGCGGCCTGTTCCCGCTCGCCCTACTGGGACTGCGCCTGCTGCATGACCGGCCGGCGCCCACCGACCCACACCTCGACTGGGGTCCCTACACCCCCTGGACGCGCCCCCTCGTGCTGCTCGCCCAGGGCCTGGGTGAGCAGGCCCGTACCGCCCTCGCCGCGGCCCCCGAACCACCCCGTGACCACATGCAGGAGGCCATGTGGTGCCTGACCGCCCGCGCCGCCGTACGCCTCGGCGAGCGCCAAACCGCCGCACGCGCTGCGTCTGCTCTGCGAGACGCCCGTGCAGAACACGCCGGCGCCGCCAGCGGGATGCTGACCCTGGGCCCGGTGGCGCGGTACCTGGCTGAGGCAGAGGCATGCGCAGGAGCGGGGTAGGCGACTGCGATCCGTGAACCCGGCGCCCGTACGCGCTCACCCCATGGCCCCGCGGACAGGGTGTCGTCGTGGAATCTTCTGATGCGTTCGGCTTCAAGCCCTGGCTCTCGACCAGACGATGCCCCCTGGTGCACAGTCGACTTCGACGTCTCGAAGCGCGGGGTAAGGACCGCCGGGCGCATCCGCTGTCCACACTTAGGCGTTCGCCACGAAGCCCACCTCACGGTCGGTGTTCAAGGCCCCGCTGCCTGCGCACGGACTCGGGCCGTCGGCAGCCGCGGCCTTGCGTCTCCCACGGCCCGTCCGGCACGGTCCATCCCCGCCGCCCGCCCCTCCGTACTCAGCACAAGGGCCAACTCGGCAGGCAGGAGGCTGGCCTAGGTCCGATGACGCAGTGATGCGGCGGCAGCGATGAGTGCGGTGACGTGGTCGCGGTGGTCGTCGTCCCGGCGGGCGATGACGATGCGGCTCGGTCCCGCGTCGGGGACAGGGACGCACACGATGCCCGGCGGAACTGGCGTGATGAGTGAGCGAGGCAGGACGGCGACGACGCGGCCGATCCGGACCAGAGCGATGAGTTCACTGGCAACGGTGATCTCGGGACCGCTTCCGCTGCCGGGGACGCCCGGCCACCGCGGGAAGGTCTCGTCAGCGAGGTCACCCAGAGAGACGATGTCGTGCCCGGCCAGCCGGTGTTCTTCGGGGAGGATGGCCACCCGGTCCTCGACATGGAGGGTCTCGGTGGCCAGCCCGTCGAGGTCATCGAACGGGGCGTAGAGCAGGCCCGCGTCGGCGCGCCCGTCATGCAGATGATCGGTGCGGTCAGTGGCGCCGCTGAAGAGAATGTCGACCCGTCGGGCGCCGGGCTGCTCCGCATAGGCGGCGAGGATTCCGGAGAGCAGGTCCGCATCCCCTCCTGGCTTGATCACGAACCTGAGCGGTGCGTCACCGGTGGCGTGTTGGGTGTTCTGCACGGCGACCGTCATCGCGTTCAGCGCATGCCGACCGTGCTCCAGCAGAGCGGCACCCGCGGGCGTCAGCACCACGCTGCGGCTGGTGCGGTCGAAGAGAGTGACGTGCAGCCGGGACTCGATGCGCTTGATGGTCTTCGACAGCGCGGGCTGCGCCACGGCGAGTCTGTCGGCGGCACGGCCGAAGTGCAGCTCCTCGGCAACGGTGACGAAGTGCCGTAGCTCCCTGATCTCCAAAAGATCCATTCCTCCAGGTTATCAAAAACCTGCTGAAGAGGTCTTGGACGAGGCTGGGTACCCGGTGGTCATATGGGAACATGCTGCAACACACCATGTTCGTTCAGTTCACCGAACCGATTCCCGAATCCGAGCTTAACCAGTACCTCGCGGACCTCGAAGAGGCCGCGAAGGGGACCGGCGTGCTCCAGACGTTCGCTGCACAGCGCCATATCCCGGTCCCTGGCGAGGAGCAGATCCCGGCATTCATCGCCACGGCCGTCGTCCAGCTCGGCGCCGCCGACGTGGAGGCGCTGGGAGCCCTGTTTGCCGCGCCTGAGGTCGGCGAGGTCTTCGACGCCTGGCGTACCCGTTACCCGTTCAAGGCGGCGTGGGCGAACCACGAGACGCTGGCGTGAGCGACTCCAGGGTCGGCCTGGCCGCTGGGCCCGGCGGCGGGATCGGACGCGCCATCGCGTACGGTCTCGCCGTCCGCGGTGTGGCGGTTGCGGTCCTCGACGCGGATGAGGCTGCCGCGCGCCAGACCGCCGAGGGGATCACCGGGGCAGACGGGCGTGCGAGCCAGCCGGGCCGACTTTTCCCGGAAGCACCGCCGTCACGGGGTGAAAGTGCAGGTCGTGGCCGGCCCCGCGGGCAGGTGCTGTGGATCTCGCCCGCCTTTCCCGGCCAGACCACGGCCTGACCGTGGCCCGCACCCACCGCGTCATCCGGATCTGCGAAGGTCTCGGCATTCCAGTTCTCGCCGACCGCGCCTACATCGGCGCCGGCTCCTGGGTGACCACGCCGGTCAGACGGCTCCCGCACCAGGTCCTCACCGCGACCCAGCAGACGATGAACCAGGCCCTGTCTGCGGCGCGGGCGCCAGTCGAACGAAGCGTCGCGAGACTGAAGTCCTGGCGCATCTTCCGTCTCATGTGACGGGCCCGGAGGACCAGATCGGCGCCCTGGGCCTGGTCCTCAGGGGTCCTTGCCATATGAGCGTCCGATGAGGTCGCGTGGTCCGGTGCGGTGCATCGCAAGGCGCCGGAGAGTTCTCGTAGCGGAGCTACCAGGGCTTTTCGGCAAGGCCGCGAGGTGCGGTGCCAGACCACGCGGCCCCGGCGGGCATATTGCTCGGGCCCCTTAACGCCCTCGTGCTCTTCAACACCAGGTACATGGACGCCGCGGTGAACCAGTTGCGCGCGGACGGCTTCGATGTCCGTGATGAGGACGTGGCTCGCCTCTCTCCGTTTGTGCGGCACCACATCAACATGCTCGGCCGGTACTCCTTCCAACTCCCCGAGCTGCCCGGGGGGCTTGCGACCGCTGCGCGACAAGGACGACGCAGACGGCTCGTGATCAGAGCCCGGGGCGATCTCGCGGGTGGATGAACCCGTGGCGCGCGCGTTCCGGCTGCGACGCCGGGGCGGCGCGTATTCGTCAAGGTTTCTCCGGGCGCGGGGACTTCGCCGGCCTGTCGTGCGCTGTGGTGGCGGACTCGGTGTGTGAGAGTGCGGCGAGGAGCCGCAGTTTCTCGTCGCTGTCGCTGTCCTTGTCGGGGTAGTAGACGACGAGGATGACGTCGTCGATGGGGAGTTTGTCGCGGTGGAGGCGTAGTTCACCGACGACGGGGTGGTGGAGCGTGGCGGTGCCTCCGTCGAGACTGCGGACGTCGTGGCGGGCCCACAGGGTGCGGAACCGCTGACTTGACAGTGCGAGCTCTCCGACGAGTTCGACGAACCGGGGGTTGTCGGTGTCGTCCCCGATGGTGGTGCGAAGGGCGGCGATGAAGTCAGCGGTGGCTTTCGTCCAGTCGTGATGGAAGGCTTGTTCCTCGGGATCAAGGAGGAGGGAACGAAGCCGGTTCTGGCCGGGCCGCAGGCGGGGGGAGAGCGCGACGGCCATGGGGTTGGAGGCCAGGACGTCGAACGCACGCCCTTCGACGAACGCGGGGATCTCAAGGTGGGCGAGCAGCTCGTGCACCCGCGCCGGTACATGTTCGGGCCGCTTGCGGCGCCGCGCCCTGGGGCGTGCCGCCGCGAGGCCGTGCAGATAGGCCCGCTCGATGTCGTCGAGCTGCAGGACGTGCGCGAGTGATTCGAGCACCTGGGTCGAGGGATTCTTGTCACGGCCCCGTTCCAGGCGCAGGTAGTAGTCGGGACTGATTCCGGCGAGCAGGGCGACTTCCTCGCGGCGCAGGCCGGGCACGCGGCGGTTGCCGCCGGGTGGAAGTCCTGCCTGCGCCGGGGAGACCAGCTCACGCCGGGCACGAAGGTAGCTGCCGAGCCGGTTGCCGGATTCCTCATCCTTCATACCGACACCGTAATGCGGTGCGCGCATCTCAGAGGGGGCCCTGACAGGACCAGGGAAAACGGGGGCCTGCCACATCCAGCGAATGCCGTCAAGACTGTGGTGGCACCGTTTTCAAGGAAACAGAGAACATCACTGTCTGCGCCGCGGGCCTGAACGCCGTCGGCGCCCTGGTCTGAAAGGTAGATCTCGTGGATCTCTCCAACCGCACCGTTCTCATCGTCGGTGGAACCTCGGGTATCGGGCGAGAGCTGGCCCGCCGGTTCACCTCAGCGGGCAGCACCGTGGCCGTTGCCGGCCGCAGCCCGGAGGCACTCTCGAAACTTGCCGGGGAAGGTTTCGGCACGTTCGGTGTCGACGTCACCGACAGTGCCTCCGTCGCGTCATTTCGTGATGCCGTGCTCGCCCGATACCCCGAGCTGGACACCGTGGTGACCATGTCGGGGGTCATGCTCCTGGAGGACCTGCGCGACCCCGCGCATTTCGAGGTGGCAGAGACGACGATCGACACCAACCTGCTCGGCACCATCCGAGTCATCGACGCCTTCACCCCCCACCTGGTCCAGTGGGGCACTGGCACCTTCATCACCGTCACCTCCGGAATCGCCTTCCTGCCGTTCCCGCCCATGCCCAGCTACGCCGCCTCGAAGGCCGCAGTGCACGCCTACTCCGAGGCACTGCGCGCGCAGCTCGACGGCACCGGTGTCGGCGTCGTCGAACTCGTCCCCCCGGCCGTCGCCACAGCAGGCCAGGAAAAGGTCAACCCGCACGCACTGCCGCTCGACGACTTCGCCACCGAGGTCATGCACCTGCTCTCGGAGAACCCCACCCCTCACGAAATCCTCGTGAAGGCCGTCCTCATGCACCGCTGGGCCGAGCGCGACGGCACCTACGACGACCTCGTCGCACAGCGCTCCCAGGCCCTGGCCATGCTCCCCAGCCGCCAAGGCTGAAGCCCTTCCCCGCCGGCAGCCTCCTCGCTCATCGCCCCCGAGCGGCCAACGGGCACCCGCGCGTCCTGAATACGAACCCCGCCTCCGAACGGCCCCGTCCCCGCGGCCTACCCTGCCGGGTGTCGACGGTTCAGCGGCGGATGTCTCCGAGGTCGAGCAGGCCGGTGAGTTCGGCGATCGCCTCTGGTGAAAGCTTGAAGTAGCGGGCGGACGTTCTCCGGCTTCTTGTGCCGGGACTTCGACATCAGCATCAGCAGCGAGGCGCCCTGCTCACCGAGGTGGGTCAGGGGGAGTGGCGGTACTCGTGCAGGTCCTACCAGAGCGCGTAGAGCAGGTTGCTGGGGAAGTTCGGCCTGCTTGGGGCGGCGCCCGCGCTCGTAGGCGGCCGCATCGGCCGACGCGGCTCGGTAGCGGTCCCGGCCGCCGTTGCGGGCGATCTCGCGCGAGATGGTCGAAGGAGATCGGCCCGGCCGCTTGGCCAGTTGCCGGGCCGACTCCCCGGCGGCGAGGCCGCGGGATATCTCCTCGCGCTCGCTGCCGCTCAGATGCCGTTATGACCGCGCCTGCAGAGCAAGGCGGACGCCACCGCTCTGGTACAGGAACCGACGGGCGTGCGGCATCGGCGCCCCGAGCGCCCGCCCGATCATGCTGAACGACTGCCCCTCGCGCCAGCGTTTCCCTATCTCGGTCCTGCTGAGCTGGCGAGAACCCGTGGTCACGCACCCGTGCCTCCACGATCACATGATCATCCGTGGGTGGCGTTGATCACCTGAGGGCGCCATCGTTTGACGACGGGCGGGCGGTCAGTGGTCTCGGTTCGTCGCGGCGCTGAGTACCCCCGACCCTCTCTCGCGGGGCGCGGGGTGGGCTACGCCAGAGATACGGCCCGGCGGGGTGCCTGAGCGGGACCGCAGCGAGCAGGACCGGCTACCGGACGGTGGTCGTACGGCGCTCAGGACGACCGGATGCTGCGCTGATCAGGCTTGGACGAATCCAAATGGCAGGCATCAGCAGGTGACGGTCCTGCCGTAGGACCCGTAATAGTTGTGACGGCTTACTTGCCCCGGCGCCAGCTTCCAACAGGACGAGTCGGGTCCGAAATCGATGATGACCTTGACTCGCATCGTTTTCCCGCAGTGGTTACCTACATACACGAAACCTCCCAGATCGGACGCGGCGCGGGTGATGCAGGCGGGCGCAGTACCGCCAGCGCTTGCCTGATGGATGACAGTGTCCGCAGACGCGGCGGCGGCGCCGGTGAAGAGAAGACACGCTCCGATGGCAGTGCTGATCGCCGTTCGGGACAGCAGAGAGTTCATCAGGTCCTCCTTGTACTGGTGGGGGTGGGGTGCGGGGTGGACTACGCCGCCCGACTTGCATCACCGGCGAGGCGGTGCTGAAGCCAGCGCCTCGCCGGTGACTTTCCTTCTGTGGTGCCGGCCGACCTGTGGTCGCCTTGTGACCCGGCCGTCGTTCTCAGCAGGTGACGGTTCGCCCGTACTGTCCGAAGACGCCCGTGTAGTACCACAACCGGCTGGAACCGGCCGACATCGTGAAGCACGGACTGTCGCCCCCGGAGTCCACGATCACCTTCACCCGCATGGTTTTGCCGCAGTTGTTGTCGAGATAGACGGAGAAGCCGTCGGGCGTACCGTTCACCACGCGAGTGATGCAGGCGGGCGCGGTGCCACCGGCTGCTTGGGCGGCCGGTGCACCGATGATCAAGCCGCCGATGGCTGCCGTCGCGGCCGCGCTCACCACGGCCAGTTGCTTGCGCAGAAGGTTCATGGGGTGTGTCCCGTCTCGTAGAGGTGAGGGCAGCGCGGGGTGGACCGCGCCGCCCGGCTTGCACCATTGAGACTGCGACGGACCGGTGTCCGGCCGCCAGGAACCGCATTGGATTGAGGGCTTCATGGGACGGCCCACGTGCTGACCTGCTGGGATGCCGCCCTGTGTGAGACGGGCTGGGACACGGAGGGGGCGTGTGGACAAGCAGGCAAGCTGACCGAAGGTCACCTGTAATGGACCCCAAGGCCAGATGATTCTGATGCTCGACCGGATTGTTGAATGATATGGGGTGGAACATGCCATTTTGGAAGGTGTTATCCCATTCGGTTGATGAGCGGGTGCGGTGATTCGTCGTTCAACTGCACGGTTCAAGGATCACAGTGGGCTGAGCCTCTCTTCGCCGCACACCAAGGCGGGCTACAGCCGTGCCTCCTGGGAGCGCTATCTCAAAGGAAAGGCGCTACCGCCGCGGCAGGCGATGGAAGAGCTGGCGCGGGTCGTCGGCGTCGATCCGGCACGGGTTCTGGCGCTTCATGAAGCGGCTGAGGAGGGGTGGAAGGAGGACCCCGACGCATCGAAGACAGCAGATCCACCGAAGCCGCGGAGGACGCGGCGTTGCGTTGATTGGCGTCCTGACTGCGCTGCTTTCCGGGCCTGCTTGGGATGCCGTGGAGCCCTGCGCACCGAGGCATAGCCCGCTCCCGGCGTCGCCGCGGACCATGCACCGGTGCACCCCGGCGATGAGCCGGGCGCGGCCGGCAGGGGCAGGGTCAGACCCACCACCGCCCGCAGCGCCGGACTCGCCGCCCTCCTCCTGGCCACCGCCCTGACCGCGACCGCCGGCACCGCCGGCTCCAACGGCAAGGCCGCTGCGTTGTCCCGGTCGGCCATGGGGGAGGGTAACGCCGTCGCAGCCACGACTTCGTGTCCTGGTTCCCGAAGCGAGAATGCCGGCTGCCCTACTCGGTCGACATGCCGGTCACCGAAGTGATCAAACGCAGGGGCCGACGCAGCTTCTCTGCGTGTCCCCTCGGTGGCCCGGTCGTTCAGTCAAGGTGAGTTGATCACGGGCGAGACATGCCCGTGCCCGGACGAAAGGCTGACCCCTGTGAAGAAGCTGAAGGCCACGGCCGTAGTGTGCGGCGCCCTCGCGGCTGTCTGCCTTGGTACGCCAGCGTTCGCCGACGATGAGCCCACCACGGAGACCGGCGTGGAGAGCATTGCGTCGGAGGTGCCGGCGTGGTGGAAGTCGGATGACCCCCAGGTGCACGAGCAGACGCGAAAGCAGGCGGCGGCTGACGCGGAAGCGAGGAAGAAGGCTTTCGCGGAGTCGGAGCCGAAGCGGCTGGCACAGCCGACTGCGGACGCAAAGTACAACACCTGGATCAAGAACCGAGACGCCCGGCAGCGGCAGGCTATCGTGGGCCTCTCTGACTCGCAGACGCTGGGCCTCAACCCCTTCAGGCCGGGCTACTACTGATCTTTTCGTAAGTTCGGTGGGTGTGGTGGGTGGATGGTCAGGCCGGTATGGGCGAGGAATGACCATGGCAGTAGGGGGTTGGCGTTGAT